>JBBSEU010000020.1:0-33906 GCA_038239365.1 Aggregatilineales bacterium
ATTCGAATCTACGACGCAGGGGCACTCCATGAAACGCGCTGACTCACTTGATCTACTGATTTTGTTCGTAGTAACCATCGTGGCGATTTCCGCCGGGCTAAGCGGCGGCCTGTTGCGCGGCTTGGCCGGGCTGCTACTGATCTTCGTTTTGCCCGGCTATGCGCTGACGGCATTGGCCTTTCCGCGTGCGATGCCGCGCGTTGTGGAGAGTCTTGTTTATACGCTCGGCCTGAGTCTTACCGTCACGATCTTGACCGGACTCGTATTGAACGCAACGATCTGGGGCCTTCAAGCGCAGTCATGGGTGCTGGCGCTGGGCGTTTTCTCGTTGCTGTTTGGTGGGGCTGGGTGGCTGCGCCGTCAGGGACAGTTCACAGCACGCCCACTCACATTGCCAACGACGATAAACCCAATCACGCCTATTCTGACTGGCCTGGCCGTGATCATCGTCGTATTGGCGCTGATCGTCGCACGTACCGGCGCTGAGGCCAAAACGACGCCGGATTTCACGCAGTTCTGGATGCTGCCCACGACGCCAGGGAATGTGCAGCTTGGTGTTCGGAACGAGGAAACCGCTCCGATAACTTACCGCGTAGTAATCACTGGCGCGGGTCAGGTCATTCAGGAATGGGCGATGATCACCGTCAAGCCGGGTGAACAGTGGCAATCAAACTTGCTATTGCCCAACACGCCCTATGACAAGATCGACGCCGCTTTGTACCGCGTTGACAGCCCGCAAAGTATTTATCGTAAAGCATCGCTCTACCTGGGCGGCGGTTCAGGTGCGCTATGCGTGTGGCATGAGGGTTTATGCGAATTTTGATGTTGGCGCAGTTCTATCGGCCTGTGATCGGCGGCGAAGAAACGCACGTCCGAAGCCTGAGTATTGCGCTTGCCGCGCGCGGTCATGAGGTTTCGGTAGCAACCCTTCAACAGTCCGATCTGCCGGAAGTAGAAACCGATCAGGGCGTGCGAATTCATCGTATTCACAGCACCATGCAGCGTGCGACGGGCGTGCTGTTCACGACGGATCGACAGCACGCGCCACCCTTTCCAGACCCGGAGATCATGCTCGCCTTGCGCCGCCTGATCAGGCAGGAGCGCCCGGACATCGTTCATGCCCATAACTGGATTTTGCACTCGTTTACGCCCATGAAAGTCTGGAGCAAGGCCAAATTTGTCATCAGCCTGCACGACTACAGCCTGATTTGCGCGCAAAAGCTGCTCTTATATCGTGGCGATAAGGCGTGCAGCGGCCCCGCCTTCGCCAAATGTCTGGGCTGTGCCGGACAACATTATGGAACGGTGAAGGGCACATTCACGACATTATCCAATTGGGCGATGAACCCCACTGAACGTGCCGCCGCCGATCAGTTTATCACGGTCAGTGAGGCAGTTGCAGAATTGAATCGGCTGTCCAAAAGCCGGTTGCCCTACCACGTGATCCCGAACTTTGTGCCAGATGATGTTGGGGTGCTTGACGATCCGGCCAGTGAGTTTGACCCGCGCCTGGATCAACTGCCCAAAGTGCCATATCTGTTGTTTGTGGGCGATTTGCGCCATCTCAAAGGGGTGGACGTGCTGGTTAAAGCCTACGGCAAACTGACAGATCACCCAAATATGCCGCCGCTCGTTTTGATCGGGCGCGAATGTGAAGATACGCCCACCGAACTACCACCTAATGTAACCATGATCAAAGGTTGGCCGCACGATCTGGTAATGATGGCCTGGCGACGAGCCTTGATAGGTATCGTGCCAACAGTTGCGCCCGAAGCATTCGGCATTGTGATCATTGAGGCAATGGCGAATGGCATCCCGGTGATCGCCTCACGGATTGGTGGTATCCCGGAAATCGTCGTCGATGGCGAAACGGGGATTCTGTGCCCGCCAGGTGATGCTGATGCGTTGAGTGCTGCCATCGAACGATTAGTCGCTGACCCGGCACTGATCGAGCGTATGGGTCAGGCGGGCAAACGGCGAATGAGCTTGTTCTTAGCCAGCACGGTTATACCCCAATTTGAAGCAGTTTATCAGGAGTTAGCACCTTCACAGGCGCGTACCGCGCCAACCAGCACCACAAAAGCCTCAGCCATTACAGAATAAGGTCATACCCTGAATGCGCTCTCGACTCACTGCCCTTGCCACGAATGCTGCCAGCAACGTCAAAAAAGCGCCCGGCCTGAACGATCTGATCAGCCATATTCGGACACCGCTATACATGAACGGTTATGCGCTGGTACTCAGCACGGCGGTCACGTCCGGGTTGGGACTGGTCTATTGGGCAATGGCCGCACGTTTCAGTTCCAGCGAAGATGTTGGCCTGAACTCCGCTGCCATCTCGATCATGATTTTCCTGTCAAGTGTCTCGCAGCTCAACTTGCAGGGTACATTGATCCGTTATGTGCCGTTAGCCGGGCGTGCAACACAAAAATTGGTGGCCTATTCATATGTGCTGACGCTGGTGCTTTCGGCGATGCTTGGCCTGGTTTTCTGTATCGGGATTCCGCTCTGGTCTCCGGCGCTGAATTTCATTAATGGCAGCGCCGCTTCGATATTATGGTTTGTACTGGCGGTGATGACCTGGGGCATCTTCTCGATTCAGGACAGCGTACTCACCGGATTACGCCAAACGATCTGGGTGCCGTTTGAAAACGCGATCTTTTCCGTAATCAAGATCGTCTTTCTGATTCTGTTCACCGCTTTAGCGCCGCATTATGGCATCTTCGTCTCATGGACACTTTCGGTGCTGCTGACGTTGATCCCGGTCAACTATTTCGTGTTCCGCAACTTCATTCCCAAACACGCCAACGCAACGGCGGAAAAAGCTGAACCGATCCGCATCCGAGAGATCGGGCGCTACATTTTCGGGAATTATGTCGCGTCACTGTTCAATAGCATGTCTACGGCACTGTTGCCACTATTGATCGTGCAAGTGGCAGGCGCGACGGCCAACGCGCACTTTTACCTGACCTGGACAATTGCCAGTTCATTGCAAATCATCGCCGGGAACATGGCAACGTCGCTGACCGTTGAAGCGACGATTGATCAGGCGAACTTTAACAGTTATGGACGGCGGGCATTGATCGGGATCGCGCGCTTATTGGTGCCAATCGTGCTGCTCGTGATCATTTTTGCGCCGCTCATCCTGCGCCTGTTTGGTCCCACCTATGTTGAAGAAGGGACAGGGCTGCTCCGTTTACTGGCACTCTCGGCACTGCCGAACGTGGTCAATACCGTGTATATCGGGTTGGCGCGCGTCAAAAACCGGATCGGCGCGATTGTCGGGATCAATGGTGCATTGGCCGGACTGATTCTTGGCCTGAGTTATGTTTTCCTGAAGCTGTACGGAATTTCAGGGGTTGGGTTGGCATGGCTGGTCAGTCAGTCGATTGTGGCGGCGGTGTTGATCATCACACAGCGCGGCCAACTCTCATTGAGCCGAAGTACACCACCTACTCTCACGATCATCACGGAATAACGGAAAGCAGGCCAAATCAAGTGCAACGATTGACCAATATCGCACTGGCGTTCATCTTGCCATTATTGTGGATACCGCTTCAACAAACGTCCATTATCCCGGATGGCACGCCGAACGAAGCGTATTTGGCCGCTTTCCCTAAAACGATCACGTTAGATGGTGACACCGCCGATTGGGCCGGTATTCCGCGCGTCAAAGTCACGACGGGGCCGCACCCTGCCGCCGATCCAGCTACCGACGGCGCAGTTACGTTTGCGGTGGTGGCCGATGAGACGATGTTGTACACATTGTTCGAGGTGACAGACGCGCATATCATCGCTGGTCAACACGCCGCCGAATACTGGAATGAAGATTCTGTCGAGCTATACCTGAATGCGACGGGCGATTTTGGTCTGCCAACCTATAAAAACGGCGTCGCACAGATCACGCTTCCAGCGGCCAATATTGGGCTGCCCGTCGATAAAGCCGTGATCAGCGGGCGACAGGTTGGATCGCTTGGCGTGAAAGCGATGACCATTAAGACAGCGGTAGGTTATACGATTGAGGCCGCCATTCCGCTCAAAACGGATGTCTGGAATATCATCCCGGAGCATGGTCGCACGATTGGCTTTCAGGTGCAGGTGAACAGCGCCTCAACCAAAGATCGAGATGTCAAGCTGAGTTGGTCACGCTTTGACACTGCTGATCAGTCATACACGAATCCAAGCGTGTTCGGGAAATTGACCTTCTATAAGATTGGCGAGTCGGCACTGCCTGTGAATGTCGCCGCCGCTGAACCAACGCGGGGTGCGCCTGCTGTGCCTTTCAGTGTGCGCGGCCCCAATATTTTCGATCCGAATGGCAGTCAGTTCATCGCTAAAGGCATCAATGTCAACGGCTATAATTGGGTCTGGACGCGCGAAACAACACAGGACGCTCACCTGATCGCGGATTGCTGGAAATTCAATGTGGTGCGCGTCAACTCATTTTTGCTCAGTGGTGAGCAGCGTTGGGAACAATACAGCGTCAACAACGATCTGGATAAGATCGTCAATACGTTCACTGATCGTAAAGTCGTCGTGATCCTGGAAGCACATGACCGGATCGGCAGCTATTATGAAGGCCGCGATCTGGAAGCGTTGGTCGGCTGGTTCACCAATCTGGCGCAGCGTTATAAGAGTAATCCCTATGTCTGGTTTGATGTTTCCAACGAGCCGGGCGGTCAGCATTCGGTAGATCGGGATAACTGGGTAAACATGCACCAGCAGGTGATCCATGCCATTCGGGATGTGGCGGGCGCGGATAACATCATCATCGCTGAGGGGATGCACGGCGGTCAGGATGCGGGCACATTTAACGATCCGGGTAACGTCCCGCAGGCCAACAGCGCGATTTTGCAATTTGCCAACGATCTGCTGAGTTTTGGCGGCAAAGATTACTACAACATTGTGTTCAGCATCCACACCTACGATCAATGGACTTCTGGGGACGCGAAGATGGCCGATTTCTTCGACCGGGTGCTGTCAAATAACACGGCGATCATCGTTGGCGAATATGGCATCGACGGCGGCGTGAACACGACTCCGGCGGTGCAATCCGTGTTCAATACCGCTGTGCCGCGCAGCATCGGACGGATTGCGTGGCAGTGGGATGGCAGCGATAAAAACAAGCTGACCACCGAAGGCGGTGGCTGGAAGATCGACAACTGCACCGATCCGGCTAACCTGAGCTGGTTCGGGCAAAAAATATGGGACGATAATCACGGCACAATGCCCCAACCCTGATTAAGCTAAGGGACTGGCGAGCGTGGTAGCAGGATCGTGTAGTCATAACCGTTCATGGGGATCGTGGCAATCGGCTGATAGGCGGCATCTACCGCCTCCAGAACAGGTGTCGGATAGAAGCGCGCCCGAAAAATTACCGCGCCAAAGGCTTGCTTCTTGATCATTGCCACCAACTCCGCCGGATCATAGTGGCCGTTCTGGTACAGATTCAATAACTGTGTCGGATTGCTGATGACGGGCTTTTTAGCCTGAAAACTGAAGGCCGCTTCTTCGCTCAGGATTGGTCGATCATCGGCGGCGGCCAGCGCCACAATCCGCCAACCATTTGTGGTATCGGCCTCTGAGGGAAGCTGCCCAATAGTCGCATAGCCCATCGTCCAGCCCGCCGAGTCGTAAAAGTTCGGGAACTTCGTGTTCGATTTCAAGTTGAGTAGCTGTGCCAGTGCCCCGAACCCCGCTCCGTCCAGTGGTAAATGGATAACGGATAGACCGTATAGCACAAACGCCAAGGCTGCTAACGGTGCTAACCGTTTCAGCAAATCGGGTGAAAATCTTATTCGAGATACCGCGCGCGTGATATAGTTTTTGGGGAATGTCAGTGTGCCGGAATACAGTCGCGCGCTTAGCACGCCCGCCAGGATGCACATGGCCGCGATCATCGTTGCAAAGTAGCTATCGCCCGCGCCCCATTTGCCCGCCAGCACTGCATCGACAGTCGCCAATCCAAACCAGAGGGTATAAGCCGATAGCCGCATGAAATACAATTCGTACAGTGCATACAGAACAGCCAGGATGAATAATGCCCCATGCAGTCCGAAAAATTGACGAGCCAGGCCGATGAACTGACCAACAAGGTACTGATTGACATTAGCGGTGATGATATTGAGCCACCACTGTCCAGCGGTACTGATGTTGAGCAGCAGAAATAACATGCCCGCTATCGTCCCAAACCCAATGGCGCAGCGAATGGCACAGCGCGGATTTCGCAGAAACACGAAGATGAAAAACGCGGCTACCGTCACAATCGCTAGCTGTTTGGTGAAACCCGCCGCCAATAACAGCAGCAGCCCGATCCACAGTTTGCGCCGATTGTTGCGATTACTTGTGCCATCATAAGTCGCAATAACCACAATCGCAAGCGTCTCGAACATGACCATCGTCATATGCTGCCGAAACAATGGCCCAATGTGATAGATGTAATTCGAGGCCAAAAAGGCCAGCCCCGCCAAAACCGAAATACTCCGCACGCGCGTTTCGCGCTGAACTGCAAAGCCAATCGCTGCCGCCGCGATCAGAGTCGCCGCGAAGCCAAACAGTCGCCCGTACCAGTAAGCGGGTCCAAATAACCACACGAACGGAATCAACAGCACATGATACAGCGGCGGATAATTGCTGGCATAAAAGGGATAGACTTCGTTGGCGCGGTAGGGTGATTGCCCCTGACTGAGCAGCACCGTATCGTTTAGCTCAAAGCCTTCGCCCTGATCGTAGTCGAATGGGAAACGTGCCAGCGACAAAGCATAAACGCCGTACACGATCAGATGACCGATCATCAGGAGCAGTGCCGCGCCGATCAGAATGCGCGTCAGGGTTCGCGTCATAGCGGGTCATCTCCAAGCGGGAGCAGTGTCGCGCCAAGCACGCTCAGCAGTCCGCCGCCCGCAATAGCTGCCCACTGATAAGCGCCGCCAAACTCGTGATGACGCAGCAGATCGAAGATTAATACCCCGGCGATTACCATAACCCCAGCGGTGATGAACAGCAGGCCAAGTTGTCGTTTGGTGATGATGCTGGCTGGCAAATAGTGACCTTTATAGGTAATTCAATCACGGTAGAATTGATAAATCATGCCGCAACTCACCTGAGTTCGCTACGTATACACGATAACGATTGACTGAAAAATCAGCACAAATTACAGGCGGCCAACGCCTTTGAGGAGAATTCATGACTGACCAACCCACTGCCAACAGCCCCGAAGCAGCACAACCCGCCCCGGATACCCGTTCCGAAGCCGAGGTTGAGGCGATGATCCGCGACTACGAAAAGAAGTACCGTGTGCCGCGCCTCGAAGATATTCTGAACGATCCCGATTTGAGCGATACGGGTGATGACGGTGTTGAGGCGCGGCCTACCAGCGATGATTTTGCCGTTCCGCTGGAAAAACCCAAACGAAGTCAGGAGATGCCGCGCCGCAAAACAGGCAGTATGTATCGCCGTGTCGCTACCACCGATGAAGAACGCCGCTGGGCAACCATTGCTCACGCCAGTGTCTTGCTGACCCTGTTCGTTGGAATACCCACCGCTGGCTTTTTGACGCTCTTTTCGCTGTTCCTGCCGCTGGGCATTTACTTCTACTGGCGTCAAAAATCGGAGTATGTAGCTTTCCAGGCGTTGCAAGCCTTCACGTTGCAAGTGCTGGGTACTGTCGGCTGGCTGGTCTTGCTGACAGTGGGTGTGTTGGTCGGCGCGCTGCTGCTCGTTATTTTGGCGATCACCATTGTTGGTTTGATTCTATATCCGGTGGTGATCCCGGCCTTGATCCTGTTCGTGGTGGGGAGTTTTGCGCTGCCATTGGGGATGCTGGTCTATTCGATGATCGCGGCGTTCCAAACGAATCAAGGCGTCGATTATCGCTTGCCACGTATCGGCAAATGGATTGATAACCAGATGCACTCAGTCGGTTTTCTAGCAGACTGATCTGAACCTGTGACGCCAAAACCGTAGCGTTTGAGGCGGTTGTGTGTTATCTTGCGTAATCCATCTGATTGCAATTTATCTTGATTTTATCTGGAGGTAGCCCGATGCTAACCGGTACTGTTGGCGTGAAGATGCGCGGCGTGATCCGCCTGACTCGTTGGAAAGAATACGTTCCGTTCGTGATTCCGGTCACAGCATTGGGCGCGATTTTGGCTGTTCAACCGCAGGGAATTGCGCTCGATTGGCGGCTCGGCGCTGTGATCGTCGCCAATATCCTGGCAGTCGCCTATGCCTTTATGATCAATGATATTGAGGATGCGCCAGACGACGCCCGTGAAGCACACCGTGCTGCACGTAACCCGGTGGCATCCGGTGAATTGACGCCCATTCAGGGCTGGCTAGCATCGGGTGGTGTGGCCGCGATCACACTGATGTTGTATGCACTCGCGGGCATCTGGCCGTTCGTGATCGGTTTGCTGACGCTGGCCTTATGTCACTTGTATTCGTGGAAACCAGTTCGCCTCAAAGCGTGGCCTGTCACCGATATTCTCTCGCACTCACTGATGCTGAGTGGATTATTGTTTTTGTCGGGCTATTTTGCTTACGGAAATAACCCCGGTCTGGTCTGGTTGGTAGCGTTGGCCGCGACACTTATTTCTGTATACGGTCAGTTGTACAACCAACTGCGCGATTACGACATGGATAAGGCCGCCGGACTGAATAACACAGCCATCGTTGTTGGCAAGCGCAATGCTCAACTACTGATGTATTCGTCGGTGGCGGTTGCCCTGCTGTTGATGCTGTATGCCGTGTATATGCAGGTGATTCCACTCTGGATCGTAGCGGTGCCGCTGGTCGTTGCGCCGATTTTCATGTTCACGCGCGTCCCAAAAGGTGATATGCGTGGTGGCGCGGCGGCAGATGCCAGCGGCAATGTTCAGGTTCAATTCCTGGTGCTTGCCAACCTGACAATTGCCGTGTGGCTGATCGCGGTCATGCTGGGCATTCGCTAGCCAAACGAACCTCACAACATCATGGCAGTTATCCACTGGAAAGCAAAAGGGATGGATTCGTTAATGATCTTGACGTGGCAGGTTCACAGTTCTTTAACACCTATCTGGCATTGTAGTCAGACCATATCTCCCGTAGACTATGGCCTCGTAGTACGTTGAGAAGGTTTGCTACCCATGCCCACCCGCCCGATGTTTGATCGTTCACTCGGCGACATTCGAGATGATCTGCTGCGTCTATCGAGCATGGTTGATTGCGCCATAGTCGATTCGATTCGCGCGCTCAACGAACGTAATGCTGACCTGGCACGCCGGACGAGCATCAACGATGAAAAACTGAATGCCGTTCGTTATGCGCTGGAAGAACGCTGCTATTCGGTGATCGCCACACAGCAGCCCGCCGGGCAGGATTTGCGCGCGATTGTCGCAGCGGTGAGCGTGGCGACGAATTTGGAGCGAATGGGCGACCATGCGGCGGGTATCTCTCGATTGGTGCTGCGAATGTGCGATCAACCGCTGCTCAAGCCGCTGGTTGATATTCCGCAAATGGCCGAAATCGCGCGCGATATGATGCGCCTCTCGCTGGATGCCTATCTCAAGCGCGATGTGGCGTTGGCCGAACGGGTGGTGGCGCAGGATGAGCAGATTAACCGACTGCATGAACAGGTTTATCAGGAATTGCTGGGCTACATGATGCGCGATTCGCACACCATTGAACGCGCGACGTTCTTGCTATGGGTCTCACACAACCTGGAACGCATCGGGGATCGCTCCAAGAACATTTGCGAACGTGCGATCTATCTGGTGACGGGCGAACTCAAGGAATTTAGCGGCCATCCCTCGTAAAATCACATTTGGTAGAAAATTTGTGCTATACTGACCCACTGGATTTTGCAGCAGGGGGTTCAACGATGACAGTTTCTATCGAGAAGGCACGCAATTTCGTCTATAGCAATGGCGCGCTTTGGGAACGGGCGCTGTTTGGCTATTTGTTTGAAGGACGACTACTGGCGCGCGTTCATCAATGTCTGTTGTGTTACAAGAACCCGGATGGCGGCTTTGGGCATGGGCTGGAACACGATGTGAAGACACCCGATTCGCATCCACTCGCCCTGGAATATTTGCTGAGCGTCGTCGCCCGCGATCTGAGTTTGCCGCCCGGCGGCTTGTTCGAGGGTACGGCACAATGGGCTGAAAAGCAGCGCAAACCGGATGGTTCACTTGATAACCCGGCCAGTCTGTTGCAATATCCACACGCGCCTTGGTGGGCAGACATGGGCGGACAAACCGCCCCCGATTCGATCACTGGCAACCTGACCAAAATCGGGTTGTGTACACCATCGCTGGCCGATTCGACACGACTGTGGGTGCGCGAACACCTGACGCTGAACACTATCGGGCGCAATGAATGGCTGTTCATGGCCTATCATGCCTTTGATTATTTTATGAACGTCGATGATTTTCCCGATGTTGAAACGTATCGTCAGGCAACGATCAGCAATATCGCCGCTTGTGCCGAAAAAGCACCCGAAAAACAATGGTTTGTGTTGTTTCAGTTCGCTCCAACGCCTGATTCGCCCGTTGCGAAAGCCGTTCCAAATCTGATCAAACGCAACCTGGATTATCTGGCCTCCACCCAGCGTGACGATGGCGGTTGGGAAGATGAACACGGTATTCCGCACTGGCAGCCTGTCTTCACAATATTGGTACTCATGGCGCTGCGACGGCATGGTGTCATCGCCTGATAACGCTTCGAACCTCTATTTTCATAGCAAAGCGCGCGTGAATCGCCCGGTTTGACAACATTTTTGCAGTCACTTATAATGACCGCGCGTCAGATCGTTAGAACTTTACAAGAATCTTGGTGGGCCATGGACAGGTTCGGCAAAATCAACAATCGTGTTGGTAGTAGTGGAATCTCGAGTCGGAAAGCACAATCTTTATCTGGTGAGTCACAACGCGCAGACCTCGTGCCGCCACCCCCGCCTGATGAGGCGTACTGGTCAGCACTGCTACGCGAAGGCGAAATTTCCGGCAGCGGAGCAGCGCACAGTGGTTCGGCCTGGGATGATGAGGACTTCACCTTCAATACCTCGCAACCCAACCGGATCAGCCAGGAACAACATGATTGGGATGTTGCCCAGCAGACTCTTGATGATGATAAAACGGTTGATCTGGCGGTGATCGGCTATAACCGGGGGGGTTTGTTAGTCGAGTGGGAGAGCCTGCGCGGGTTTGTGCCAGCCAGCCAACTGGTTGATTTTCCAGCGGTGGCCGATGTTCAGGCGCGGCGGCAGCAGTTGGTGGCGCGTGTGGGCGAAATGCTGACCCTGCGTATTATTGAACTGGACCGCACCCAGAACCGCCTGATTCTCTCCGAACGCGCGGCGCAGGTGCAGCCCGGCACGCGCGCCGATGTGTTGAGCCAACTTCGCAAAGGCGATATTCTTGAAGGCCGCGTGACGAACCTGTGCGACTTCGGGGCATTCATCGATCTGGGTGGGCTGGAAGGTCTGGTACACATCAGCGAATTAAGTTGGGGGCGTGTCGGCCACCCGCGCGATATGCTCAACCGGGGCGATGAAATCAAGGTCTACGTCATGGAGATCAGCCGCGATCAGGGGCGTGTGGCGCTCAGCATTAAGCGGTTGCAGCCCGATCCCTGGGAAACTGTCGAGCGCCGTTATCAGATCGGCCAACTGGTTGAGGGCGTGATCACCAATATTGTCGATTTTGGTGCGTTTGCCTGTGTGGAAGAAGGTCTCGAAGGGCTGATTCACGTTTCGGAGTTGGCTGAAGGTCACTTTTTACACCCGCGTAACGTCGTGCACGAAGGCGAACGAGTCCGTGCGCGTATCCTGAACATAGATGGCCGCGCCCGGCGGCTTGGCCTGAGTCTGCGTGAACATTCCCCCGAACCGGTTTGGGTGCCGGACTACGAAGCCAGCACCTAGCCTCAGTTTATGGCTAAAGGATCGCCCGTTCATGCCTGGGGCGATCCTGATTTCTCAGTTGGTTAAAGTGAAGGTGTTGCTGCGGCGGTGGGTTGGGCAGTTGGCTGAGGATTGTTCGAGCCATCTTTTTTGCCGCCCTTGCTGCCCAATGGGTTGACTTCGTTCATCTTCTGCGTGAAGTAGGTTGGCAGTTCAGCGATCAGCTTATCGGCTTCATCACGCTTGACCTTGCTTTTATCCACCAGCACATTCAGGCGTTTAGTGGCCTGCTGTACACTGGCATCGACAATTGCTTTGGGATCGACGCTGTGTGCTGTCGCTACCTGAGCCAGTGTCTTGCCATCACGTAGTTCCTGAAGCAGATCGCGCTTACTCAACTTGGTTTCTTTAGCCGTCTCATCGAACAAAATGCCGACTGCATTGGCCTTGAGCAAGGTGGCCTTTGCGCTGCCCTTGAGATTCGGGAAAGTGCGTGACAATGCTTTATCCAGCGCCGTATCCAGGTTGGCGATCAGTTTATCGGCCTGTACCTGAGTCAGCTTGCCATCAGTTACGGCCTTATTGATGTCAGCGGTCAGGGTAACTTTGGCGGCGGCTTTCACGGCTGCCGGGTCAGCTTTATGTTCAGTGATGATGTCATTGAGCGATTTGCCATCGGCCAATTCCTTCAAAACATCGGTGTTAGTGAGTCCTGTCACCTGTGTGACAGCATCCATAACGGCCTGAACCGCATTTTTGCCAACACCCTTGCCGTTTCCTTGTGCATTAGCCGGAGTCGTCGCTCCGAAAGCCAGTACGATCATCACCGCAACCAGCGCGATGCTGGCAACTTTCATCCATGTTTTCATTTTCTATTCTCCTGTGTTGAGCTTATCGAATGCCCTTACTATCGCGCCGATCTGTAAACGATCTATTATCCGAGTTCATCAGCATCGTAAAATTTTCTGGCTGGATTCGGTAGAATAGACTCATGCCAGATTTATCGATCATCATCGTCAGTTGGAATGTGCGTGAAGTGTTGGCCGCCTGCCTGGATTCGATCCGCGCCAATAGTGATTCGCTTGATTTGGAAGTGATCGTTGTGGAATCGGCCAGCACGGACGACACCTTATCTATGCTCAACGCGCGCTATCCTTGGGTAACGGTGCTGCCTGAATCGAAAAATATCGGCTTCACAGTGGGTAATAATATCGGACTGGCTGCCGCACATGGCCGTCTGTTGATGCTACTCAATCCTGATACAGAAATCATCGGGGATGCGCTACTTCAGATGGCCGCCTACCTGAATGCTCATCCCGATGTGGGAATCGTCGGACCGCATACCCTGAACAGCGATGGCACTACACAGTCCAGCAAACGCCGTTTTCCGACTCTGGCAACCGCCGTTTTTGAAAGTACCTGGTTGCAGCCGTTTGCGCCGCGCCGGATATTAGATCGGTTCTACACGGCTGACATTCCCGATGATGCCACCGCCGAGGTGGATTGGATGCAGGGATCGGCGCTCATGTTCCGCTGTGAAGTGTATGAGCAGATCGGCGGCCTGGATGAGGGGTTCGTGATGTTCAGCGAAGAAGTGGACTTTTGCAAACGGCTCAAAGATGCCGGTTGGCGTGCCGTCTATCTGGGTAGCGTGCGAATAGTCCATCATGGCGGCAAAAGCACCGAGCAAGTCACCGCGCGCCGCCACGTTCACTTTCAGCAAAGCAAGTTGCGTTATTTTCGCAAGCATTATAGTCGATTCGCGGCGCTATTACTGCGCGGATTTCTGTTAGTCAGTTATCTACAGCAATTGATCATGGAGAGCCTCAAGGCGGCACTTGGACACAAACGCGCCATGCGCCGCGAACGAGTGCGCGTCTACTGGCAGGTTTTGCGTGCCCTGACCGCATCCGGCAGTACGTCCCGCTAATGCGAATCGGACTGATCACTGGTGAATACCCACCGATGCAGGGCGGCATCGCGGACTTCACGCGCGCGCTGGCACAGGCATTGGTGGCGCAAGGTCATACCGTGTTCATTTTGACGGATCAGCGCGCACAGAGCGAAGGCGCTATCAGCGTCTCCAATAGTATCCGCCGTTGGGATTGGCCTAGTCTTCGCAAAACACGACAGTGGGCGCACGAAAACCAATTGGATGTGGTGGACATTCAATTTGAAACAGCGGCTTATCGCATGTCGCCGTTTGTCCATCTGCTGCCAGTGGCTTTACGCGGCATTCCAACCTTTACCACCTTTCACGATCTGTTGGTTCCCTACCTATTCCCAAAAGCCGAATCGCTACGCTACCGAATCGTACTCATGCTGGCGCGACACTCCACCGGCGTGATCGTCACCAATCTGCAGGATGAACTGAAATTGCAATCCGAAAATGGGATCAAACGCCTGACGCAAATCCCGCTCGGCTCGGCTATCCCGACGCAGCCGCCGCCAAATTATGATCGGACAGTGTGGCGCGCTACTCACGGAATCGCGTCAGAATCTTTTTTGATCGGTTACTTCGGATTTTTGAATGCCAGCAAAGGTGTTGATACGTTGTTGGATGGCGTGGCGCTGGCCGTTCAACAGGGGCTAAATGCGGATGTGTTGATGATCGGCGGCAGTGCGGGCACAAGCGATCCTGAAAACATCGCCTATATTCGCCAAATCGAAGCGCAAATCGAACGGCTTGGCCTGACCGCGCGCGTGCAATGGACAGGCTTTGCCAATGAACAGCAGGTGAGCGGTCATTTTCTAGCCTGCGATGTGATCGCGTTGCCCTTCAATGACGGCCTTTCGATGCGGCGCAGCAGTTTTGTGGCGGCTTTGGCGCACGGCTGCCCGATCATCAGCACGACGCCCGCCGTTGCCCTGCCCGAACTGGACGATTGCGTGTATCTGATCCCGCCACAATCGCCCGCTGCACTGACCGCCGCCTTGATCGATCTCCATCAGAACCCCGTCGCCTGTCAACGCCTGGCCGAAAATGCCCGACGACAGGCCGGGCACTATTCGTGGGAGTCGATTGCGCGGCGGACGGTAGCGTTTTTTGGCGACAGTTAGCCCTCACCCCAACCCCTCTCCCTAAGGAGAGGGGCTTATACGGTCTGTACTTGTGGTGCCACCTGTACCGCGTTGATCTCCGTTTCAAGACCTTTGGCGCGATCCGTGAACGTATCCAATTGGCCTTGCTGATCGCGGTAACGCTCGGCCAGCACGCCTAGCTGACTGAACACGGGCGCAAGAATTTGCTTGCCATATTGCAACAAGCGGCTGCGCTCACGACTAGTCAGGTCTTGCAGCGATTTACGGTAGCTGTCTTCAAGTGCCTGGATGCTGCCCTCCAGCTCTTTTTTTGCGTCATTGGTCGCCTTTCGGAAGAAGATTGCCGCGCCAATACCGCCGCCCAGTACGGCCACTGGCGCGAAGATCACGCCAAACAAGATCGTCAGGCCATGCGCCGCGCCGATCCCGGTTGCCGCGCTGAGCAGAAACGCCACGAGGCCGCTCATGACGCCGGTTACGCTCAGCACGAAACCGCGCACATTCTGGGCAAAATTCGCCTGCAAGCCTTCGATCACGGCGTCATTCGTATACGTTTTCAGTTCGACATCGGCCATCGCCAATGCTGCCTGCAAGGCCGCTCGCTGGTCGGCATAAGTGGCCGCGTCAAGGGTTGTCGCTTCCTCGCGCAGCATCGCTTCCATTTTGTTCAGTCGTTCGATCACGCTGCGCCAGTAGTTGCGGCCACCATCTACAACGGCGTTCACGTAATGCTCGGAGATGGTTTTGAGCGAGTCAAGCGATCCGCCGATCACCTGCTTTTCAAAATCCACACGCATCTTCTCGTTATCCGCGCCGCGCAAGGCACGAGTGACGCTCAAATTCGTGTCAATGAAGCTGTTGCCGCGCTTGCGAATACCCTCAAAAACCGACTTCATTTCGGTGAGCGCCTCGGCTAGCTGCTTATCCAGTGAGGCGGCCTGACCTTCCATTTCTTTCTGCAAATCTTCGGCCTGCATTGTGTCGCTGCTAACCAGGCTAAGACGCGCGCCAATTGTAGCACGGTAACGCCCCGTCATTGTCCGAAACAAGTCTAACTGGGTGAGCAATTTTTGCTTGGCAGGCGGCACTTGCTCGAAAGTTTGACGCAGATAGCCGCGTACCGCATCCATGCCCCAATCGCCGCGCGCGATGCTGCTGCCAAACAAACCGCCCACTTTTTCGCCCGTCAGTGCTTTTTTGGCCGATACCATAAAGATCGGTGGCCTCAGATCGAGTAGTTCGCTGATCTGCTGCTGAACGAAGTCGTGTACCTGGGTTTGTTCGCGGCTGTCCAGCAAATCAACCTGATTGACGACGACGATGATCTTCTTGCCATAGCTGCGCGCCAATTCCAGGTAAATGCGTTCGGTTTCGGCAAAGGCACGCTTGGCCGAAATAATGAAGATGACCAGATCGCTGCGATGCAAAAACGACTTGGCAACCTGTTCATGTTTCTGGAAAACCGAACCAGTGCCGGGCGTATCGACGATCACGACACCGGGCGCACCTGTATTCGGATGCCCCCATTCGCGGACGGCCTCGTTGGTTTGTTCGGGCTTGCGCGTTTTCGTCGGCGCATAGCGAATCAATTCAATCGCGTCTGTCGTTGGCGTGATACCAGTGGGCAGCACTGAGTCGTTCAGCAGGGCATTGACGAATGTCGATTTGCCCGCGTTGAATTCACCAATGATCACCACAAGCAAGAACATTTCGCGCAAATCCTGAGCGATTTCGAGCAGGCGCACTTTATCGGCTTCGCCTTCCGCGCCCATTTTGCCAATATAATCGGCCACATCGTACAGCAGCCGCACTTCGCGTTCGCGCAATTCCGCGATTGGGCCTTCCAATACAACTCCGTTAGTCATTCTGTCCTCAATCCTTCAACGCTGCCAGTTCTTTTTCAAGGGCGGTCAGAGTTTGCCCATAACGTTCCAACTCCGATTTTACCGCATCAACTTGCGACGTTTGCGACTCGACAAGGCGCAGGAACGGCGTCACGGCATCCTGACGCATTCGCGCGCCGAACCCAATCTGCTGATCAGTAGCGCGCTTGAGTGCAACTATAAAATCCGCCTTGATCAGTTCCAGACGTGCGGCATAGGCATTCGCCATCAGCAGACCACGCACTGGTATAAATCCCAACCCGGCCAGCAGCAGTACCAGCACAACCAACACCAACAGTATCCACAACCCGCCGTTGGTTGAGCCACCGAACGCAATCCCGAACACGAGCGCGATAAAGATCACGGCGATTTCGTAAAAGGCCAGTACGATCACGGTATTTTGCACGGCCTTGTCGATGCGCGTGAACTCCACCGATTTGGCTTTATCCAAAATCGAGAGCAGTTCAGGACGCGCGGCGGGCAGAATCGAGCGATCATAGCTTATTGGCGATTGCAATTTGCCAACCATTTTGCTTTGCAGTGATCCGGGCAGCGCCTCGATCTCACGGCGTGTATAGCTGATCAGATCGTCCACGTCTTTCACGTCGCGGCCTTCGAGGCGCGGTCCGAGTTCATCCAACGTGCGCGGTAACTGATCGAGCGGTTCATTGACGTGGCGCGTCTCAAAAGCAGCTTTGGCAGGGGTTCGCGCCCCAAAACGCCGACTGAAACGCGCCAACCCGGTCAATTCGAGCAAGCCGCCCCCTACCAACCCAAATGCCCGCGAAAACTGGAACATATCCCGGATCGCTGCCTGACCGCGTGTGATCGTCTCCGCAATGGCCGTATCTACTTCGGCGGTGGCCTGGGCAACCGTAGTCGATTGTTCACGCCCGGCCTGCTCCATCTGAGCGCGAACGTTTTGCGCTGATTTGCGATAAGCGGTCAGGGCATTTTGCTCATCACGGACTTGCGCCAATGCCACCGTTGAAACATTGCGAACGATCTGGAGAGGTGTCTCCAATTTTTGACGTACACGCGTCGCATCGCCCAACGCATCAGTGATGTACCCTTCGATCTGGGCAAAGCCGCTGGCCTCCCACAAAGCCGTATCGCGTGGCGAATGGCTGTTCGCTTCCATCGCTAGTTTCGCCGAAATCATCCAGACATCGGGTGCGATGCCGAGTTGGTTTTTGGCCTGCTGGGCAACGAAATCCTTAAGCGTGGCGCGTTCGTCACTATCCAACACATCGATCTGATTGATAACGATGATGATTCGCTTGCCATAGGCACGCAGCGATTGCAGGTACTCAACATTGCTCTGTGACATGGCTTGAGTCGCCAGCATGACCAGCAGCACAATATCGGCGCGGTGCAGAAATTTGTTGGTGGTTTCGTCGTGGCCTTTGAAGATCGAATCGAGTCCGGGGGTATCTACCAGACTCACTCGTTCGAGAAGCGGCGACGGATGAAAGATCGTGTCGGTATCGCCCGATGCGATGCGCTGTACGGATGGCCCCTGCCGCAAAATCACGATTCGATCTGTGGTTGGTGTTGGCCCCACACCTAACACCGCTTCACCGAGTAATGCGTTCAGAATGCTTGATTTGCCCGTGTTGAAGGCACCCATCAGCACGATCAGATAAGGGTGATCGGCGTGAAACAAGGCATCCCGCGCCTGATCCATCTGGTTTGCGGGCAAGCCATCGACTTTGCCGAGTGCATCCACTAACCCGGTGAGTGTCTCGAATTCTTTGCGGCGCAGCGTTTCGTAGCGCGTGATCAGGCTGGGTTTGTTCAGTATAGTCAAGTTGTTTCCTCAGTGTTGAGACAATACAGCGCCAATGCCGAGTACGGTTGATATATCGCCAACGTTTCTTTGACCTGCTTATCAGTTACGGTCTGGCCGTCAAAAAACGCTTTCGAAACTGCGGCGCGCGCTTCGGTATCGACAGGCACATTCGTGTAGCGGCCTAGCAGGATCATCAACGTTCCGGCGACATAATCACCCACGCCACGCAAGCTGAGCAGTCGTTTGCGAATCTCAGCATCGGACTCGGTGCTATAGCGCAGGCTTTCCAGATCGAATGCGCCACTGGCAACCGCCTGAGCATTTTTGAGCAGATAATCGGCGCGGTAGCCAAGTCCTGCCGCTTTCAGATCGGCTTCGTCTACCGCCGCTAGCGTTTCAGGCGAAGGGAACGCGCGCCATTCTTCGTTAGCAGTGTGCGCCGCCCCCCACGTATCCACGAGTCGCGCTACCATTCGCTTGGTGAGTGTCCAGGTGGTGTTGGTCGTCATCAGGGATCGCCCTAAATCTTCCCAAAGGCTGGCACATCGCAACACGCGGCCAGCGCCCAACCGGGCAGCGTGCGCCAATTTGGGCTGATCGGCACACATCGCATAGAACGCCGTCAAATCTTCATCCAGGCGGAGCATCCAACGAATACGCGATTCAATTTCAGTGCGGCGGGCAGGCGTCAGGTCAATCGTACCGCCGTCCAGTTCAGCCGTGAGGCCATTTGTAGCTGGCTGTATGGTCACATGCCAGACGGATAGATCGCTAAGCTGTACCACGTAGCCAAGCGACTGTGTATCGGAGTCCCAGGTATGCGGTTTCAGGTGAAACCAACCGTGTGAATGGATCACCTGCTGATATTGAAAACCGGATGGGACGCTGAGAAGCAAAGTGTTCAAAAGTGTTTCTCGATAGGCAATCAACGCAACAGAAGATTATACTCTCTGTACGTCTGAACACGCATGAGGGTTACTTGAGTCGTAAACGTCTACGTCGGATCGGGTGCGGGCTGCTGATCGTTCTGTGGTTTGCCTTTTTGATCATTGTGCCGTGCGGTGCGGCTGTCTTGTTGACCCAAAACGAGATCGTGATCACGCGCAGCAGTGTTCCCGATAATGTGCTGCGCGTCTGGATGGTGCAGGATGCTGAACAGCGCGGCGTGGGGCTATCGAATGGCTACACGATCCGTGAAGATGGGAATATGCTTTGCACGGCAACCGATACACAATTCTTTCTATGGAAGGGCAAAGCAAACCCGAACCATAATTGTACCTGCTACACCAAACAAGATGAAAACTACACAATCACCAGCGATGGCGATGCGGCTTGTCAGGCTGCGAAGTGAACCAGTATTGAAGGAATAGCCGTTCTGATGGCGATGGCGCTTGGTTTAATGAGCATGACTGTTGTGATTGTGGTGGGTGTGCTGGCGAGCCGTGCGCCAGCAGCACTCAGACGTTATGGCAAACGCGCTGAACGGGCGTTTATAATCGGGATTGGATTGTTGATTGGCGTTTCACTGCTCATCAGTTTAGCGGCTGCCGCCCTTCAGAGCGCGACGAAATAGCATACTCGGTATGGCTAAAGGGTTCGCAGTTCGGGCGGAAGGTGGCCGTAATCATTGAACGAGCCGAGCTTTACCAACCCGGTTGCACCAATCGAAATGCGCGTGATGCCACAGTTGTGCGTATCCATTTGTATCCACACATCAGTCGGCAGTGCCAGCGCGCGGCACACATAGTAACTGATCAGGTTGCCGTGTGCGACGATGATTTCATGCGTATCGGAGGTTTCACTTTCGGCGGGCACGCGAAATAACCGATCATAGGCGGCATCCCCGACTTTGCGATCCCGATCAATCGTTTCAGATGTCACATCGGGGAGCTGCTTTGCGAAAAAATCCGCGAATTTTGGCGGAATTGATGGGATAAATTCCCACAGGTCGCGTGCTGCTTGAACTGATAAGTTGGGGAACTGTGTGGCGATGATTTCCGCTGTTTCGACGGCACGGCGCAAGGTACTACAATGTATAGCCTTAATGGGCAAATCTTTGAAAGTTTCCGCTGTTTTTTGAGCCTGAAAATGACCTAGTTCGGTCAAACCATTGCCAAGTTCATCCGCTGTATCGCCCGGCGGATACTGCCCATGTCGGATCAGATAGTAGGTGTGGACTGCCATAAACTAAATGCCTTTTGCTGAAAAGCAAAAACGCCCGACCAGAAGGCCAGGCGTTTTTGCAGAGGAGATACTCAGGGATGACGATTACAGGTTGCTGACGATGTTCGAGAAGATGTTGCCGATGGCCGGTCCGAGCAGCGCCAGGATGACGATCACCACGACGGCGACCAACACGAGGATGAGTGCATATTCGACCAGACCCTGACCTTCTTCACGCGGCATATAAAGCATTGGAAAATTCCTTATGGATAAACTGGACAATGAACAACAGTATACAGCACAGTTTGCCAAAGCGAGCATTACAATCGCATAATAAACGTAAATTTTCTGTGAATTTCTTTTCGGGTTATAAAAAAGGTATAGATGTGCCTGTTTTCGACAAAAAGCACGTTTTGCGCTACTATTCACAATCAAGATTTTGAACATCCGCAATGATAAGCTGCCTATAAAGCAGTTGAGGTGACACGATGCCGCTACACGTAGAAATTTTGACGCAAGAAGGTAAGGTTTTCGAGGAACTGGCCGCCGATATGGTGATTGTGCCGGGCAGCGAAGGCGAAATGGGCATTTTGCCGCATCACGCGCCGATCCTCACGACGATGGGGTATGGCGAACTGCGTGTAAAAAAAGGTGGTGCCGAGGAGGATTTCATCATTTACGGTGGTATTGTTGAAGTGCGCCCGGATCGCGTCGTGGTGCTGGCCGATATGGCCGAGTCCTCATATTCGGTGGATGTGGCGAAAGCTGAAGAAGCCCGTGCCCGTGCTCAGGAATTGATGAAGTCGGGTGTACCCGCCGAACAACAAGATACCATCTTGCGCGATCTGCACCGTGCCGAAGTCGCCATGCGTGTTTCACAGAAGGTTCGCAGCCGGGGTGCCATTCGCATTCGCACTATTGTTGATCAATCCGAGAATTAACAAGACGGTTCAACATGGAACTTGCCGAGCAGATCATTGATACCTGGATCATCAATAACCGGATCAACCTGTACCTGCTCGATGCCATCCCACCCGAAGCATTGAGCGGCGTTTCGGCGTCCAAAGGGCGCAGCGTGGCCGCTCAATTTGCACATATACATAACGTCCGCCTGATGTGGCTCAAAGCCGCCGCCCCTGACCTGCACGATACACAAGTCAAAGTTGAAGCGAAACCTCAACCGGACAAGCCAACACTCCATACTGCATTGGAGTCATCCGGCCATGCGATTGAGGCTTTGCTAAAAATTGGCATCGAAACCGGACGCATCAAAGGCTTCAAGCCGCATCCAACGGCGTTTTTGGGCTATATGCTTTCGCATGAAGGTTATCATCGCGGCGAAATCGGCATCATTCTGACCCAGAGCGGCTACCCATTAGAAGACAAAATCTCCTATGGTCTATGGGAGTGGGGTGTGCGCTAGCTTGAATATTTGGCGGTCATCGACTCACCTACAGGACGGTGACGCCTTATGCGCGTGGTGATGCTCGTCCAAAAAATTGACGCGGCGGATTGGTTGCTTGGCTTTACAATCCCCTGGATTCGTGAATTAGCCGCCCGTGTCGAGTCCGTTGATGTGATCACGCTAGAGCAATGCGCCGCCGATTTGCCTGCCAATGTACGTGTCTATAGCCTGGGCAAAGAACGTGGTACATCACGCCTTCAACAACTGATCACCTTTGAGCGCACGATTGCCCGCTTAGCAGGTCTGGCCGATGTGATTTTCGGTCATTTGACGCCACGTTATACATGGCTGGCCGCGCCATTTGCAACATTACATCGTGTGCCGCAGTGCTTGTGGTATACCCATCGGCATGTTGGCCCGGAACTACGAATGGCGCTGGCCTGTGTACGTTGGGTAACGACTGCCGCCCCGAACAGCTTCCCACTGCCCAGCCAGAAATTGCACATCATGGGGCACGGCATTGACTCGAATCGCTACACGTCCGGCAATGCCCTTCCCAATGATCCACCGTTGGTGTTAGCCGTTGGCCGCCTTGCCCCGATCAAGCATCACCACATTTTGTTAGAGGCGGCGGCGCGACTGCGCGATATGGGTATTTTGGCGCAGTTTGCGGTGGCGGGTGGAATTGCCTCATCCGATGGAGCAGCCTATCAAAATA
This sequence comes from Aggregatilineales bacterium, assembly GCA_038239365.1. GTDB lineage: Bacteria > Chloroflexota > Anaerolineae > Aggregatilineales > UBA2796 > JBBRMW01. The sequence continues at coordinate 22,885 of JBBSEU010000020.1, forward strand.
TACTTGAAAAGCGCATTGCTGAATTGCACATGGCCGACCACTTCAAGCTGTTAGGTGCGGTGAACAGTGACGCGCTGCTCGATCTATACCGAAAGGCCAGCATCGTCACAAACTTGAGTCCGCCGGGCTTGTTCGATAAAGCCGCGCTTGAGGCGATGCTGACGGCACGCCCGGTATTGGTGGCGAACACGGCCTTTACCGGTCTACTAGGCGATCGTAGCGATTTATTGTATGTGCCACGCCCGGACGATATAGCCGCTGTCACTGCTCATCTGGCCGATTTGCTGCGTCTGTCACCTGCCGAACGTGCCGTGATAGGTTCAGGTTTGCGTGAACGTACCGCTCAAGCGCACAGTCTGGATCGACTCATGAATCGATTGGTTGCCTTATTTTCGTCTTAACGTTTGGCACGGAGTCCTGTAAAATAAGGCAACTTATTTTTTCGGGAAGGCGGAAGTCGTCCAATGTTGAGCGCGTTGCAGTATGAACAACTGGCGGATCGCGTGCTGACTGTGATTCGTGACAAGATCATTTCGGCAGCGTTTGCGCCGGGCGATAAGTTGACGGTTCACAGTCTGGCGCAAGAACTCGACGTGAGTTCAACACCCGTGCGTGATGCGCTGCAACGTCTGACACGCCATGAATACGTGGAGATCGAACCCCGGCGCGGCACCTATGTCACCCGCATCGACGCTCAGGACGTGATCGATCTGTACGAGCTACGCAAAGCAGTTGCTATTCATGCAGGCAAGTTGGCCGGGCGGCGTGTGGCCGATCCCGATCTACAAAACTTGCGTGATCTGGCGGAACAGGCACGCTCCAAGATCGGCGCAGACGGGCAATACCTGGACTATGATCATTATCAACAGGCGGGCGCGGCTTTCTGGCGCATCCTGATCGAACTCTCGGGCAGCCGCCGGATCATCAATACGGCTTTCGAGTTGGAGCAGCACGGTCATTTCGCCCGACTGCGTTACCAGGAAAATAAACAGAAGCGCCCTGCTTTCGAGTTATTCGAGCAGGGACGCTTCGATATTATTGCGGCATTGGCGCAGCACGACGATCCATTGATCGAGCAGGCGATTGGCGGTCACGTATCGCGGGTTAGCCAGCACGCCCAGGACGTGTTGAGCCAGTGGCAGCGCGAACGAGCTAGTTGACCGCTATTCCACGTACTGATCACCAATCGCCAATGCCTCATTGATGATGCTCATTGCTTCCGCCATCTGCTCCTCATTGATGATCAAGGGCGGGCAGCAGAAAACCATGTTCCAGCGCACAAAGGTGAACAAGCCTTTCTCACGCATGTAAGCATTGATCTTCTTCATCACGTCGGACAGCGGCTTGTTGAACTCCGACATGGGCGCGCGTGTATCCCGATTCTTGACCAGTTCGATCACCTGAAACAACCCGATCCCACGCACATCGCCAACACACGGGTGTTCATCTTTCAGATCGTTCAGGTGGCGAGTCAAGACCTGTCCCATTTTCGCTGAGTTTTCGATGAGTTTGTCTTCTTCATAGACGCCAATCGTCGCCAGTCCCGCCGCGCAGGCAAGCGTATGGGCGCTGTATGTCCCACCAACAGCCAATGGATGAGTCTCGAAATAGTCCCCGATTTTTTCAGAAACAATCGTTGCGCCAAGCGGCACATAACCCGATGTAATACCCTTTGCCATCGCCATAATGTCGGGGACGACGCCGGGATAATTATCGACGCCGAACCATTTGCCAGTGCGCCCGAAGCCGCTCATCACCTCATCCGCGATCAGCATGATCCCATATTTATCGCACAGCGCCCGAATGCGTGTCCAGTATTCCGGGTCAGGTGGCGCGATGATCCCGCTTGAACCACTGTAGCCTTCGAGCATGATCGCGGCCACCGACTCCGGCCCCTCGAACTCGATAGTTTGCGCGACATGATCGGCACATTGCAGGTTACAGGCATCCAACTTCTGGCAGAACATGCAGCGATAGCGATACGGGTCTTGCACATGCACCGCCCAGGGGACACTCGGCTCATTGGCGATTCGGCGCGGATCACCGCCCACACTCATTGCCCCAAAACCGCCGCCATGAAACGAGCGATAGCGGGCGACGATCTTTTGCCGTCCGGTATACAACCGTGCGATCTTGATAGCGGCTTCGGTAGCTTCGGTGCCACTCGTGCCGAAAAACGTGCGCTTGAGCGATCCGGGTGTGATCTCGGCCAGTTTTTCACCCAGCTTGCCACGTACATCCGTCGCCATGCCTGGGTACACATAGGCCAGTTTATCAGCCTGATCCTTGATCGCCTGAATGACTTTTTTGTTGCCATGCCCGATGTTCACGTTCATCAACTGACTGTTGAAGTCGATGTAACGCTTGCCGTTTACATCCCAGAAATAAATGCCTTCGGCGCGCTCTACCGGGATCGGCTTGACGCCGCCCTGTGCTTCCCATGAGAACAATGTGTAATCGTGATTGAGCGCAACCATTTCATCAAAAGCGGAAACAACCATGAGAAATAACCTTTACCAAATTGTGGTGATGCCCGAAACCTGTATTTTAGCATCACGGCTGATCAATAGGATATTGCGGGCTAGCGCCGTTGCGGTAATGATCCGATCCGGCATATCGGGTACTTTGGAGACATCGATTCTGGCAAGCGCCCGCGCAATGGAGAGGTCAACACCCTGATCGGCCCAAAGACCATACAAAGATTGTTTCGGCGCTTTCTGTTCTTGCACCGGCATTTCGATCACCGCTTTAATCGCGCCTTCGGGTACTTGCTCAGGAAGCACGCCTTCAGGTACATCAAACTCGATCTTCTTGCCATCCTCGGTGAAATGTCCCCACAATTCAAGCGTCGCCATGTCGCACCTCATTACTCACTAAACAGTTTTGCCAGTTCCATCGAAAAGCCCGGCAGCAGTTCATCGATCAATGTTTCGCCTGCACGGAAGCGCACATCCGGCATGTTCAACCGATGTACCTTGATCGACTGATTGCGCGGGTTGACAACCCACACGGCCTGCACACCGTCGGCCAGATATTCAGTGACTTTATCGTCAACTTCTGTATAGGTATTGCCCGGCGAAACGATCTCAATGGCCAGATCAGGGACTAGAATGAGCGGTTTATCACCATAATTTTCGAGTTGTGCTTTGTAAAGTCGCAGTTTTTCCGTCAGGATGAACAGCAGGTCGGGTACTCGTGATCCCTTCACCCAACTGCTGGTATCAAGCTGCACGAATGGCATTTCTATAAACACTTCACCCAAATGTGATGACTCTTCATAAGCCAACAAAACGGCAAACAACCGTTTAAGTAGGAGACCGTGTTCAAACTTGTTTGGACTCAATGGTATGCGCTTCCCCTCAACGTACTCGAATGGCCCTTCCGTATCGTACAGGCGCGACCATTCCTCAAGCGACAACCTCACCTGTTCCGCGATTTGCTCAACCATACGACAACACCTCAAACGAATACCGCCAACTACCCCGATTATACCGGATAGTTGGCGGCTACTGGCTAACTGTTAACGATATTTACAAGACTGCTCCGTGTGGCTGACGCTTGATAAACTGTCCCTGACCATTGCGGCCATGCCACTCGTCACCATCAACCAGCAAGTTTCCGCGCACATACACCTGAGTCGGCAGCCCCTTGACCGACTTCCCCTCGAAAAGATTGTAATCGGTGTTCATGTGCTGCTTCGCCGCGCTGATCGTCTTAGTGGCTTCCGGGTCCCACACCACAATATCCGCGTCGGAGCCAACCGAAATGGTGCCCTTGCGTGGGTACATCCCAAAAATTTTGGCCGGATTGGTGGCCGTCAGTTCGACAAAACGATTCGCGTCGAAGTGTCCTTCACCAACGCCATACGTCCACATAATCATCTGCCGATCTTCGATCACGGGCAGGCCGTTCGGAATCTTGCTGAAATCCCCAATACCGAGTTCTTTCCCACCGATTCGGCCATTCTTGCCACCCTCGTACCAGAACGGACAATGATCGGTGGAAACGACTTGCAGCGTATGATCGCGTAGTGAGCGCCACAAAACCTGCTGATCGTGTACAGTACGGATCGGCGGCGAACACACGTATTTCGCGCCCTCGTTGCCCGGACGATCCAGATCATCTGCTGTGAGGAATAGATACTGCACGCACGTCTCACCCATCACGGGCAAGCCTTTTTCGCGCCCCAACTGCAACTGCTGGATCGACTCTTCGCAGGTCATATGCACGACGTACAGCGGCGCATTCGCCACCCCTGCCAGCGCAATCGCGCGCCCCGTTGCTTCACCTTCGAGCAAAGCTGGCCGTGTTGTGGCGTGATATTTCGGCGCGGTTTTACCTTCGGTCAAACTCTTGCGAACCAGATCATCAATCGCATCACCGTTTTCAGCGTGAACCATGATCAACATGCCATTTTCAGCGGCTGTGATCATCGTGCGAAACAGCGTTTGATCATCGACCTGAAACACGCCCTTATAGGCCATGAACAGCTTCAAGCTGGTAATGCCTTCGTTGACCAGCGTCGGGATTTCCTTCATCACCTCGTCGCGCAAATCAGTAATCGCCACATGAAAGCCGTAATCGATCTGAGCCTTGTCCTGCGACTTTTTGCGCCATGTGTCCAGGCCGTCGTGCAAACTGCCACCCTTTGGCTGAATCACAAAGTCGATATGCGTGGTAGTGCCACCAAAAGCCGCCGCTTTGTGCCCGGTATTGAAGTCGTCACTACTGGACGTTCCGCCGAACGGCAAATCAAGGTGCGTGTGAACGTCAATACCACCGGGCATCAAATATTTGCCCTTCGCATCGACCACTTTATGACCCTGAGCGGGTAAATCCTGCCCAATCAGGACGATCTTTTCGCCTTCGACCAGCACATCCGCCGGGAAGCTGTCCCCGGCATTGATGACCATTCCATTCTTAAATAACGTACCCATTTGATTTTGTTCCTTTTGCCTTATGCCGTTTCCAGTTTAGCTTCACTTTTGAAATGTGGCAGGACGTGTTCAGCATATTCAGCGAGAATGCGTTCTTCCTCACCGCACATCAGGTAGATATTGAACTGCGTCACGCCCGCCGCTTCCAGTTCCTTAATTTTTTCGACATGAGCTTCGGCTGTTCCCAAAATGCCAAAGCTGTCGATAATGTCATCCTTGATGAAGTCCAGATGATCGGCGTTGATGTCGGCGTGGTGCTTGTAGTTGTAGCCCTTGCGTCCTTCGATGTACTCTGTCAGGCGCTGCGGGACTTTGCCACCTTCGTTGCCGTACCGCTCGACCAGATCGGCCACATGATTCCCAACCATCGCCGGAAACCAGCGGGTTTGTGCGCGCGACTTCGCCATATCCCCCACCCATACCGGTGCAGCCGACATGACCTTGAAGTTCGACATATCTTTACCCGCTGCTTTGCCCGCATCTTTCGCCTGATCGGTGAACCACTTGACCAGCCAGGGATCGGCTAATTGGATGATCAAGCCGTCGGCGTGCGCGCCCGCTGCTGCCAACGCCTTCGGGCCGTAACCCGCGATCCAGACCGGCATTTCTGATTTTGACCAGACCAGTTCGACTTCCTGACCGTCGTAGCTGATCTGTTCGCCGCGTACCAGCTTCCGCAGCGCATCCGAGAACTCGATCATCGTCTCAACGGTCAGCGGCTTGCGCCCCAGCACGCGCCGCGAACTATCGCCGCGTCCGATACCGACATCGAAACGATTCCCGCTCAGCTTTTCGAGCGTGGCGAAGGTGCTGGCCGCGACTGTCCAATCGCGCACGCCGGGGTTTGTAACGCACGGCCCAAAGCGCATGTGTTCCGTCTCGTTCATACACATGGCGATGGTCGTGTAGCACTCCTGCCATAGCACATGGGAATCGAAAAACCAACTGTAGCTGAACCCGGCGACTTCGGCCTGCTTGCACAGCGAGACGACGCGCTTGGGTTCCATATCGCCTTTGAAAGTGATTGCAAATTCCATGATATTTTCTCTCGATGATTCTTTAGGGTTGAACGATCCTGCCGTACATTTCCGGGCGGCGATCCCGGTAGAACTGCCATGTATCGCGTACTTCTTTGATCAGATCAAGGTTCATGTGGCGCACGATCAGTTCTTCCTCATGGTCGCTGGCGACTTCCCCGACAAACTCACCGCGCGGCGTGCAAAAATAACTCTGGCCGTAATAATCGTTTGGGCCGAGTTCTTCTTCTTTGCCGATCCGATTGATCGTGCCGACGAAATAGCCGTTCGCAATCGCGTGACTGGTCTGCTCGATGCGCCATAAGTGCTGGCTCAGGCCGCGCGACGTGGCCGACGGGATGAACACAATCTCCGCACCGTTCAAGCCGAGCATTCGTGCGCCTTCGGGGAAGTGCCGATCATAGCAAATGTAGACGCCCACTTTGCCAACGGCGGTATCGAACACCGGGTAGCCCAGATTGCCGGGGCGAAAGTAGAACTTTTCCCAGAAGCCGTTTACTTGCGGGATGTGCGTCTTGCGGTACTTGCCCAGGTACTTGCCGTCAGCGTCGATCACGGCGGCGGTGTTGTAGTAAATGCCGGTGCCGTCTACCTCATACATCGGCACGATCAACACCATTTTGAGTTCTTGCGCCAGCTTTTGCATCCGTTCGGTGGTGGGGCCGTTCGGGATCGGTTCGGTGTAGTCGTAGTATTTGGCGTCCTGCACCTGACAGAAGTACGGCCCATAGAATAACTCCTGAAAGCACATCACCTGCGCGCCCTGGCCTGCCGCCTTGTGCGCGTATTCGATGTGCTTGTCGATCATTTTTTCTTTGCTGCCTGCCCAGGTGGCCTGGATCAGTGCGCCGCGAATGGTGGTCATTGTTGTTGTGTGTCCTCTTGATTCTCTTGCGACCATATTGCTCATAAAGTCACGATGGTGATCAGCAATTATTACTTTTCTATGACTCTCGATTTTCGCTGCTGACCATTACTTCCAATTAGTTCAAATGGTCAGCAGTTTATAGCCGTAACTATCTACCTGCCGCGAGGAGTGGTTTGCCTGTTGCCAAGTCCGTTTTTAAGAAACGACTGGTTTGCTGTGCTTGTGCGCCGATAAATTCAGCTACTTTTTGAACAATAATACGGGCTTGATACCACGACAGCATCCGTTTATCGCCTAGTTTTTGGGCAGAAATTTCTTCTGCAATGCCCTGATAAGCCAGGGCTAGGTTTGGTTGGTTATCACGCAGACTAGTTCGCTTAGAAAGCCCTAATTCACTTTTGAGCTGCGCTGCCGTCCGCTTCCACAAACCGAGGTAAATATCATCAGTGGCGATACGATAGTGACTCTCATTCAGGTACTCTGTAACAGCGGCATTCAGCGCCGAAATAAACATTTCTCGTTTAATTTTGCCTTCGAGACGAATGGCAATCCAGCTATCGGGCTTACCGAGTTTGCGGTACTCATTAACGCCCGCTTCAAATGCTGTTTCTGGATCAATCAAACCAGAAGTAACAACAGTTTCGGGCTTGCGTCTAATAAGATCGACGAACGCACCCGATACAGCAAGATAGTGTTTAATGGCTGAAACAGGCGTTGACTCTTTGCGCTTTTTAGTTAACCGTATATCCATCACCGCCAAATAAAGTAATCGATCCGTAACGTACTCGAAATTTTGCTCTCGATGTTTCGAGTCGTACTCAATCAATGTGTGGGTTGAACCCACATGTTGGTCAAACAACTCGCCAGGGCGACGGTAATCACGAATTTTTTGACCTGCATATTTTTCATCTACCAACCCCGTAAGCCAATCATGCAATCGAAAAAGCGTTTGCCGCTTATGTTCGATAGTCAGGAGTGGGAAATTCCACCTCTGAGCAACTTCAATGGGAAGCGGCAAGTGACGGTCATCAAGAAAAGCGGGTAGGGGTATTTGCGTCACGATTGAACTCCTTTACTACATTAACTGACAGTATTGGGGATTAGGCTGCAACTGGAGCAAAATGAAATTTATTGCGTTGAAGACGCTTTTGAAGGGCAGGCGCCACATAAAGTGACTCGTAAGTGCGACTATGACGCCCTAACAAAGTGGCTTGTGCGGAACGGCCAGCATCGATCTCGATATGCTGTAGCGCAAGGTATTTTGGCAAAGGTTTTCCAAACGCTTTGACGCCTGTTTTGCCATCATAGCTAACGATAAAAGACACATTTTGTTCGTTAAGGCAATTTAGTGTACTCACAAATTGCTCAAATTCTATGCCCGTTACATAACGTGAGTCGCGGTTTCGAGATACCCCTTGATAAGGCGGATCGAAGTAAATAACATCTTTCGGTTGAATAGATGTGATAACCTCTTGAAAATCCGTCGCCGAAAATGCGATCCGCCCCTTGAGTAGCCGCGAAACCTGCTTGATCTGCTTTTTCAGCGTTTGCGGTTGTGTACCCTTACGTCGGTTATCCGCGCTTTGGTTGAATTCCCCATTCGCATTGTAACGAACAGCAGCTTTAACGCATCGAGCAAGTAAGTATAAAAAGTAATCGGGTTCATGTATCTTGTTGAAGGCACTGCGTATCTCGACATAAAAATCTTTTTCGTTGCCCAGTTGCGCTTCCCAAAGCTCCTCATACTGACTAGCAATCTGATCAGGAAAATAGACGATTTGATGCCATAACCGCATCAATGGTTGATTAATATCGTTCAGTACAAAAGAAGTCGCCCGATTCTCGTAAGCCGCCGCCAAAGACACTGCGCCTGCGCCCGCAAAAGGTTCGATCAAACGATTTGTGTCTGTTGGGAGATACTGCAAAATCGTTTTAGCAAGGTTGCGTTTGCTGCCCTGATATGGAAACGGGTACGGTATCGTCATCTGCAAAATCGCCTGTCATCTTAGCCATATTATACCGAACATTCGTTTCGAAAATGGCACTGCCGGGGAAAAATTCCCCGGCAGCGTAAGCGTAGTTTATTCCCCGCCCGCCGTCACTTCGACGGTAGCGGCCTTCCACGAATCGCCAATCACATCAACTTTCGCGTCGGTCAGCATCTTGTTCGCTTTTTCGGCCAGATCGTTGCGGTAAGCATCCTTGTCCGGCGCTTTGCTGATCTGCTTGTACTTGAGCGCAATGTCCGCCGTCGTTGCGAAGGCGTCTGCATCGGTGATACCGATACCTTTCTTGGCCGGCCAAATCAGTTTATTGACTTCGTTCAACTGCCAGGTTTGGTGGCCTTTGCCGAGCGTCGTACCGTTCTTCAAAACGATGGCAACCGACTCATCGAGGTTATCGCGCGCATATGCCCAACCCTTGAACGTCGCTGCAAGGAACTTCACGGCAATGTCTTCGTTGCCTGCTTTGGCAAGCCACGCCGCCGACGCCCACAGGCTGTCCTGGAGCATGGCCGTACCTTCGTCGCCGAAGTTCAGCACGGTTAGATCGTCCATCGTGTACAGCTTGCCCGTCTTGGGATTCTTGGTTTCGAGTACCTGTGCCAGTTCGTTGTAGGTCATGGCCGCCGCCGCATCGACTTCGCTGTTCAGGAACAGGTTCATATCGAACGGCTGGTTGACGATGGTCACATCATCGGCGTTATCGGGCGACATTCCATTCTTGACCAGTGCTGCGTACAGTTCGTACTGGTTGCCGCAGCACCAAACGCCGATCTTCTTGCCCTTGAATTCCTTGACGCTTTTCAGGCCAGTATCTTTCCAGATCACTTCGCGCATCCCGGAGCGCGTGTAAACCTGGGCGACGTTCACAAAGTCCGCGCCTTTATCGCGTGCGGCCAAGCCATCGGGCACCCAGGCGACCGCGAAATCAGCCGCGCCACCCGCCAACACCTGCAACGGTGTGATGTCCGGGCCGCCGGGCTTGATCGTCACGTCGAGTCCCATATCCTTGTAGAAGCCCTTCTCAAGCGCGACGTAGTACCCGGCAAATTGCGCCTGGGCAACCCACTTGAGCTGTACCGTGACCTTTTTGAGGTCTTGCGCGCGTGTTGGTGTCGCAGCGCCGCTCAGGCCGAGCGCAACCGCAACCAACACCAGCAAAGCGAAAGCGGAACGTTTCTTGAACATTGGTGGAACCTTTCTTTGCTTTCTTAAACGGTTTTGTCTCGAAACGAAACGTGCCAGGGCATCACGACGCGCTCCACCAGAGAGACAACGACGTAGAACAGGATACCCAGCACGGAGACGACAAGAATCGCTGACCACGCGCCCGCGAAATCGAAGTTAGCCGGGGCGTTGCGAATGTAGAAGCCAATCCCGGCAGTTGACCCGCCGAAGAACTCACCGATTACCGCGCCAATCAGTGCCAGCGTGGTACACACTTTTAGCGCGCTGAACACGAAGGGCAGCGCGGCGGGCAACCGCACCTTGCGGAACACTTCAAACTCGGTGGCCGCATAGGATCGCATCAGTTCGAGCGCGCCCTGATCGGCAGTGGTCAGGCCGCGCACAGTGTTGATCATCACCGGAAAAAAGGTCAGTATCGCGCAAATCGCCATTTTCGAGGCGGGATTGAGCGTGCCAAACCAGAAGTTCATAATCGGTGCAAAAGCGATGATCGGCGTGGAGTTGGCCGCAATTGCAAAGGGCAGAATCGCACGGCTAAAGTTGATGAAGCGAGCAGAGACGACCCCGACCAAAACACCCGCGCCGCAACCGATCAGATAGCCCCAGATCGCGTTCTGAAAGGTGAACCACCCCGACGAGATCAGCTTCGGAAAGGTGTTCGAGAACGCGCCCGCGATGATTGAGGGGCGCGGTAACAAAAACTGCTTAATGTCGAAAGCACCAACGATCAGTTCCCAAAACAGCAAAACACCCGCTGCGATCAGGATCGCCGGAATGATCTGTACTGCTGTTTGGCGATACAAGCGGCTGCGCTGCCAGGGCGCGGCCAGGATGATGATCGCAATCAGTGCCGCATATTCCAAGACTGCGCCCCCATTACCGTTTGAGGTCGATAAGAGGCTTACTCCAAAGGTGACATAATCCGCCGCGCTAAACACAAATGCGATCAGAAACAGCGCGGCCACGATATTCACGGCACGTATCCAGCG
>JBBSEU010000021.1:0-33423 GCA_038239365.1 Aggregatilineales bacterium
CTCACGTACAAAAAAGCCATACTTCGATGCTGATGCAGTGCGAAAGCCAATTGGGGATTGGGCAGAGTCGCGCTTAAAAAAACTGGGCGATGGGGATTTATCGCGCCACAATTCCGCAAACAAAAGCGGATTTGGACGCGATGTATCAAAATGGAAAGACAAAGAAACCGTCCTACCCTCAAATGTCCTGACGATACCACTGGTTGGTACAAACAAAGGACATCCGGCGGTGTTTCCCGTTGATTTGCCCTTGTTTTTCATCAAACTACTGTGCCCCGCTGATGGTTTGATAATCGATCCATTTTCAGGAAGCGGCTCTACAGGCATCGCGGCGTTATCTGCGGGCCGACGATCCGTATTGATTGACAATAACAGCGCCTATTGTGAAATGGCAATTGCCAGACTACAACGCGAATGTGGCGCTTTAACAAACGCAAGCCGTACCCTCTTATAATCGGCTCAATACATTGAATTGCAGGTAAAAACAGTGGAAAACTTGAGACGCAACTTCATCTCCGAACGTGTTCAGGGCGTACCGCCGTCAGGTATCCGGCGCTTTTTCGACATCGCCGCAACCATGCCCGATGTGATTTCGTTAGGTATTGGCGAACCGGATTTCACGACGCCAAGCGGCATTTTGCGGGCGGGTATGCGTTCGCTCGAACAGGGTGAAACCCACTACACCAGCAACAGCGGCACAATCGAACTGCGTCGGGCACTCTCCCGTTACATCAAGACGCTGTACGGAATCGAGTACGACCCCGAAACTGAACTGCTCATCACGGTTGGCGTGAGTGAGGCGCTCTATCTGGCACTGACCGCGATCCTGAACTTTGGCGATGAGGTGATCATCCCGGAGCCGTGTTTTGTGGCCTACGCGCCTGAAGTGACCTTCACGGGCGGCGTTCCGGTCATGGTAGCGACCCATGCCGCCAATGGGTTTCAAGTGACCGCCGCCGACATTGAAGCCGTGATCACGCCGCGCACTAAAGCTATCCTGCTCAGTTACCCAAACAACCCGACAGGCGCAACGCTTGACCACGACAAACTGGTTGCCATTGCCGAAGTTGCCCAACGCCACGATTTGCTGGTCATCTCCGACGAAATTTATGATCGGCTGGTGTATGGTGTTCCGCACACGCAGTTTGCAACGCTGGACGGCGTGCGAGATCGCACCATTGTGATGAGCGGGTTCAGCAAGAGTCATGCGATGACCGGTTGGCGTGTCGGTTATGTGGCAGCAGCACCCGATCTGCTGGCCGCGATGCGAAAAGTTCACCAGTATACGCTCATGTCTGCACCGACTACCGCACAGGTGGCCGCGCTGGAAGCCGTCGAACGTGGGGAGCCGGATGTTCAGATCATGCTCGAAGAATATAATCGCCGCCGTAAATTACTCGTTGGCGGTTTTAACCAGTTGGGCCTGAGTTGCTTTGAACCGCGCGGCGCGTTCTACACGTTTCCCAACATTGCGGCATCAGGCATGAATGATGAACAGTTCGCGGAACTACTGTTGAAGGAAGAACAAGTCGCGGTAGTGCCCGGATCGGCGTTTGGGGCAAGCGGCGCAGGGCATGTGCGTGCCTGTTATGCGACATCTTACGAAAAGATCGAACAGGCGTTAGAGCGGTTACATCGCTTCATGCAGCGGCATGGTTAGCCGTTCGCTGGTTCGGCGATGTTTTTAATGTCGCTTGGGTTGAAGGTGTAGCCGACGCCGGGTACGGTAGTGATCAGGTGCGGTTCGCGGGGCAGGGGTTCGATCTTGGAACGCAGCCGACTGATCAAACTTTTGAGCAGATTGCGATCCCCTTCGCCAGTGTAGCCCCACACTTTTTGGATGATCGTCTCGGTGGTCAGGACGTGCCCCCGGTTGACCACCAGACAGTACAGCAATCGAAATTCAAGGTTGGTCAACTGCCTGACCTGACCAGTAGGCAGGGTGACGCTGTGGCGCTCCGGGTCAAGGCTCAGGTTGGCGTCGTTCAAGTCCGGGACAAGCGTCGAGGGCAGTACGCGCGCCCGGCGCAATTGGGCGTTGACATGCGCCAGCAGCATCTGATAGCTATAAGGCTTACACAGAAAATCGTCAATGCCCGCTTCATAGGCGCGGATGATCTCCGCTTCGCTGGCCGTGTTTGCCAGCAGCATCAACGCCACAGGTGACGAACTGCGAATCGATTCGATGTGCCTGCAAAGTTCGTCACTGATCGTCAGCTCATCCAGGATCAGCAGGTCAGTCAGGTAATCGGACCAGGGCGCATCCGGTTGCAGACGGTTGACCATGCTGTTCACCTCGTAGCCATCCTGCTTCAGGATGTACGTCAGAATGTTCACTGAGCGTACATCTTCGCCCATGATCAGGATGTTCATCAGCGGTCAGATTGCTCCTCAAGCAAAGGTAAACTAATCGTGACTTGAGCGCCGCCCGTCGGTACATTACTCAGCGCAATCGTACCATTATGTAAGCTGACAATCGCATGCGAAACAAACAATCCCATCCCCAGACCGCGCATGAACCCATCAGTGATTTTCGTCGTGTAGGCGGGCGAAAAAGCTTCGTCCAGCAGCTTAGAAGCAAAACCCGGCCCTTCATCGACCACTTTGAGAAACGCTTCCTTTGGTGTCACTTCCAGGATCAAGCGCACATGTACATTGTGTGTCTGGCGATTCGCTTCGAGCGCGTTATCCAGAATGTTTATCAGGACACGATGCAAACCTGATTCATCGCCTTTGACATACACGCCATTTTCAGGCAATTCGCAATCGATCAGCATATTCAGACTGCGCGCGTATTTACGCCGATCTTCTACCGCATCGAAAGCGATTTGCGCCAGATCAACGGGCGCTAGCTGCGCCCTGGGCTGTGGATACTCCTTGAGCCGTGTGAGCAAGCGCCCCAGATCATCGACATTCGTCTTCAATTCTTCGATGCTGTTTCTATCCAGACGCGAGTCGGTCATCGTCTGCTCAAGCAGCGATACATCCAGGCTTAGCACTGTTGCCAGATTGCCCAGTTCGTGACGCAAGCCCCGGATGAGGTCGCTGATGATGGTGATGGTTTCGGCATTCATGCCCTGCTGGCTTCCTTGAAGGTAAAGCATGTAGTTCTCAAGTTCTTGTAGTCGGTGCAGCAAGGTCTGTTCATCAGCTTGCCGCTGGCGGGCATCATCAACTTTGCGGATGCAACGTGCCACCGCAGAAATAATCGCATCGGGCACAAACGGTTTCAACAGATAGGCACAGGCACCCCGATTGATCGCTTCAATACTCGTTTCCAGGCTGGCATTGCCAGTCAACAGTATCACGGGCAGGTCAGGATCGATTCCCTGTACGGTGCTGAGCAGATCAAGACCGGTCATGCCCGGCATCCAAATATCGGCGATCACGACCTGAAAGCAGATATTTTGGAGCAGATGAATGGCCGTTTCCCCATTCGCAGCAGTAGTGACACTGTGCCCTTCGTCCTCCAGGAGCGCACGCAGGGTGTAGCGCACCGAGTCGTCATCATCTACCACCAAAATCTGTAACGGCATCAACACGCCCAACCTATAATTGACTGGCTGCAAACCCGCCTGGAGAAGATGAACTTTGTAGTCCTGTGATGGCGTATTGGGTGTACATTTCTCACATGCACATTCTACGCTAAAGCGTGTTACCGCCACAGCACAGATATATCACAAACCTTGCACAATTTAAGCGCAGAACCATAACAGCCTAGAGTGTCACGAGACCGCGTTGGGCAGCAATCGTGACGGCCTCGGTACGGTTCCCTGCACCAAGTTTGCTCATAATTGCGCTGACGTGAAACTTCACCGTGCGCTCAGTGATCGACAGCGTGGCAGCGATCTCTTTATTGATCTTGCCCTGTGCCAGCAAACGCAGCACTTCTCGTTCGCGTTCTGTCAGCGAATCGGGATCGCCCTCAGCATTCATCCGACGCAGCAGTTTTGAGGCAACGACGGGTTGCAGCAATGAGCCACCCGCATTCACGACGCGGATCGCGTTGAAGATTTCCTGACGCGGCGCACCTTTGAGCAAATAGCCTTGCGCGCCCGCCTGCAATGCGCCGACGATCCGTTCGTCACTGTCGAAAGCGGTCAGGACGATCAATTGAGCCGTCGGTACACTGCCCCGTATCTGCCGAATCGCTTCAACGCCATCCATCTGCGGCATTTCCAGATCGATCAAGATTACATCCGGGGTTAGCAGTGCCGTGCGTCGAATGGCCTCGATACCGTTTTCCGCTTCGCCAACGACTTCAAAATCGGCCTGCGTACCAAGCACCGCCGATAAACCATCGCGTACCACTGGATGATCATCCACGATCAAAATGCGAATTGTCATCCGCCAGACTCCATTGGGACGGTCACTTCGATACGAGTGCCCATGTTGGGTTGACTGCTCAACGCGAGGGTGCCGCCCAGCAGGTGAGCGCGTTCATTCAAGCCGATCAGCCCAAAACGGCCTTTGGGCACCTGGGTTGGATCGAAGCCCTGACCATCGTCGTCCACGACCAGCGAAACACGATCTGGTGTGCCGGTTAGCGTGACGGTCAGGTTTTCGGCCTGCGCGTGTTGAACGACGTTGCTGATCGCTTCTTGCGCGATCCGGTACAGTCCGGCCTCAAGGCGCGGCGGCAAAGGCCGATCTGCGCCGACTACCTGCCAATGTACCGTCAGATCATGCCCTGCCGTAAGCGATGCGATCAGATCAGGCAGTGCCTCGGCCAGCGTGCGGCCTTCGAGCAGTGCCGCGCGTAAATCCAGGACAGAGCGGCGCGCTTCTTCCAGATTGGCACGAGTCAGGGTCAATGCCTGCTGTACCGTTCGGCGGGCGCGTGCCGGGTCTGCGCCCGCTTCGATGAGCGCGTCCGCCGTCTCAAGCTGCAAGGTGATCGCACTCAGCCCTTGCGCCAATGTATCGTGAATTTCGCGGGCAAGTCGGTTGCGTTCTTCACTGGCACCATAGCGAGTGCTGCGTGCAAACAATCGAGCGCGTTCCACCGCGATGCTCAGCAAATCGCCAATGGTATACAGCAAGCGCAGATCATCGGGCGATAGTTCGCGCCAATCGGCACTGGCAACATTCAGGATGCCGAGTCGTTTGCCGTGTGCATACAGGGGAACACTCGAATGGTAACGCAGCCCGTCGGTGTCATCGACTAGCCCTTTGAGGCGGGTACAGGTGATGACGCTCACATTGGCCGCGCCGTCCATATCACCTTCTGCATAAGTGTCCAGACAATAACACGAACCTTCCATACGAGTTGGCGCATTTGCCAGCGCAGGCGGCAGTTTGTGTGACGCGGCCAGGTAGGGGGCGCCAGTTTCCTCATTGAGCAGCCATATCCAGCCAGTACGCAAGTCGAACAGTTCGGCGACCTGCGCCAACGTTGTGCTGAGCGCCGCTGCCAGATTGATTTCACGGTTAAGCGCCTGAGCAATCACATTCAGGATCGAAAGTTCGCGGTTACGCTGGCGCAGTTTTTCTGTATCGGAGGCTTGTGACATCAAATTTTCCTGACTCACACTAGCAATATACGATCCAAATTTCACATGAGAAAGCATAATCACGCCAAAATTTTCTAGAATTTCCGTTCTAAACTTGCCGAATCGTTGTTGTGACAATTTTCCTCAATGCTTTTTGGGCGAAACCTACAGCCATTTTGCCCCTGCGCCTCTAGCAATTTACCCACGCGGCGTTAAACTCTCCTTAATAAATTTTGAGCCGCAACCCACAACTTAAAACACTTATATTTACATCAATGCCCGTCCTCCCCCGACGGGCATTTTTCTTGCTGATCAACGCACAACCTCGTTTTTTGGGTACACTCCCATCAATATTTTATTCTCGATAGGAATGACCGAAAAAAATGGACATCGCAGAACGAAAGTCCGAAGTTGAAACCAAACTTGTTCAGTTGCGGACACTGTTGGCCGCCCGCCAGCTTGACGGTATTTTGATCAACCAGTTTCCAAATACATCCTGGATCACAGCGGGTGCATCGGTTTATGTCAACGAGGCCAGCGAAAGCAGCACCGCTTCGATTCTGGTCACACCCGATAAAGCCTATGTATTGACGGATGGGATCGAAGCGCCCCGTTTGCGTGAGGATGAGCGGTTGGCTGATCTGGGCTTTGAAATAATCGCTGAACCCTGGTATGCGCGTGGCTCTCAGACTCGGCAGTTGTTCGATGGTAAGCGCATTGGGCAGGATGGGGCGGGCGCGGCCAACGACGTGAACGCTGAACTGCGCGATTTGCGTACCGTATTCAGCCCTTCTGAACAAATCCGGCTGCGTGAAGTCGGCAAACTGGCCGCCGAAGCGATGGATGAGTCGATCCGCAAAGTGCAGCCGGGCGATACCGAGTATAAATTGGCGTCCTATCTGGCCGCGGCCAGTCGGATACGCGGCGGAACGGCGATTGTGAACCTGATCGCCAGTGATGAGCGCATTTCGCAGTTCCGACACCCGCTGCCCACTGCCAAAAAAGTTGATCGCTATGCCATGCTTGTTTTGTGCCTGCGAAAATATGGCCTCGTCATTTCGATCACGCGCCTAGTTTACTTTGGCACGATGCGTGAAGAACTTCGAGACAAGGTGATGACTGCCGCCCGTGTCGATGCAAAAGTAATCGCAGGTTCACAGCCAGGCCGCACGATGGGCGATATGTTCAACCTGCTCAAACAAGCCTATCAGGATGAAGGCCACCCGGAAGCGATTGACCAGCATCACCAGGGCGGCACGGCTGGCTATGCCTCGCGCGAAGTACTGGCGACGCCCGGTGATAAAACGCCGATTCGTGTCAATCAGGTGTTCGCCTGGAATCCATCGGTCACTGGCGCAAAGTCCGAAGACACAGTGCTGCTCACTGATAAGGGTATGGAAGTGCTGACCGTGATTCCAGGCTGGCCGCTGTACAGCATCAATGTTGATGGCCGTGTGATTGAGCGTCCGGCAATCCTCGAAAAGTAAGCCGCTTGAGTGATCTACCCGCCCGCGTTTCGGTTCATATCGTGACCTATAACAGCGCGGGCACAATTGACCTCTGTCTGGACGCACTCTTAGCGCAACGCGGCGTCACCTTTAGTCTGTATGTAATTGATAATGCCTCAACCGATGATACTGTCGCCCGTGTCCGGGCTAAAGGCGTTGCTATCACCGTTAATTCAAGTAATGTCGGTTACGCCGTCGCGCATAATCAGGCCATTGATCAAACCACGAGCGACTATGTGCTGACGCTCAACCCGGATGTTCGTCTTGACCCCGGCTTTTTGCAGGCACTCACTGAGGCACTCGATCATGATCCGTCTCTTGGTTCAGCGTGCGGATGCCTATTTCGTGTCGAAGCCCTTGAAGATCAGGCTACTCACATTGACAGCCTGGGTACCTACATGCGACGGAATCGGCGGCAAGGGCTGATTGGTGACGGGCTGCCGATTACCGCGCAGCCTGATGTTATAACTTCTATTTTTGGGCCAGACGGCGCGGCGGCCTTTTATCGGCGAACGATGCTGGAAGATATTCGCGTCCTGGATGAAATATTTGATGCCGATTTTTTTATGCACAAGGAAGATATTGATGTGTGCTGGCGCGCACAGCTTTGCGGTTGGGGATCGGCTTGTGTGCCGGGGGCGACGGCGCGGCATGTACGCGGCTTTCGCCCCGGCCAACGGGCGCGTGTCTCGGCAGTGATACGCTTTTATGGAGTACGCAATCGTTATTTGTTGATGTTGAAAAATGAGCAACGTACTCACTTTTTGCGCGATTTGCCAGCCATTGCGATTTACGATTTGGGCATTCTGGCGTACCTGCTGGTGCGTGAGCGTGAGTCGCTGCGGGCGCTCAGTTCGGCCTGGGCACTACGTTCGCGGATGATCGCAAAACGGCGGATTAACCAGAGCGGGCGACGCACTGCTCCTAATAGGTTGCGTCACTGGTTTTGTGGTTGAGTCCGCTAGGATCGGGTGTTAAAAGTCGGTAAACTTACTATTGAATCCGGGTCTCGGATCGATATAGACCACAGCCAAGTCATTAACTTCACGAATAAATCAGTTGATGGCGGGTTTCTGAACCTGATCAATGTAGTAATCTTTGAAGTGACGATAGCCAGACTGATGAGGTAAACGGCGTGTATCGCAGCTAGTCCGGGTTATAATGCACTGGATAGGGTTTAAGCCGTTGACAAGCTGAACATGCGATAATGATAAAACGTAGGCACAAAGGGATATTGCTGACCGTGATTGTAATGTTGGCAAGTGTCCTGCCGACTAATCGTGATATGGCGGATACCGGACGGCAGGTTATTATGCCCGAAAACGCATCCCAATTAAAATTGCTCAGGACACTGGGACAAGGTTGGGTTGAGGCTATTACGTGGTCACCTGACGGCAAGTTGTTTGTTGTTTCCACGTCACGCGGCACTTGGATTTACAACCCGGCAGATCTGAATCAGCCGCCGAAACGTCTGGATTCACGCGGAGTAGTGAAAGCTGTGTTCAATGCCGATAGCACACGCTTAGCCACCTACGGCAAATACACGTCAGTAATGGTATGGGACGTGAAAACCTGGCGTCGATTAGAAGAGATTGTGATCCCGTATCAGAACGATAATTCAGGATTTGAGGAAGTTTTCAACGCTGCGTTTTTTCCGTCAAATGAACTGATTATAACATCAGGCAGTGAATATGGCGCTGGCTTCCATACCTGGAACGCCCGAACAGGTGAAAATTTACTGGATGCTCACGATTATTTTCACAATCGCATACGTGGCGCGCAGGTAAGCCCGGATGGGCAATTTCTGGCGATTTTTCAAGGGAGCATAACAGAGAAATCGAATGTTGTATTGTGGAATTTGACTACCAAACAGCAAATCGCGGTTTTGGAGGCTGGCCTTACGTCAGAAGTGAACGCCGTCGTATTTAGCTCTGATGGAAACTTTATCGCCAGCGCGAATGGCAACATCCCTACCGATTTTGCAGAGTCCGATGTTGATAATGTCGCTGCATTGTGGAGTGTGAACTCCACGCAGCCGCTGAAAATCTTGCGCGGCCATACTCGTTGGGTGACAAATATTGCCTATAGTCCGCACAGTGGATTGTTGGCGTCTAGCAGCGGTGATGGCAGCGTGCGACTCTGGAATACTCAAACGGGTGCTTTGCAAGCGATTTATGATGAACGCGATGGTATTACAGAAGCCCTGGCCTTTAACCCGGTTGGCACAATTTTGGCAGTCTCTTCTGGCGGTGGGCGCATCAGTTTTTGGGATATTGCAGCGGGACGCCGTCACAGTCAAATTGATGGATTTGCAGGTGACAGAGCACCCTACATCGGACCCGGCGGCCCCGATGGAAACTGTTGCCTCACGTTTTCCCGCGACAGCAACATTATCACTAATGGACAGTTTAACGGTCTTATCTCGATCTGGGATGCGAATACAGGTAAAGCAATCGCCATTTTACGCGGGCACACATCTGTAATCACTGGCGTTGCCTTTAATACGGCCTCGCAAACGGTTATATCGACAAGCTGGGATGGCACACTGCGTTTTTGGTCTGTCAAAACTGGATCGTCCTTTTTCACATCCAAATTTTCAATTGAAAAAGGTCAACTTCCAACACATTTACGGCTAAGTACCGACGGTAAATATATAGCGTTCAACATTGGATATGATTATGAAGGCCAAAACATTCATCTATACTCAACAAAATCCTTCTCGAAAATTCAAGAGTTTCAAGTTGGTGGTGGGGCAGAAGGCGCATTTAGTCCCGATTCGGCTTTGTTCGCCAAAAGTATTTTTAGCTCGGTTGAGTTATGGAATGTCAAAACCAATCAAAAGCTAACTGATCTCATCTGCTTGTGCGTTTTTGGAAGTAATATCGAGCAACTTGCCTTTGACACTTCTGGTAAGCGGTTGATCACAATCCATCAAAATGGCGGTGTCGTCGTGTACGACATTGAGAAAGCAAAGGACATCGCATTTTTGAATCTCAATGAAAAAGATCGCCCGCATCCATTTTTTCTAACGACCTTTAACTCGACACTCACTCGTCTTGCCTCACTTGATGCCGAAGATCATCCGGGGCAGGTCAATATCTGGGATTTAGAAACTCAACAGCATATTGCCAGTATAGAACCTGAAAACGTTGAGGCGATTTTGCTCAATCCAAGTGGTGAAATCCTGGCTACAGCCGAACGAAATGGTAGGATCACGCTCTGGAACGCAACAACGGGCGAAAAATTAACCGAGATTCGGAGCTTCAGCGATCAAGCACAAGCCATTTCGCTTCAAACTTTCGCTTTTAGCCCGGATGGTACACTACTTGCACTTGTGGGTTTCGATGATGTGGTGACGTTGTATGGTATTAAATCGGGCGACTGAAACTTTAGATTGTGCAATTGTGTCAAGAATTGAGGACATGCTCAGTGTCTAAACAATGGAAATTGGTCTCGGTGCTACTGCTCATCAGTCTGATCGTTTTGGCCGCGCCGGGTGCCAGTACCGTCGGTAGTGCGGCGACGGCGGCTGCCACCCGAAAAGTCGTGATCACCGAGAAGCCGGTTACGCAAGGACCCATCGTAACGGCCACCCTCCCGACAATCTATGAAACGGGTTTTGAAATCCTGTTCCCAATGCTGCTGCGCTTTCATATCGTGCTGCGCCTGGGCGTGCCACAGCTAAAATCGGCCAAGCTGCATATTTTTCAGGGCGGCGTGATCGATCAAACGATTGATGTTCCGCTCGAAGGGGATAACGTCAAGCTGCTTTCGGATGAAGGCTCAATCGTCCTATTCGCGTGGCCGCTGGATGAGAAAAATGCACCGATGCCCTTTACCAAAATGTCCTACGAATGGATGGTTGAGACGAAGTCGGGGCTGGTTTATGATACGGGCGAGCAGTCGTTTCTGTATCAGGATGCCTATCACGTCTGGATCAAGGCCGATAAAGAGCCGATCTCACTGTATTCGCATAGTCAGGGGTTGGCGCTGGATATTGTGCGTAAGAATGTGCTGCGTGCCCACGATCTAATAGCAGCCGATACCGGCGTCAAACGTTCCGAGTCGTTTGTTATTTATGACGCGGGCAGCGAACCTTGTCAGACCGATCCGCAGCGCCCCAAACAGAAAATTGTCGTCGCGCAAAAAGATAATAAGCCGTTCTTGTGTGACCCGGCACAGGCCGTCAAAGTCTATGGCGCACGCGGCTTTGTGATGATACAGCGCACGACGGCGTTATTCGAGCAGTTGCAGGATCAGATCATCGCGTACCTTGCCAACGACGCCTATACCGAGTTCTGGAAAGGTTCCAGTGAGCCGCCGCCCGAATGGTTCAAGCGCGGTTTATTTGGGATGTACAACCTGACCGGACACGGTTATGATCTGCTGGTGGCACGCGACGCCGCCAGCCAGGATCGGCTGCTGACGCTGGATGCACTGGCCGCCCCGCCTGTCGTTAACGATAAGGACAACGGCGCATCGGTGCGTGCCTGGAATGCCCAAAGTTATATGCTAACGCTGTATCTGGCGTCACGTTTTGGGGCACGAGCGCCCTTTGATCTTGCCAAACTGATGTCGCAAAAAACCAGTTTCGCGGATGCACTGGCGTCGGTAGGCGGGGACGTGAAACCCAACGAACTCTATAATGCCTGGAAAACGTGGTTGTTTACGCCGGATGCGGACGCGGCTATTCGCTGGAATCTGTATATCACAGCCAACACCGCTACGCCCACACCAACAGATACACCCTACCCAAGCATCACGCCTACATCCGATAAGCCGACAGCGACGCCAACCCTGACCGAAACGGCGACTCGGCCACCGACACGCACGCCAACACCCGTCACACCCACCAATACCGCCTTGCCGCCGGGAAGCCTGCCAACACTGACGCTTCGTTCGGGGACAACCACCAAGTAGTTTAGAAAACGAGTAGTACGTAATGGATAAGATCAACCTGTATAACCTGAGTGTTCCCGAACTGACCGCGCTTCTGGCAGAGTGGAAACAACCTGCCTATCGCGCCAAGCAGGTTCGGGAATGGCTCTACGAACACAAAGTCACCAGTTTTGAGGCCATGAGCAATTTGCCATTGGCGCTGCGTGAGCGACTTGCCGCCGAAACAAGCATCGGCGTACTGGAAGAAGTGAGCGTGCAATATTCGAATGACGGCCAAACCGTCAAGCGATTGTTCAAGCTGCCCGATGATCAATTGATCGAAGCAGTGCTGATGGAATACGATGATGGGCGGCGCACGGCCTGTATCAGCACACAGGCGGGCTGCGCGATGGGCTGTGTGTTTTGCGCGACGGGGCAAATGGGTTTCGTGCGCAACCTGACCGACGGCGAAATCGTAGAGCAGGCGATCTACTTTGCACGGCAGCTACAAAATGAAGGAGATCGGCTCAGCAATATCGTGTTGATGGGCATGGGCGAACCACTGCACAACTACGATTACACGCTCAAAGCGATCCGCAAAATGATCGATCCAGAGGGTTTGGGCATCGGACAGCGGCATATCACGCTCAGCACGGTTGGGCTTGTCCCGGCGATCCGACGACTGGCTGAGGAAAACTTGCAAGTCGGGCTGGCAATTAGCCTGCACGCCGCCAATGATGAAGAACGAAGCAAACTGCTGCCGATCAACCGCCGCTGGCCGATCCTCGAACTGATGGCCGCCGTGAATGACTATATCCGCACCACCGGGCGGCGCGTCACCTTTGAATGGGCACTCATCCGGGGCGAAAACGATACGATTGAGCAGGCGCGTTCGCTGGGGATGCTGCTGCGCGGCGTGATGTGCCATGTCAACCTGATTCCGCTCAATCCAACGGGCGGTTACGACGGCGCACCTTCCGATCTGGAGCGTGTGCAGGCCTTTCAACTTGAACTCTCCGGGTTTGGCGTGACGAGTACGGTTCGCGTGCGGCGTGGAATCGATATTCAGGCCGGTTGTGGACAATTGAAGGCGGCGACGATCAAGAAACAGCGCATTCCAATAGGGCAGGTATAAAGGCATGGCAACCGCATTGAAGATTCTACCCTCGATTTTGGCCGCCGATTTCACCCGTTTGGGCGATCAGGTACGCGAAGCTGAGGCGGGTGGCGCAGATGAACTTCACATTGACGTGATGGATGGTCATTTTGTGCCCAATATCTCGATGGGGCCGTTCATCGTTGAGGCAGTGCGGCGCGTCACTGCCTTGCCGCTGGACATTCACCTGATGATCGAGCAGCCCGAACGCTACATCAAGGCGTTCGTAGATGCGGGCGCGACGATGATCAATGTTCACGTCGAGACATGCCCGCATTTGCACCGCACGATTCAGCAAATCCGCGAACTTGGCGCGAAGCCGTCCGTCGCCTTCAATCCACACACGCCCTTTGAGATGATCCGCGAAGTGCTGACCGATGTTGACCGTGTCCTGGTGATGACGGTCAACCCCGGTTATGGCGGCCAAAAGTTCATTCACGACACGCTGCATAAGATCGTTGAGCTGCGGCAGGTAGCACGCATCTTGCAAAATGATCTGGAAATCGCCGTCGATGGTGGTGTCGATCTGACAACTGCGCCGCTTGTCATTCAGCGCGGCGCAAACGTGTTGATCGCGGGCACTTCCGTTTTCAAAGCACCCGCAGGCATCGCGGCAGGCATCGCGGCGCTACGAAACCTGGAAAACAAGACCGGGTAAGGCAGCAGCTCATTACGGTTCAATTCACACGGGCGGCCAGGGGTAGTTCGGGCCGGGGCCGGGGCGCGGGTATTCACGCCGCTGTAGGATGCGCCGCACACGCGCCATGAACGCATTCAACTCGCCATCGGCCAACAGCTTATCCAGTTCGAGGCGCGTCCGGCTTTGTACGTCCTCGACCTCGCCGCATAACCGCTGCAAATCCGCCATCAAAATATCCGGTATTTTTTGTCCGGCAAAATCCCAGATCACCGTTCGCAGCTTCGGCGCACTGTGAAATGCGATACCGTGATCGATGCCCCATAAATGATTATCTGCCGCCAACAGGCAGTGCCCACCCTTGCGATCTGCATTGTTGATGATGTAATCGAAGGCGGCAAAGCGCATCAATTGTGGCGCGGCAGTTTCATCCAGCGAAAAGTAGTTCACATCCGAATTGTTCTGAATGTAAAGCTGCACCGATCCCAGGCCGCGTGGCCCATCGCGCAAGATCGTTGGCGGCACGATCTGCCAGCCCAGAAATTCGGAAACGAGATAGGCGGCGGTCTCCCGATAGCAGAGTGTCCCGTCCGGGAAATCCCAGAGCGGGCGCTCGCCACGCTGAGGTTTGTAGACGGCCATCGTCGTTAGTTCGTCGTCCGAAACGGACACCAGAAACGTATAATTGGAACTCCAGCGCAACATCCCATGTTCTTCACGAATGTTGCCACAGGCCAGTAGTTGCAGGATATGCGCCATGTCGATCTGCCGCGTCTGTTTTCCGTTTTTAGAGTCGTCGTTCGGTGGTTGCCCTGTCATGCCTGTGCTATCCCTCATCTACCATTACAACCGTCGATTACGTCCAATAATACAATAAACGCCCGTTGCTTTGCGGATCAACCCGTCCCTGTTTCACAATATCAAGCGTATGCAGGCTCAAGGCGCGCATTTGTGGGCGGGTTGCCCAGAGGCGAACGACACCTGGTTGCACCAGATCGGGGTCTTGATCTTCACCAACGACGACCATTTCCTGCGCCACCAGCACAATCAGGTCACGGTCTTGATCGTAGCCAAGCCCCATTTGGGATACGCGAAATTCGGGATCAATGGGTTCGTGC
The DNA here is from genome assembly GCA_038239365.1 of Aggregatilineales bacterium. Classification (GTDB taxonomy): domain Bacteria; phylum Chloroflexota; class Anaerolineae; order Aggregatilineales; family UBA2796; genus JBBRMW01. The sequence goes on from JBBSEU010000021.1 coordinate 14,790, forward strand.
AAATCCATGCTCATCCGATTCATATCTACGACATCGGGTGGCAGTGCGCCCTCGTTACGTTTCGCCAGATCGTCCAATAGTTCAGTAATCGCTTCGGAAAGGGCGCGTGCCTGTTCCTTCTCAATTGTTAGTGAGACAATCTGTGTGCCACGTCCGGCCTGAAGGTGAAAAATGCGTTTGCCCTTTGGCCCAACCGTTCCGGTGGTAATGAAGTCCACTGGATTCAGTTCAATTTCAATGTTCGCCATGCCCCGCATGACCCTTTCTGTTAATGCTCTTAGCCGCGTTTATCCGAAACATCTTCGCCACCTTTAGGCTTTTCGGCGGGCGAGTCTTCGGGTTTTGGTTTTTCTTCTTTGGGCAGGTAACTGGTCTCGTTGATTTGTTCAATCATCGCCCGTCCGGCACTGAGCGAAATGATCGTCAGCGAGGCCGGAGAAACGTTGATACGCTGAAACAAGTCGAGATGAACACCCAGGTAATGCGCGACGATCATCTTGATCACGTCACTATGAGAGACAACGGCAACGGTGCTGCGTGGATGCTTTTCATATAACCGTTCAATCGCGCCTACCGCTCGAATTTGCACTTCGCGCATCGCTTCGCCGCCCGGAAAGCGTACCCGGCTGGGTGCCATTTGCACCGTTCGCCACAACTTTTGTCCGGCCAGTTTACCAAGTTCCTGCCCCTGCCAGGCCCCGTAACGCACTTCGCCCACATCCTCCAACAGTTGCAGCGTCAGGTGTGGATGATAGTGTAGCACGGCCTGTGCCGTCTCGACGGTTCGTTCCAGCGGGCTGGAATAGAGCGCGTGAATCTTGCGCTTGGCAAGATGTTCGCCAACGGCTGCCGCCTGTGCCTTGCCGTGATCGTTCAGGTGAACTTCGGGCGTCCAGCCAGCCAGTCGGTTTGTCCGCGTGTATTCATTTGCGCCGTGACGGATCAGCAAAAATTCGGTCATGATTCGATCATTGATTTCACCTTTTCACAAGGAATGATAGCACAAGCGCCCAACCTACGGCAATCGTGGAAATCGCGCCAGTTTAGCGGGGGCGCAGCCGAATGATCCGCCCTTCACGCACGGCTACATAAATCCAGCCGTTGTGATCGATAGCTATCGAAACCGGATGATCGGGGAAAAAGCTCAGTTCCGCCAACGCTGCATCTGCACTGGAACGTTCGGTGTTGGCCGGGATCAACCGTTGCACCGCGCCCGGTTTGCCTGAGTTATCCATCGGGATAAAGAGCAGTTCATAGCCCGCGATCACAGGCATATTCCACGATCCCGACGTGACGACCAGCAATCCATTTTGAAACTGAGGGAACGCCGCACCCTGGTAAAAAGCCAGCCCCAACGGGTGACTGAACGGCGAGAGTTTTACCTCAGTGTGTTCGCTGAATATCGAAGCGTCGCGGGAATACCATACGCTCTCATTCTGTGGCGATAAACTGAAATCTTCAAATGAGATAGTCCTGAGCGCAGCGGGTATAGAACGGACAATGCAGCCTGTCGATTCACAACTGATCCACTGTGGAAAGTCGAGTCCGTCTGCGTAAGGTTGAGGCGGTTCAAAACGCCCGGCACGAGACGCCATTCGCACGATTTGACCTGTCGCCGGACGCGCGAAATACAGATTGTTATCCGCGTCAAAAGCCATACCCCAGATTGATGCGATTCCCTGCGCGGTCAGGTTATCAAGGATCACTTCCGGGCAAATATCGGGGAGCGTGCGGGTATGCAGCGTCCAGTTATCACATGGCAATGTTTCGCGCGCCGCGACAGGCCGCATACAACTCATTGTGAGCAGTAGAAGCACTGCTATACGAAGATTAGAAATAGTTGGCATTTGAAGGGATCGTGGTAGGCGTTGCGGTTTGCGGAAGCGGCGTCGGGCGGCTGGCCGCCGAGGTTGCGCTATTGGTATTGAGTGTCACGAAGTACCAGCCCGTCGCCGCGTAATCGGAACTGACAATACGCCAATATTCAGGAATGCAGCTTCGCGGATCATAACTATCAGGGACATAGGCATAGCCTTCAGTATCCGCAAAAAACGAGTTATCAGGCTTAGAACCTTCCAAAATATAGACGTAAAACTGCTTTTCGCGGCAGTAACCGTACACTACTTCTTTCGTATTATCGCTGGGGCCAAAGCCCGCGTCCGAGGCACTCATGTGGTGAACGGCCAAATCTGTCACCTGCCGCCAGTCTGGGATACGCGGATCGAGTGCGGCGTGCATTTGTGCCAGGTCTTTGAGCGTGATCGCGGCTATGGTTTGTGTCGCTTCGGAATCGGCGCGGCGCTGGTTCGCATCCCGTATCTGCCCACCAATCCATAGTACAACAATGATCAGGCCAACGACTCCCAGCACAATCCAGCCAATCGTTTGGTCTTCTGGCGAGGGCGGTTGATCGCTGGTGCGATGGCTTGAATAAGTGGAATGATAACTGCTAGACGAACTGCTGCTATGAGAGGACGAACCACTGGACGATCCACCGCCGGACGATGACCCACCTGCATGGCGTTCGGGCATTTATTGACTCCTGTACGTTCACAGAACCCATTAACAGGGATATAATATAGCAAACAGGGCGGCGTGCGAGTCCACCGCGCGCGGAAACAAATGAGGTTTATCTTGGCTGATAACGCATTTGACGATTACATGGACAGGCTCGACTTGCCCGAAGCGACCTGTGATCAGGTTCATCCGGTGGTTGAGGAGTTTATGCAGGGCATCGATCCGGTTAACCCGGCCTGGATGGGCACTTTTTCGGACTGGATGGAGCAGGCCAACTCGTGCCTGACCCAGGAATTGCTCGATGTTTTAGGCGATCCGCCAACTGACCCCGACGAACTGCAAAGCCATCTCTGGACGATCATTCGAGTAAGCTGGCTGTTTTATCGCAAATATCACGATGGCGCACCCTTCAACAGCTAACCAATGACGTGATCAAAAGCCTGAAACGACTCTTTGTAAGTATTCTCATATTGATCAGTGTGCTGTGCTTCGGCTGCATACTATCGATTTTCGCTGGCCGCACCGATACACATCCTGATAATCTGCAACTCATCGGCTTCGATCTGTGCGGAGGCCAGCCCTGCTTCAAAGGGATCATTCCGGGCGTCACCACCTGGGAACAGGCCAAGCCTAACATCGGCTCGATTGCCAACCACGATTTTTTGGTCGATAGCACCTCCGGCGCGAGTCAGGGGAATGTCGGTGTGTACATTGCGTCTGATGCTCGAACCGTCGGCCTGGTTCAGCAAACTGTTTATAACATCAGGCTATTGGATGTTATCCAGAAATATGGTGTGCCCTGCTCTGTCAGCATGTCCGGTGACACAACTTACACCTACGCGATTATTATGTATCCACGAATGGAAATCTTCGTATCGATCAAATCCGAACGCCTCGAACCGCTCTCATCTGTGACGCTCATTTCGATGGGCGATAAACCTCTACCCTGTTCAGAACCGATAAGCTGGAAAGGCTTTATCGGCTCACGCCACTACGATACGCTTTTGCCACAATAAGCCGTTCAGTCATAACAGGTCTGTCACAACACGCCCCCAAACCCGATCCCTACGCTTTATAGGGATGAATTCAGACGCGGCGCTATTTCGCCCAAAAGCCAACTTGTGATATAGTAAACGGCTAATGTTGAGAAATTGTCCATAGGACTATTTCCTGGCATCCCATCCACCAACGACAAAAGGCAAGAAGTTTGATGGTTGAGCGGGAAGGGCAAACGGCTCTACGAAAAATCAACGTGCTAATCGTCGATGATCATCCGATCATGCGGGACGGTTTACGCCGCCTGTTCGAGTTCGAGGATGACATCGTGGTTGTGGGTGAAGCAGGGACGGGCGAACTGGCGCTGCAAATGGCGCGCGACCTGCTGCCCAATGTCGTGCTGCTCGATATTAACCTGCCAACCTTGAACGGGTTACAGGTGACAAGCCTGCTCAAAAGCACCTTTCGCCAGGAAATCGGCGTGATCCTGCTAACGGCACACGACGACAAAGAGCAAATCCTACATGCCATGCGTGCCGGGGCGTCGGCCTACTGCTCCAAAGAGATCGAAGTCGAAAAGCTGCTCGAAACGATTCGGCAGGTGGCGCGCGGCAATTACGTGATTGGCGGAAAAGTGTACAATGAACGGGGGATGAGTGAGTGGCTCAACGGCCAGGTTGAGGCGCTGGCAAAACCCTATGTGATGGATGCTGGTGAACACTTTGTGCCGCTTAGCCCGCGCGAAATGGAAATTTTGCGGTGTGTGACGCGCGGCCTGAGCAATAAAGAGATCGCCTCGGAACTGGGTATCAGTCACCAGACGGTCAAAAACCATATGACCAGTATTCTCGATAAACTGAATGTTGAAGATCGTACACAGGCAGCGGTCTACGCGCTGCAACGGGGCTGGGTTCGAATGATTAATCGTAACCCCCATCCCGAATAATAAAGCATAAATTGATGATCTACATGACGAGGCGGGCGGCAAAATGACAAGCGGTGCAATGGGCATGGTGGGCATGATCAATCCAAAAGATGCCCTGGTTTCGGAAGTACGCGGCGAACATGAACGTATCAATTTACGTTTGAAGGAACTCGGCTCCCTAATTGAGCAAAGTCAGGCCGAAGTGAAGCGGTTGCAACAGCGCAGTGTCGATGTCAACACGCAGCTAAATCGGCTTGAAGCTAACTTTGACAACGTGCCGCGCCCCGATATTAAAATCATTTATACGAACGCACTGGATATTAAGACCCGCTTGCTGACGATGCAGGGGCAGCTTGAAAAGGTCATGCAAGACCGCACGCAGCTTGAACATTTCTCCCAGATGTTGAAAGGCGTGCTGGATAAGCTGGAAGGCGTCAGCGCGCAGAGCATGGCACCGGTTGGCGTTCAATCGTCGCGCGCTACTACTAACCGCAATACTGGCCCCCTGAGCGGCACCACAATTGTTCGGATTGTCGAGGCGCAGGAAGCTGAACGGCAGCGTTTGGCGCGTCAGATGCACGACGGCCCGGCACAGTCGCTCACGAACTTCATTCTGCAAGCCGAAATTTGCCAGCGTCTATTTGACCGCAACCCGGATCGCGCTGTCGAAGAATTGGGCAACCTCAAAACGGCGGCCAGCACAACCTTCCAGAAAGTGCGTGATTTTATCTTCGATCTGCGCCCGATGATGCTGGACGATCTGGGACTTGCCCCGACGATCCGACGCTATACGGAAGCATTTGGCGGAAAAAGCAATATCGAAATCCAGTTGAACATCGTCGGTGAGGAACGCCGTCGCATCGAGGCACACGCCGAAGTCACGATGTTCCGCAGCGTTCAGGAAATGCTGGTCTACGCGCGTGACATTGCGGGCGCGACTCGTGTTGAATTGGTGCTGGATATTTCGGGCGACTACGTAAAGGCATCGGTCACGTTCAACGGCAAGGCGCTTGAGGAAACGGAGGCCGCTATCGAAACCAGCCAGGCCTCGAAGGTATTCAGCCTGCAAACACTGCGTGAACGGATCGAGTTGGTGGGCGGAACGATGGATATGTATGGCTCGGAAAGCGAAGGCAACCGCATTCAGTTGGGGATGCCCGCCAATGAGCGCGAATCGTGAAGGTACTTTGGTCAGGAACAGGCGGTGCAATAGGACTTTGCGCCTGTATCGCCTTTTGGCAGTCGCTGCTACACTATTTTCTTAATTTCAGGTTTGGAGGAAATCCATGAGTCGTCGCGTACTCATTCTGCTCATTCTACTCGTCGTCATCGTTGGTGGTGGTTTCGTGCTGTATACGCAGCTTAACCAGACCCCCGCGACGACCACTACGGGCGGCAACACTCCGGGTGGGGGCGGCCCGCAGCCCGTCGTTGACACCGCTACGCCTATTCAGGTGACGCCAATTTTGGTGGCCGTACAAGAAATTCCGCGCGGCCTTCGCATCCCCGAAAACGGGATCGATGTGCGCTATTTCCCGGCAGCCAGCGTCCCGGCTTATGCGCTCGGCGGCGATGAGTTGAAGTCGGTGGTCGGCAAGATCGCCCGCACCGATATTGCGCGCGAACAGCCGATCCTCTCGACGCTTCTGGTTGACGATCTGACACAGGTTGCCAAAGAAGGTTCGGATGCGGCAGCCGTTGTGCCAGTTGGCAAACGCGCCATTTCGATCCCGATGGATCGCACAACGGGCATTGCCTACGCCCCGCGCGATGGCGATACGGTGGACGTGATTATCTCGTTTCTGGTCGTCGATGTGGACGAAAATTTCCAGTCGCGCCAGCCGAACGCCCTATCGTTCACCACCATCCGGGCAGATGGGACGATCTCGATTGTGCAGGCCATTCAAGGCCGCCTTGAGCCAAGCAGCTTCTCACAGTACCCGTTGGTTATTGGTCCCAGCGAAACGCAGCGGCCACGCCTGACCACGCAAACGACCATCCAGAATGCGTTAGTGGTTCATGTGGGCAGCTTCCCCTTGACGGGTAAGTATTTGGGGAACACGCCCACGCCTATCGTGGCACCCACTGTCCCTGCTGAAGGCAGTGAGGCGACTAAAGGCCCCCCACCCCCAACGGCGACTATCGCCTTCCCGGATGTGATCACGCTGGCGGTTTCGCCGCAGGAAGCGGTGGTACTAACGTGGTTGGTTGAACAGCACGTACCTCTCACGCTCACCCTGCGTAATCCGCGCGATGCCACCGTGCAGCCGAGTACACCGGTGACGCTGCGCTACATCGTCGAGCAGTATCAGGTCACGGTCCCGCCCCGTCTGCCCTACGCGCTTGAACCCGCGCTCCGTTCAGTACGCCAGCTTGTGATCGGTACACTCGTGCCGTTCGCGCAGGACAGCGTCGCCGTACCGGGCGGGGGCAGCAAATAGTAAACGCGCGTTATCAGTAACGCCGCCCGGCAGGTTTGGCCGTTCCTCAAAAACGGCCACAGCATCGCTAAGGGTCGTCAGTAAGAAGGAGGAAAGCGCATTCCTCTGTCGCCATCAAGCGATAGGCCGCTGCGCTGATGTATATGAGCAAGGCGTTGATTTCCCCGCAGGGTGATAAAAAAGACGTTATTCGCGTGATTATTGTGGATGACATTCCCGAAACACGTGAAAATCTAAAAAAACTACTGGCTTTCGAGTCGGATATTGAGGTGGTGGGCACGGCCAGCACCGGGCGCGAAGGGCTGGAACTTGCCAAAGAGAAGAAGCCGAACATCATCCTGATGGACATCAACATGCCCGATATGGATGGCATTCAGGCGACGGAATTGATCAACAAGGCCGTGCCGACAGCGGGCGTCGTGATGATGTCAGTGCAGAGCGAAGCCGATTATTTGCGGCGGGCGATGCTGGCCGGGGCGCGCGACTTCCTGACCAAACCAATTGCGGGCGATGAACTCTACGCGACAGTGCGCCGCGTTCACGAACTGACACCGAAAGCAGCTCCACCCGATCCGTATGCGGGGCGCGCAACTGGCCCCGGCAGCGGACCCGGTTCTGGCCCCGCAGCCCGCCAGGCACATTTGATCGTTGTCTACAGCCCACAGGGCGGCGCGGGTAAGACAACCATTGCAACCAATTTAGCGGCTGCGCTGATGCGCGAAGGTACGAAAGTGCTGCTGGTCGATTGCGATCTGCAGTTCGGCGATGTGGGCGTGTTCCTGAATCTGCAAGCACAGAACACGATTAGCGATCTGGCGAAGAATGCCGCCATTGATGACATTGACCTGGATTTGATTGAGAACGTGCTGATCAAGCATGACAGCGGCCTCAAAGTGCTGCTTGCCCCGCTCACGCCCGAAGATGCCGAGACGGTCATCGACGAAAGCGTGGTCGATCTGCTCAACAAACTTCGCCCGCAGTACGACTTTATTGTGGTGGATACCTCGACGCGCCTGGATGATCTGAACCTGGGCTTGTTTGATGCGGCAGATCGGGTGCTGCTTGTCACCAACCCGACACTGCCCGCATTGAAAAATACGCGGATCGTCCTGAACTTGATGGAAACACTCAATCTGTCACCCGAAAAGATGCAGCTTGTTTTCAATCAGGTCAACGCCGACTTTGAGCGCAACAAAGTCGTGCCGCCTGTCGCCGCTTTTGAGCAAAAGCTCAAACGAACTGCGATAATTTCAATTCCGTCCGATGAGCGCAAGGTATTGGCCGCGCTCACACGGGGTACGCCTGTCATTGCCAAAGATCGCAATACATCGCCCGCCAAAGAGTTTGTCAGTTTGGCGGATATGATTCGGAGTTCGCTTGCGCCCGAAGCAGTTGGGCAAGCGGCGCAGGCTGAGACACCCAAGAGTGGTTCACGCCTGTCACGTCTGTTTGGCTAGTTAGCTGATGATCTCGTGATCTAGTTGTGGAGTGTGTTGTATGTCCCTACTTCGTCGTATCAACCAGAGTGGCAGTGGTTCACAGCAGCCTGCGGGCGGCGGTAATAATGTTTCCAACGTCCCGCCGCCGGACGAAAAATCGCGCATGGATGCTATTCGGGAAAAGCGCGTGGGCGTGCCAACGGCTTCTCAGGCGGCCAATTCCAAAGATGGCATGATCGATATTAAGACGCGCGTCCAAACCAAGCTGCTGAGCGAACTTGATCCGTCGATGGATACGAAATCGCCCGAAGTTCGCAGCCAGATTGAAGAACTTTTCAACACGATCCTCAGCGAAGAAAACGTGGCGATCACCCGTACCGAACGGCAAAACCTGTTCAACCTGATCATTGCCGAAATCCTGGGTTTTGGTCCGCTTGAAACGCTGTTGGCCGATGATACCGTCACTGAAATCATGGTGAACGGCCCGCGCAATATTTACGTTGAGCAAAAAGGCCGTTTGTCGCGTACCAGTGTCACCTTTGAAAATGATGATCACGTTTTGCGCGTGCTGGATCGTATCGTTGCGCCGCTCGGACGCCGCATCGACGAAAGCTCCCCAACAGTAGACGCTCGTTTGCCCGATGGCAGCCGTGTGAACGCCGTCATTCGCCCGATTGCGTTGTGCGGCCCGACGATTACCATTCGTAAGTTTTCCAAGAAGCCGCTCACCGTCGAAGACCTGATCCGTTTCGGTTCGATGACCAATGAGATCGCCGAATTCTTGCGCGCGTGCGTTATCGCTCGCATGAATATCGTTGTGTCGGGTGGTACGGGTTCGGGCAAGACGACGCTGCTCAACGTGCTGTCCAGCTTCATCCCGGATGATGAGCGCATCGTCACCATTGAGAACGCGGCGGAACTTCAGCTTCGTCAGGATCACGTTGTTTCGCTCGAAACACGCCCATCCAACATTGAAGGACGCGGCGAAATCTCTATTCAGGACCTGGTCGTGAACTCATTGCGTATGCGCCCGGATCGGATCGTGGTCGGGGAGTGCCGTTCCGGTGAGGCACTTGACATGCTCCAGGCGATGAACACCGGCCACGACGGATCACTGACGACGGCACACAGCAACAGTCCACGCGATACGCTGGCTCGTTTGGAAGTGATGTGCCTCATGTCTGGTATGGATTTGCCAGTGCGCGCCATCCGTGAACAGATCGCATCGGCGGTGCAGCTCATCGTTCACCAGGAACGGCTGCGCGACGGCACCCGTAAGATCACAAAAGTGACCGAAATCCAGGGCATGGAAGGTGAGATCATCACCATGTCCGATATTTTCGAGTTCGAGCAGACAGGTGTCGAGGCGGGCAAAGTCATTGGCCGTGTGCGTCCAACGGGTCTGCGCCCGAAGTTCATCGATCAGATCGAAGCGTCGGGTATTCATCTGCCGCCGTCAGTGTTCGGCATCGGTATGTCGCGCTACTAAGTTGCAAAGCCCTGACCCTCATCTTCATTGAGGTCAGGGCTTCAATTCTCGTACAATATCTAAACGTTGATCGGTGTATAATCAAGCTAAATGTTAGTGGGTAGAAAGGCTGCGCGATGAATCCCGCCTTACTGGTTGGTGGTGTACTGGTTATTCTTGTCGGGATCGTGGCCGTCGTCAGTTTGCGTCGGCAAAACACGGATGTGGTCGAGGAGCGCCTGGGGCGCTACACCGAATATCAATTTCTGCCGCAAGTACCGACGGATGACGATAAAAAGGACAAGGAAAAAAAGCCCAGCGCCCTTACCCTGCGTCTGGACGCGGCGCTGTCCAATCGAAGTTTCGGCAAGAAGTGGAAGACCGAACTGGCACGCGCCGATTTGCGTCTGAGCGTTGCCGAATTTTTTGCGGTACATATCATTGCGGCGATAGGGCTTGGTCTAATTGCCTTCTTTATACTGTTTCCGCAGCAGCTTGTTATGGCAATTATCGCGGCGGCAGTAGGTATCTTTCTACCCCGTTTTTATGTGTCGTACCGCAAAGGTAAACGTCTGGTAGGTTTCGAGACTCAGCTTCCCGATATTCTGGGTTTATGGGTCAACTCGCTGCGTTCGGGCTACAGCACCATGCAGTCGATGGAAGCCATCTCCAAAGAAGCGCCGAATCCATCTGCACAGGAATTTAAGCGCGTCGTGTTGGAAGTACAGATCGGCCTGCCACAGGAGACCGCGTTGGCGCACTTGATGGAACGTATGCCCAGCGAAGACCTGGACTTGATCATCACCGCCGTGAATATTCAGCGTGAAGTCGGCGGTAATTTGGCCGAAATTCTGGAAGTGATCAGCCACACCATTCGTGAACGTATCAAGCTCAAGGGTGAAGTGCGCGTCCTCACCGCACAGGGACGCATCACTGGCTACCTGATTGGCGGGCTGCCCATTGTATTGGCGATCTTCCTGGGCATCATCAATCCGGGTTATGTCGGCCAGATGTTCAAAGATAAGCTGTGCGGCTGGCCGATGATCGCTATCGGTCTGGGATTGATCGGGATGGGGACGGCGGTCATTCAGCGCATCGTCGATATTGAGATTTAACGGAATCGAACTGAAAGAAATTTAGCGGAGAGAGACCATGTCCGGGCAACTTCTTGGCATTATCATCATCGTGATCGGCGCAGTTGGCTTCATCGCCGGGCTGATCTACGTCGGAATGCGTGAAAACACGGGCGAAGACCCGCTGCAAAAACGCTTGCAGGAATTCGGCGAACGTGACGAAATGCCCAAGTCGCTGGCCGAACTGGAAGGCTCACTGTCGTTTCGGGATCGTGTGGTGCTGCCGCTCATCAAAATATTTGCGAACGCGGCCACACGCTTCACGCCCGAACAGCAAATTGAAGCAACTCGTTTGCAGCTTGAACTGGCGGGCAAGGCGCAGACTACCGATGCGCGTATGTTCTTCGGCCAGCGGCTGCTTCTGACGATCATTCTGGGGGTTGGCGCGTTCTTTCTGTTCTTTGTCGTCACCCATCAGACGCCGCTTAATGGTATTTTGCTGACAATTGGTGGGGCCGCACTAGGTTATTTCCTGCCTGCAATGCAGCTTCGCAGCCAGATTTCGCGCCGTCAGAATACCATTCTCAAGGCGCTACCGGACTGCCTCGATTTGCTCACGATCTGCGTTGAGGCCGGGTTGGGCTTCGATACGGCGATGGGTAAGGTTTACGAAAAGTGGGACAACGATCTGGCGGTTGCTTTTGGGCGCGTGCTGCAAGAGATTCAGCTTGGCAAGCTGCGCCGTGAAGCCTTGCGCGATATGGCAAGCCGCATGGATGTCCCCGATGTGACCAGCTTTACGGCTGCGATCATTCAGGCCGACCAGTTAGGCGTCAGCATCGCCAAAATTTTGCGTATTCAGTCCGATCAGATGCGTGTCAAGCGGCGTCAGCGCGCCCAGGAACGCGCCCAGCAAGCACCCGTCAAGATGATGATCCCGATGGTTTTCCTGATCTTCCCGTCGATCTGGATCGTATTGCTTGGCCCGTCGATCATTATTTTGATGCACACCAACACCCCTCTATGAGTGAATTACCCAGGCTGCCAGAGGCTTCGGCTGCTGGCGGCCTGACCCACGCCCGTACTCACCTTCAACGCTGGCTGAACAGTACCCTTGATCTTGTGTTTCCGCCGCGCTGTGTCCATTGCGCGCGTGCCGGGGCATTGTTATGTGTCGATTGTCAGGCGCAGATTCAACCCTCAGCGCCGATCAGGAGCGAAGCAGGTGCCCTCGCCGGGCGGCGTGCGACGGCTATATTTGATGGTCCTATTCAGAGCGCCATTCACGCCTTCAAATACAAGGGCAAAACGCGGATTGCGGATTTGCTGGCAGATCGCTTGATCGCGGAATTAAAACTTAGTGGATGGCAGCCGTCGCTGATTACAGCCGTTCCGCTGCACGAGTCACGCCAGCGCGAACGCGGTTACAACCAATCCGCGCTGTTGGCCGCCCGTTTAGCGATGATGACTCATTTGCCATTTCACCCGGATGTGATTCGACGCACGCGCGACACACGTCCACAAGTTGGCTTAAATGCAGTGGATCGGCAAAAGAACATGGTTGAAGCGTTTGCGGCGGATGCTTCTATTGCTGCAACTCAGACGATCTTGATTGTGGATGATGTGTATACGACCGGGGCGACGCTGCGTGCGTGTGCCCAGGCATTGCGCGCAGCGGGTGCCGCGTCTGTATGGGCGCTCACCGTCGCCAGTGCGTCCTGACTAACGCCCTCACCCTAACCGCTCTTCCGAAGGCGAGGGGCTTAATTGCCAATGATTGAGGGCAACTAACAATTATGGTGTTCGTCAGCACCGTTCACCCGAACGATGGGAACACAGGAGTAACAATTTTATGAACCTCGAAATCCATGCTAAAAACCTCGACCTTAACCAAAAACTGCGGGATTATGTCGAAAGGAAAATGAGCCGTTTAGATCGCTATCTGCCACATATTGCAACGGTACGAATCGATCTGGCGACGGAACATCGCCGCACCATTGGAGATCGCCCAGTAGCCCAGTTGACGGTTCGCAATGAGCGCGGAACGATTTTGCGTGCCGAAGATAAGGCACAGCCCGATATTTATGCTGCCGTCGATGTTGTGGTCGATAAAATGTATCGGCAGATCAGCCGCTACAAGGGCAAGCGCAAGCGCCATGCCGGAGATCGTTTTGAACAAATCGAGCCGGAGTTGGCCGCCGCCGAACTGCCACCGATTGACGACTTGGATGAAGCGGATGAAGCGCCGGAAACTATCGTGCGCCGCAAACAGATCGAACTGACGCCAATGAATGAACTCGAAGCGATTGACCAGATGGAACTACTCGGTCACACCTTCTTTATGTTCTATAATGCTGATACGTCGGTGATCAATGTATTGTATCGCCGCGAAAACGGTGATTACGGCCTGCTTGAGCCACAGATGGATTGAATAGTCAACTTATGGGACACATCAGCGCGATCATCATGGTTGGCGGGGCGGGCGAGTCGCCACAGGAGCAGCTTGTGTTGGCAGCGCAGCGTGCCAGCGCCATTGATCTGATTCAACTCCTGGGCGGGCAGGGCATCGATCAGATCGTCGTGGCGGCACCCACCACCGATTGGCTACCGCCCGATCTGGACGTGATCCGCGATGATGATGTGCAGGCCGAACCGTTCCATTTTGGCAATCGGCTAGCGGCGCTCATCGAACACTACCAAATGGACGCGGTGATGTACTTTGGGGGCGGTAGCGCGCCGTTAGTTGATAACTCTGTCAGCGGGATGATCATTGGCCTCCTGGATCGGGCGATCAACCAGAATACCTCGGCGATCCCGTCACACATCGTCCTGACCAACAACCTGCATTCCAGCGATTGGGCAGCCATTAGTCGGGTTGATCAGGCATTACCTGTCATCCGACAGGTGAACCGCGATAACAGTCTGGCGTGGCTGCTGCAAGAGAGCGGCGAATACGATGTGCGGGTGCTGTCGGGCGTGCGCCCAGCCACGAGTATGGACATTGATACACCGAGCGATCTGGCCTTGATCGCGCGCCATCCCGATTTGCTGCCCGGCCTTCGCGGTATTGTCAATGATAGGCGCTTGAACCCGATCCCGATTGATGCGGTCTTGGACGTGGCAAGCCGCGAAGGCAGCACATTGGCCTTGATCGGGCGCGTTTCGCCACTGGCCTGGCAGGCACTCAACAAGGCGACACGCTGCTGGACGCGTGTGATTGCTGAGGAACGCGGGATGGTTGCCAGTGGCCGACTCGAACAGGGCAGTGTGCGCTCGATGCTGACGCCCTGGATCAAGGCGCGCGGCTTTCAGGGCTTCTTTGAGGATTTATCGGAACTGGCCGATGCAGTTATTTTTGACAGCCGCGTCCTGTTTGCCGCGCACGGGGTTTATCCTGATGCGGCGGATCGGTTTGCCTCCGATCTGTTCTGGCTCGATGCAATCCGCGATCCCTGGTTGCAAGAGTTCACTGCCGCTGCCGCCAATGCGCCGTTGCCCGTTATTCTGGGTGGTCACAGCGTCGTTGCGGGTGGTCTGTATGCGCTGGCAGAGATCATCCAGCACCGCGCCACGCCCGGCTGAGCCGCACGTACTTCTGAAATTCGTACCACGACATTAACAGGCTCAAGCGCAGGCCGTGCAGCCCGTCCTGATAACCTTTGAGCGTGAAAAAGCGCCAGATGAAGTGCCGGATCGGTTGCAGGACGTAATTTTGCGGTTTGACGCGCACGCCATTTTTACGCATCTCGGCGACGGCATAATCGGTATACTTTTCCTGCTTGCCGATGAACTGCGCCAGATCGCGGTAGTTGTAGTGGGTCAGCGGCATTTTCAAATAATTCGCTTTACCGTCCAGGATGACCAGTTCGTGAACTTCGCGCGTCATGTCGTAGCGGGCGCGTTCACGGCGCAGCAGGCGCAGTTGGTAGTCGGGATACCAGCCCGCCCCGCGCGTTAGCCGCCCCATGATGTAGTTATGGCGCGGCACCCAGTAGCCGTCAATGGTTGGATCGTTGATGCAATCCCGGATTTCGGCGGCCTGTTCAGGACTGGATCGCTCGTCTGCGTCCACGAAATAAACCCATGTTTCACTCACCGCGCGCAGCGCCGAGTCGCGCTGGTCGGAATAATTGCGCCAGGGATGAAACAGCACATCGGCACCCGCCGCTCGCGCCAAACTGACCGTCGCATCAGTGCTGCCCGAATCATACACCAGCACCCGGTCTGCCCAATTCACACTGTTGATGCAATCGACGATGTTAGGCACTTCATCTTTTGTCAGGATAATTGCTACGAGGCTCATCAAACGTAAACCTTTCAGGCCGAAATGGTGTTAGAGTATAGTAGGTTATAGGTAGCGGGTGACGTATGTTAACGAAGGATAGTCGATTGCAAGTTGAACACCCCGAACGCTCCACTCGCGCTGTGAATATTCAAACGCTTCGCATCGGGCAGTTTAGCGATAGCTTTCCACCTATTGTCAACGGTGTGAGCGCCTTCGTCAGCGAACATCATCAGGAACTTCTGGCGCAGTACCAGGAGTCATATGTATTTAC
The DNA here is from genome assembly GCA_038239365.1 of Aggregatilineales bacterium. Lineage (GTDB taxonomy): Bacteria > Chloroflexota > Anaerolineae > Aggregatilineales > UBA2796 > JBBRMW01. Next base: position 30,205 of record JBBSEU010000021.1, read on the forward strand.
CTTCGGCCATCTGGATACCAATTTCCCCGGAGTGTACCGCACACCCGGCGTCCCGATGGGCAATTCGCCCTTCCGCCTGAACTTCAGTCTGGATCGGCGGGCGACGCGGGTTGCCAATGAACTGCAAATTTTCCATGTCCACGAGCCGTTCGTGATCGCCAATATCGCCATTCAGATCGCGCGACGGAATAAGCGTCCGCTGGTTTTCACCAATCACACCCGGCACGATACTTATGTCACGAACTACCCGCGCATGATCCAGCCGTCGTTGCAAACGCACGTCGCTACCACGATGGAGCGCGTCATCCGGGCAAGCTGGCTTTCGACAGCACCTTCCGAGGATTCGGCACGCTGGATGCGTTCGCTGGTGCCCGATCTGGAAAATCGCGTGCGAGTCATGCGGAATGGGATTCATCTGAATCGCTTTCAGCGCGTCGATGAGCCGATGCGCCGGGACGACTTCGGTATTCCCGCTGAACGCACGATCTTCATTTATATCGGGCGCGTGACCCCCGAAAAGAACCTGAACGTGTTCGCCGATGCGTTCATTCAGGCCGTGCGGCGCGGCGCAGATGCCGAGTGGATCATCATCGGTGACGGGAAATCGCGGATCGGCCTCGAAGTGCAAGTTTCGCCCGTTCAGGATCGCGTTCACTTTTTGGGGGTGCAGCCGCGCGATCTAATCCCGGCTTACCTGGCTATGGCCGATGTATTTGCCACGCCGTCGCTCAGCGAAGTGAACCCGGTTTCGGTGATCGAGGCAATGGCCTGTGGCAAACCGTATATAGGCCTGAAATCGGGTTGGTGGCAGGAATTTATTGATGAAAATCCCGGTGGTCTATTGACTGAACATACCACCGCCGCACTTGCCACCGCCATCAAACAGCTATGCACTGACAAATCGGCACGCCTGCAAATGAGCGAAAACGCTCGCCGAATTAGCTCATGGTTCGACATTCGGACGGTTACGGCACAGTGGATCGATATTTACCGCTCCCTGATGTCTCAGAGTCCGCCGCCTCGTCAACGCTAAAGTCAAGTTAAGGCGACAATCGTCTGATACGCAGCCACCAACTGATCGCGGGTTTCAGCAGGCAAGGTCTGTGCCCGCCGTATTTGCAGACGCATCCCCCAGCGAATCAACAAGCGCGCAACCCACACTTTGAGCGGAGAATAATGCTTCTTATAGAGCCTCAAACGACTGCGCCACAAATTGACCAGACTTTGCGCGCGAATTTGACTCGTGCTTTGCCCGCTCAGGTGTGTGACGTGCGCCGCAGGTTGACAATAATTGCGCCAGCCTGCCGCCTGAATCCGCATACACCAGTCGATTTCTTCGCAGTACATAAAGAACTGCTGATCGAACAACCCGGTCTGCTCAATTGCTTCACGGCGGATCAACATCGTTGCGCCGAGTGGATGCCCGACACGAAATGGCTTGCCTGCATCGTACCAACTGCGTGGATAGCGCCCATTAATCCGACTATCGTACAATCGCCCGACGAGTCGTGGCGGCAGCGGGAATAAATCAATCACGATTTGCGCCAGACCTGGAAAAGCAAACGCGCTATGCTGAAATGAGCCGTCTTCATAGTCGAGTCGCGCGCCAACCACGCCAGCGTCCGGCTTATCGGTCAACGTGGCGTACAGCGCCCGGATCGCGCCCGGATGTGTCAATGTATCCGGGTTGAGCAGGAACACTGCACATGGGCTGCTCGGATTTGGCGTGGGATCATCACAGAAGCCAAGCGTTCGCAAAGCCAGATTGTTACCGCCCGCAAAACCCAGGTTTTCCGTTGAGGCGATTAGTTGTACCTTTGGAAATTTGGTGCGAATAGCCTCCGCTGTGCCGTCACTTGACGCATTATCGACCACCCAGATTTCGGCGTTCAATCCGCTTTGATCCAGATCGGTGTTGAGCGTGCGAATCGCGTTGAGTGCCAGTTCCCGAACGTTCCAGGTGACGATGATCACGGCCAGATCGAGCGGCATAAACGCTACTGCCCCAATGTTTTCAGGTTCAACCCGGCGCTTTGTGCCAGTTTTTGAAAGTCGGTGAAGTCGTTGGCGTTCACCTTCACCAGTTCGTCCACCTTGATCAAGCCCTGCAACCTATCCATGTTTTGGGTGAATAACGTGATCACGTTATCCGCGATGGTTTTAGGCACTGTCGAGGAAACGATCACTCCGCCGAACGGTAATTCGGGCGTGGTGGTCAGCACGGCAAGCTGACCACTGCTCAATTTGGGCGAGTAGGTGAGCAGTGTGCCCGCGGGAATAGCCGCGCTCACGCAGATGTTATCGGCGACGGCTTGCATCAGCGCCGCATTGTTATCGAATTCTTTGATACCCTTCAAATCCTGAACCGGGTTGATGCCACCCGCCCGCATCGCCAGTGAGGGCAGTATCCAGCTTTGCACGTCCTGACCGTTCAGACGGCAATAATCTTTGCCCTTGAACCCTGCGATAGTCTTGACTTCATCCTTAATACCCGTATGCACGATCAGATCGGCCTTTTGACCGCTGCTTTTGCCCTGTTGGAACTTGAGGACAGGCACGCCACAACCTTGCGCCTGAGCCGCCAACAGTGCTCGACCATCCAACCAGCCGAAGGTCGGCTTATCACTGCATAGTTGGCGCAATACCTCGGCATAGGACGACAGCAGATCGACCTCGAACGCAACGCTGGTTTGATCACTTAGATAGCGGGCAAGTTCAGAGCCGCTGGCATTTTGATCCGGTGCCACGAACGCTACATGATACGGGCGGCTTTCTGAGCCAAGTGGCACCTGTGTCGCAACAGTGGGCAGCGGCGTAGAACGCGGCGTAGGCGTGAAGGTAGGTGGGCGGGGGGTCGGTTGTACGAACGAGTTGCCCCCGCACGCCGGCAGCATGAGCATGATCAGGATCGCGGATAACGTTGAGCGTAAACCAGATCGATGGAAGTTGAGCATAAGTGCAATCCTCTGCGCGATGAATGAATCGCAGCAAGGATTAAAGCAGTGGAAAGCACTCATGTCAAGGCAACAGGTTTTGGCAGAAGAAAACACGGGCAGGGTTATAACCTACCCGTGAAAGCTCAGAGGTTTAGGCCGCTCTGGGGTTGAGCCGCCCAACGAGTGGAAGCTGACCCTTATCCCAGGCCACCAGCAGCGGGATTGCCGTGAAGGTTGAGCTATACGTACCGCTCAACAAGCCGATCAGCAGGATCGCCACGAA
>JBBSEU010000022.1:0-32037 GCA_038239365.1 Aggregatilineales bacterium
ACTGCACGACGTCAGCAAAAACTTTCAGGCCGAAGGCCTGACGATGGAAGGTCAGTACGGCAAGGTGCTTGGACAGGCCACGCATATCGCCTCACGTCAGGCCGCCAACGAGTATCGGCGCGATCTGCAAGTGGCGGGCAGTCCCCCGGAACCACGCCGTCTGCACGCCCTTTCTCACGTCAACCTGGAGATCAAGGACGGCGAAACAGTTGGTATTTTGGGGCCGTCAGGCTGCGGCAAAACGACGCTCCTCAAAGTGATCGCCGGATTGATCACGCCAGATGAAGGGATCGTCACGTTTGATGGCGTCGATATGGCGCAGGTCGAGCCGGGCGAACGGCGGATCGGGATCGTCTTTCAGGATTACGCTCTCTATCCGCATATGCAATCGCAGCAGAACATTGGCTTCTTTTTCAGGGTTCACAAACGCGCGGAGGAAATCCCCGAACGAGTCAAAGAAGTCTCAGCGATCATGGGCATTGGCTTCGAGAAGCTGCTATCTCGCAAGCCGCCGACACTTTCCGGTGGGGAACGGCAGCGGGTGGCCGTCGCGCGCTGCATCGCCCGCGATCCGAACATCTTCCTGTTTGACGAACCGCTCTCCAACCTGGACGCCAAACTCCGTACACAGACGCGCGTCGAACTCAAGCGGTTAATTGATCGCTTCAAAGTGACGGGCGTGTACGTGACGCACGATCAGATTGAAGCCATTGCGCTGTGTGACCGGCTGGCGATCATGCGTGATGGACATATCGAGCAGTATGGCACGTATGATCGATTGATTGAACGGCCTGATAACACGTTCATCGCGTCATTTGTCGGGATGCCGCCGATGAACGTTTTTGAGGGTTTCTGGACAGAAGACGGTTGGCGCGGCGGCGATCTGACATGGGCACTGCCGCCTGAACGCCGTCACCCCGAAGGCAAGCGCGGCGTTTTGGGCATTCGTCCCCAGTATGTGCGAATTGCGCCCGATACGCCATTTTTAGGGCGCGTTGCACTGATTGAGCCGCTCGTCTCGGAACGGGCACTGATTGTGCATCTGGAAGTCGGCAAGACCGACTGTGTGGCGCGCGTATCGAATACGCTGGATATTCGGCGCGGCGACAGTGTGAATTTCACCTTTGACGAGGCGCACATCCAGCTTTTCGATGGCATCACCGGGCGGCGCTTAGAATAAAAATTTACCCCTTTTGGAGCAGCCATTTTGTCCCTACAATCGATCCTCGATAATCTGACGATCCCGGACGGCTTCACGTTTGGGGTTGCCGTACATGATCTGCACACTGGCGAACAAGCCGCCCTCAACGGTGATCGGCCTTTTCAACTGGCAAGCGTCTTCAAAGTGCCCATTCTTGTGAGCGCGATGCGAGTAGCCGATCAGGGTTTGCTTGATCTGGATGAGCGAGTCACGTTGACCGATGCCGATAAAGTCAGTCCAAGCGGCATTTTGTGCTATCTGGATGCCGGGTTGCAACCTACCTGGCGCGATTTGCTGACGCTGATGATTATCCTCTCCGATAACACCGCGACGGATGCGGTCATGAAACGGATCGGCGGCGCGACGGCCATTCGCGCGACGCTGGATGAACTTGGCTTTACCGGGATTACGATCCGCCAGACGGTGCGCGAACTGCTCCACGCGATGGAGCCAGTCGGAAAACTGTTGCTGACAGACTATGAATATTTTCAATACCTCAAAGCGAACGCGATTGTCGCCACGCCGGAAACGATACTGGAAGGCGATACCAGCAACTTCGGCACGCCAAACGACATCGCGCGACTGCTGATCGCCATCGAGCGCGGCGAAACAGCCTCCGCGAAATCCACGGAACAAATGCGGACGATCCTCTTGCGCCAACAATATGCGACGCGCTTGCCAAGCCAGTTACCGCCCGGCACACGAGTCGCGCACAAGACAGGCACAGTACGCGGCATCCACAATGACGCCGGAATTATCTACATGCCCGATGATCGGCCAATTGTGATCGCGGCCTTTGTGCAGCACGAGCCGCTCCCGCCCGATCATCCGAATCATGCAGCGTTTGATGCGGCGGCCAACAACCTGATCGGTGAAACGGCCAAACGAATTTATGATGATCGTTTGTCTATTGCTCAATAGTTCAGAACAGTCATCAGCGGTAGCACTACGGTTGCCACGATGGGGCAAACTCATTACTGCGTGTACTCGTTAAATTACGCAAGTTTTGACCGTTGCTATCGCACAGATAAATTTGTGCATTGCCATCCCGATTGGAGGAAAACACAAGATATTGGCTATCCGGCGACCAGCTACCAAATTTATCCTCGGCAGGGTTGTTCGTCAGATTGCGTACCTCATGCCCATCAACATTCATGGTATATACATCAAAATTACCACCGCGATTTGAGTTAAAGACGATTGATGTGCGAGTAGATGACCATGCAGAAAATTTATCGTCGGTGGGATCATTAGTCAGGTTTCGTACATTGCTGCCATCGGCATCCATTAAATAAATATCATTGTTGCCGCTCCGGTCTGAGGTAAAAGCAATAAACCGACCATCGGGCGACCAGGACGGATACCAATTAGTTGAGCTGCTATTCGTCAGATTATGTGGATTTCCACCATCCGCATCCATCACATAAACACTACGGTTGCCGCTTCGTGTCGAGACAAACGCAAGTTGACGACCATCGGGCGACCAACTCGGATCAAAATCATCGGCAGGGTTGTTCGTCAGGTTGAGTACATTCGATCCGTCGGCATCCATGACGTACACATCAAAGTTTCCGAGGCGCTTAGAGCTAAAGGCGATCCGTTTACCATCAGGCGACCAGATCGGACCGTAGCTATTTGTTGAATTGAAAGTCAATTGATGCACATCGCCATTGTTGACGTTCATCACGTATATTTCATAACTTCCAGTCCGATCCGAGGTAAATGCAATCTGCCCTTGCCCGATAGCCGCAGTAAACTGAGGTGTGACGGGCTGCGGCGCGATAACTGGTGCCGTCAAGAGGGGCAGCGCGGTTGCCGTGACAGGCAGCGGGTTAATCGCTACAGCAGATGGTTTCTGCGGCGTTATAGCCTGACCAGAAGATTTTGGTTGGAGAAAGCTGCTAATCAGTAAATACAGGGCAATCGAACCAAAGAGGACCAATAATGCCCCAACCGCTGCGCCACCAAACAGCATTGTTCTGAAGTAATGTCCGGTCTCTGTGTTCGCTGTAGGGCTATCCGTTAGCACCTGCATTGGTTGACGCTGAACGGGCGGCAGCGCAACCTTTTCCGGTATCGTCACGCTTTCTGGCGGCGTGTCCGCACTGATCGCCTGCTTAAATGCGCTAGCCAATGCTTCTGCCGAAGGGAAACGTTGAGTACGGTCTTTAGCAAGTGCCCTGGCTAGCACCTGATCAACTTCTGACCGCAAACCAGGACGCAGGCTGGATGCGGAAGTAGGTGCCTCGTACAAGTGCTGCTCCATCAGCTCCTGGGTTGTTGACCCAGCGAAAGGCCGCGCCCCGGTTAGCATCTCGAAAAGCACAATACCGAGCGCATAAATATCGACCTGTGCATCGGGTGGCAAACCTTTCCATTCTTCAGGAGCCGTGAAAGCGGGTGTACTCATTGACGCGCCTTCGTGGGGTAGCCCAGTGACTGCGTTCAAAATGTTAGCGACACCAAAATCGCTCAGCAGCGCATTATCTTTAGTATCTAATAGAATATTGTGCGGTTTTAAGTCGCGGTGAATAATGCCGCACTCATGAGCATAGTCGAGTGCCGAAGCGGTCTGATCGAGAATGCGGCTGATAAAGTCCAGGCTCAGCGTCTCCCCTAACATACGCTGGAAAAGACTTCCACCTGCGATCAATTCCATGACCAGATAAGCCAGCGCGTCTTGATGTCCGTAGTCGAATACCTTCAGAATATGTGGATGACTCAGCGACGCCGTGATCAGCATTTCGCGTTCAAAATGAGCAATGAACTGAGGGTTCTTTGCCAAATCTGTGCGAAGCACTTTGATCGCTACATCGCGGCTCATCGAAACCTGCCAGGCCGAATAGACCGTTGCCATTCCGCCCTGGCCGAGTAGTCCCGTAATTTCGTAAGAGCCAATGCGCTGCCCGATCAAGTCCGCCATAGCACCTCAAGACTATTCTCAGGCTGCTATCGGCACATTCTGCGCCACCACAAATGGCATCATTATATTTAAACAGATGAGGTAGATTTGAAAGATAAACTCAACCAGGCAAGATTGCCGTCGCAGAAATGGTACAATACGGTTCCGTTTTTAACGCCTTGTTTGATTTTTTTTCAGTGTCAGATTTCCAGAAGCAATGTTCAAAGTTCGGAGTCCATCAAGAAGGCGAACATTTATATGAACCCACTCGAAAATCGCCGCGCGCGCCCCCGTATTTTAGACCGACTGCGTGCCAGTGAACCTTTTGAAGATGCGCCGCCTCGTCCTGCACATTATTTACCTGTCACCAATACCCCCGATGGCGATCTGGTAATGCGCTTCACCGCCGAAGTTGAACGACTGTCGGGTAAAGTTCACACCGTATCCAGTTCGCACGCAGCTATTGAAGCGGTTTTTACCATTTTGAATGGGCTTGGGAATGTCTCAACAGTCATGGCTTGGGCTGATCTGCCAATACCTGAATTACTAAGTACATTTGCAAGCCGCAATGTCGATGTTAACTTTCCAAAGGCGCGCGCTGCTGAGCGTCAGGCGGCACTTATTCGCGCTGAACCGATCCGGGTTGGCCTTACAGGTGTTGATGCGGCATTTGCAACTACAGGCACGCTGGCACTGGTTACGAACGAGCGACAGGGGCGTTTGCCTTCGCTGCTGCCGCCAGTACATATCGCGCTGCTGCGTCGGGATCGTCTCTATGGTCGCCTGGAAGATTGGCTTTCGCTAGAAGGCCGCACGGCTATGCTGGAGTCTAACAGTATCGCTTTCATTACCGGGCCAAGCCGTACCAGTGATATTGAGATGCAAACGATTTTGGGCGTGCATGGTCCGGGTGTGTTACATATCATCGTCTTTAACGTTTGAGGCCGGTTGAACGATCAAGTTGTCACTGGAGAGTCATCGAGCAGTTTTTCGAGCGCATTCCAGGCCAGCATAGCGCACTTGACGCGCACTGGGAATTTGCGAACCCCTTCCAGGGCTTCGAGTTCACCCAACTCGTCAGGCAGAGCGTCACCCTGGGTAATCATGGCGCGAAAAGCGGCTATCGATGCGTGGGCTTCATCGCGCGTTTTGCCATCCACAATTTCGGTCATCATCGAGGCCGACGCCTTACTGATAGCGCACCCCTGACTGGTGAACTTGATCGACTGAATGTGCTGATCAGCCACCACAATCTGCAAATCGATCTGATCGCCGCACGACGGGTTTTCCTGATGGATCGCTACCCCTGTCCCGCTGAGCGCGCCGTAATTGCGCGGGTTTTTGCAATGATCGAGGATCGTTTCCTGATAGAGCGAGTCAAGCGACATGGCTGAAAACCCCCTGCGCTTTGTGCAGCGCACCGACCAACACATCAATTTCTTCGGGAACGTTATAAAAATACAGACTGGCACGCGCCGTCATGGGCACTCCCAGACGGCGCATCAATGGCTGCGCGCAGTGACTTCCGGCACGAATCGCCACGCCCTCCTCATCCAAAATAGTCGAGAGATCGTGCGGGTGAATACCATCGACGGTGAACGAAATCGCGCCGCCGCGTGCTTCTGCCTGGCCATGAACGCGCAGCCCTTCGATACTTGCCAGCCGTTCCAACGCAAGAGTTGTCAATTCGCGTTCGTAGGCGTCGATCCGATCCATGCCCACTGCCGATAAATAATCGACTGCCGCGCCTAAGCCAATCGCCTGGGCGATGCTTGGCGTTCCGGCCTCGAACTTGTGCGGCGGTTCGGCGTAAGTAGAGTGATCTAAAAACACTTCGCTGATCATATCGCCGCCGCCCATAAACGGATCCATCGCGTCCAGCAGTTCTCGATGTGCCCACAATACGCCGATCCCGGTGGGCGCGCACATTTTGTGGCCGGAAAACGCGAAGAAATCTGCGCCCAATGCCTGCACATCGACAGGCATGTTCGGCACGGACTGCGCGCCATCAACCAGCACTTTTGCGTCAACAGCATGAGCCGCCCGCGCAATATCCGTAATCGGGTTGATCGTACCCAGCACATTCGAGACGTGAATCACTGAGACCAGTCGAACGCCTTCCAACATCTGATCCAGATCGGACAGATCGAGCAATCCATCATCGGTGATCGGGATGAAGCGCAGTTGAATACCCGTCCGCTGCCGAAGCAACTGCCAGGGGACGATATTGCTGTGATGCTCCATTTCGCTGAGCAGCACTACATCGCCCGCTTTTAGGAATTTGCCCGCCCAACTGTACGCTACCAGATTAATCGACTCCGAGGTGTTGCGTGTATAGATGACTTCGGCAGGTTCAGCGGCGTTAATAAAGCGGGCAATTTTGACGCGCGCTTCTTCGTAAGCACTCGTCGCACGTTCGCTAAGCGTGTGAATGCCACGATGGACATTCGCGTTGTATTCCCGATAATACCGCTCCAACGTGTCCAGAACAGCAGTCGGCTTTTGAGAAGTTGCGGCATTGTCCAGGTAAACGAGCGGTTTACCATTCACCGTCTGCGATAAAATCGGGAAATCTTCCCGATAGTGACTCATCGTCATGTTTGATCTTTCGCTAATATTCACTAGAAATATTATAACAATCATAATATTGTGTAAAGTGGGTTTTGGCGATTGGAGTGAGCGAAGTCTGCCGCTCTTTACATCTTTCACATTTGGAGGTCAGCATGAAAGGCTTTCGAGAGTTTATTCTGCGTGGCAACGTCGTTGATCTGGCAATTGCCGTTGTGATCGGCGCAGCTTTTGGCAACATTATCACGGCACTCGTCAAAGACTTGATTACGCCGTTGATCGCGGCCATCGGTGGTCAACCCGATTTCAGCGCCATCACCTTCACCATCAATAATTCAAAATTCCTGATCGGCGACTTCATCAATTCGCTCATCAGCTTTTTGATTATTGCGGCAGTGGTTTACTTTTTTGTGGTGCTGCCCGTCAATCGCCTGATGGCGCGCTTCAAGCCGTCCGTTGCACCCGCGCCCGTTGACACAACGCGCGAATGTCCCTTCTGCACCAGCCGGGTCTCCAAAGCGGCGACGCGCTGCCCATTCTGCACATCGCAGTTGGAGCGGGTAGCCTGAATTGCAATTAAACCACGCTTGACCATGACCCGACCATCGGTTATACTTCTGAGCCGTTTGTAATCTGGCATTTGCCTTACTGCCGCGCTCAAGCGGTTTGATGTTTTGGGGAGGATTCATGATCAAGCGTACTTATCAGCCGAAGAAACGCCGCCGTCAGCGCGTTCACGGTTTCCGCCAGCGGATGCAGACCAAAGGCGGACGCAAGGTGCTGGCCGCACGTCGCCGCAAGGGGCGTCACGTTTTGGCAGTGCAGCCGGTACACGTCAAGAAAGTTAACTGGAACAGCTAGTTCCAACTATGCAGCGCCCGTTCCGATTACGCAGCAGTGCGGATTTCGCGCGCCTGCGCCAATCGGGGCGGGCGATTCGGCATCCATTCTTGACGCTGAGTTTCGCGCCGAACGATCTGGCGCATAATCGTTATGGCTTCATCGTCAGCAAGCAGGTTGGGAACGCCGTTATTCGCAATCGGGTACGCCGCCGCATACGCGAAGCTGTGCGTTTGGTGAGTCCATCACTGCTGCCCGGCCATGATCTGGTCTGGATCGCGCGCAACGGAATCGCCGATCAGCCGTATAATATGATCAATGAAGCGGTGCTGGAACTACTGCGCCGTGCCCGATTAGCGAAGCCGGAGACGCCCCGATGAAATACCTCGGCCTTGTCCTGATCCGTGTGTACCAGATGACTTTCTCAAAAGTGCTGCCGCCAAGCTGCCGATTTGAACCATCCTGTTCGCGTTACACCTATCAGGCCATTGATAAGTATGGGTTAGTGCGTGGATCGTGGTTGGGGATTCGGCGGATCGTGCGCTGTAATCCGTTCAATCCCGGTGGTTATGATCCCGTCCCTTGAAACTGATGAGCGGCAAGGAGTCGCATTGAAACTGAAACGTGTGTGGAGTCGCCTGAGCGCGGCGCTTGTGATGATACTCGTGCTGGCCGCGTGCGGAGCGCCAATCCCCGGTGAAAGCTGGGCGAATCTTTCGACAGACGGCAAGTACGTCTATGTCGCCTATAAAGAGCAGATTTTCCGCATCGACACCAGCACCGCGCTGAACGGCAGCACCAGCCGTCCGGTTGAATGGCTGAAACGTATTCCTAACAACCCGCATTTTTACGCAGCACCAGCCGTTTCGGATGATGGTGCGGTCTACGTTGGTTCGTACACCGATAAAAAGCTGTATGCCCTGAACAGCGCCAACGGCAATCTGCTGCCCGGCTGGACGCCTCCGACGTTTACCGATAAGGTGGTGGGCGGCGCAGTCATTGCTGGCGATATGGTCTATGTGGGCATGGGCGATAAAGGCTTACGTGCTTATAACCGCAAAACCGGGCAGGAACTCCACTACGACGATACTAAATATGGTATCTGGTCAACTCCGGTGGTTGAAGGTGATACGGTCTATTTCACTTCGTTGGATCACAACCTGTACGCGCTCGATGCCAAAACGCTGGCCTATAAATGGCAGGTTGATCTGGGTGGCTCGACAGGTGGATCGCCATTATACGATGGCGGCACCCTGTACGCGGGCACTTTCAATGCCGAAGTAGTGGCTGTCCAATATAATCCTGATGCGCGCTGTGTCGATAATACTCAAAAGCCACCCTGTGTCACGCGCCGTTTCAAAGCCGATAACTGGGTGTGGGCTACCCCCGTTCTAAACGAGGGCGTGTTATACTTTGGTGACCTGTCGGGCAAAGTCTGGGCAATTGACGCGCAAACCTTCGCGGTCAAGTGGTCACAGATCGAGCCGGAAGGCAGTGATAAGAGCATTCGTGGCAAAGTCGCCATTGCCAAAGGTATCACACCCGCTGGCGCAAGCGAACCGACGACGCTGGTCGTTGTCGGCTCTGAGAACAAGAAGGTGTACGCCTATGATGCTCGCAACGGCGCGCGTGTCTGGGTATCGGCGCTGGTGATGAACGACAAGGTGCTGAGCGATATGGTGATCGTGGGTAATACCGTTGTCTTCACGACGTTGGCTGATAACCAGATTGTGGTGGCGCTCAACCTGATCACAGGCAATATTGAATGGCAGATCAACCTGAGCAACGAACAACAGCGTTTTCAACCGACGGCACAACCCTAAGCAGGTGTCTAGTTAAGGGCGTTTCCCGATGGATTTTCTGACGAACCCGTTTACCACCGCGCTTCTGTTCCTGTATCAACTGCTGGGACAGAATATCGTTTTGACGATCATCGTGTTTACGCTGATCATCCGCCTGCTTACCTTCCCGCTGACCTATCAACAGCTCAAGTCGTCGAAGGCGATGCAAACGCTGCAACCCAAGCTCAAGGAGATGCAGGAGAAATACAAGGGAGACCGCGAGAAGCTGGCCGCCGCCCAAATGGAGATGTACCGTGAGAACGGCGTCAATCCATTGGCGGGCTGTTTGCCGCTGATCGTGCAGCTTCCGATCCTATTGGGCTTGTATGGCGCGATTAGTCGTTCGCTGGCCTCGACGCCATTACAAGTGCTGGATTTAGGGCATCGCCTGCTTGTGCCGAGTCTGGCAAACCTGATCCCGCTGCAAAACAGATTTTGGATTTGGAATCTGGGTGTACCGGATGCGTCCTTCATCCTGCCGATCATCGTGGTTGCCACGACTTGGTTGCAGCAGAAGCTGATCATGCCCGTCAACCCGAACGCCGATCCGAAAGACCCGTCGGTGGCAATGAGTCGCAACATGACGGTCATGATGCCGCTTATGATCGGTATTTTTTCGATCAACTTCGCGTCGGGTTTGTCGATTTACTGGACAGTTTCCAATATCGCTGGCATTTTGCAGTATGCGGCGCTCGGCAAGGTCGATATTCGGCAGGCACTCGGCCTGAAAAAGACTGCTCCCGTCGAAGTGGAAACCTCCAAGAAGCGCAAGAAGGCTGAGATCAGCGGCCCGGCAGGGCGTCCGGCAGTTACCACCACGGCGTCAACAACCGCTCCTGAAAGCGTCGAAGTGGATGAACCGCCAGTGCGGAGCAGCACCGCCACACCCATTAAAGCCAGGGCAAAGGCCAGGGCTAAATCTTCTAAATAGATCGAGGTCGTTATTATGAATGAGTCCATCGAAACCACCGGGCAGGATATTGACAGCGCGGTTGCGCGTGCCCTCACCGAACTAGGCGTCAGCCGCGATAGCGTGCGGGTGGATGTTTTGGAAGAACCAGGCCGGCGTTTGCTTGGCCTGGGCACTCGTCAGGCGCGGGTGCGGGTGACCGTCGTCAAACCGCCGACGGCAGCTACACCGCCCCCCGCGCCAATGCCTGTCATGCCGCCTGCGCCGCCCAAACCTGCCCCGCCGACACCTGTTAAAGCGGAAATCAGGCCAGAGAGTGTTATTGCAACGCCTGTTGAGCGGCCTGTTGAAAAAATAGAAAAACCCGTCGAAAAAATTACTCAAAAACCTGTGATCGTTCCGGCTGCGCCTGCTGCTCCAGCCGTGCATGAAGTAGATTATGATGACGATGCTCCACGCAGCGCAGTTACTGACGAAGAACTCGACCACGAGGCGCAGGTTGGCGCGGAAGCGTTGCAGCAAATCCTCAATCACATGCAGTTGAATGCGAAGGTTAATGCGCGCCGTGCCGATACGGACGGCCACGAAGAACCACACTGGCTGCTCGAAATCGAGGGGCAGGAACTTGGCGCGCTGATCGGCCATCGGGGTGAAACACTGGCCGCGCTGCAATACGTCACACGCCTGATCGCCAGCAAAGGACTCGAACGTCGCGCCAATCTGGTAATTGATGTTGAGGGTTATAAATCGCGCCGCGAAACGATGCTGCGCCGTCTGGCAAAGCGTATGGCTGAACAAGCCATCGAGCGCGGACGTATGGTATCGCTTGAGCCGATGCCGCCCCACGAACGGCGCATTATTCACCTGGCCTTGCGCGATAACCCATCGGTCACGACGGAAAGCGTTGGCGATGGTGAAAAGCGCAAAGTGACGATCATCCCGAAAAAGAATCGTTTGGGATGATGACGCCTGAGTATTTGTTGATCGGCCATATCACCCACGATGAGACACCGCAAGGCCCGCGCATCGGCGGCACGGTCTCATATGCGGGCGGCGCGGCGCTGGCGATGGGCGCGCGAGTCGCGGCGGTGAGCAGCATTCGCGCTGATGATCCGGTGCTGCCTTCGCTGCCGCCCGATTTGATGCTGGAACGTGTCGAGTCGCCTGCCAGTTCTGTGTTCGTGAACATTTATGAGGGCGATACTCGTAAGCAAATCCTCAAATCGCGCGCAATGCCGCTTACTCTGGACTCAGTTCCAGCGGCGTGGCGTTCTGCCCCAATTGTTCACCTGGCACCGCTGACCGATGAAGTTGATCCCGATCTGGCTTTTGCCTTTCCCGGCGCATTGGTGGCCGCCACACCGCAGGGTTGGATGCGTATCTGGAACGCCGAAGGAGTGATCCGCCCGAAACCCTGGGCAGATGCGGATCGGTTGCTGCCACAGCTCAGTGTAACGGTTCTGAGCGAAGAAGATATTCACCGCGATACGGCACTCGAAGCGCATTATGCCAGTCTTGCGCCGCTGCTGGTTGTCACCCGCGCGGCCAATGGCTGTACCGTCTATGAACAGGGCAAGCCGTTCGATGTGCCTGCGCCGCGCGTCCAGGTGATCGACGCGACGGGCGCGGGCGACGTGTTCACGGGTGTATTTCTGGTAGTGCTGCATCGCACGGGTGATGTGCATCGCGCAGCGGCGGCGGCAACACAGATTGCTTCCCTGTCGGTGACACGTATCGGGCTGGATGGCATCCCCACCAAAGATGAAATTGAGATGGCGCTGGCACGTTAAACATAGCCAAAATAAGCCTGATTCATCTCTATTGGCAGTTTCTTGAGAGATTATGCTCACAATTTTGACCGTCGATGATGATAACATTCTGCGTGGTTTAATCCGCAAGAGCCTGGATGACGAATTTTTTCTATTGGAAGCAAATGGCGGTATCGAAGGCGTGCGGATGGCGCAGCAGTCACTGCCCGATTTGATCATCTGCGATATTTCCATGCCGGATATGAGCGGCTTCGAGGTCTTGTCGGTGCTGCGAAGTAATCCGGCAACAGCCTCAATCCCGTTCATTTTTCTAACGGCGTTGGCCGATTTGAAGAACATGCGGCAGGGGATGAACCTGGGTGCTGATGACTTTTTGGGCAAGCCGTTCTCAGTCGATGATCTCCGCACCGCGATCAACACGCGACTCGAAAAGAAGGCGCAGCGTGAAGCCGAACTCAAAGGGACAATTGAGGAGTTTCGGCGCAACATTGCGGCCTCATTGCCACACGAACTCCGCACGGCCACCATGATCATCGAAGGCTATGCCGGGCTGCTGCTGGAAGACTCCGAAGATCAGGTTCAGATGGATATGTTGAAGTCGGTCAGCACTGCCGCCGCGCGCCTGAAACGACTCTCTGAACAGTTTTTATGGTACTCCATGACATACATTGTCAACGCTTCTACACTGCAAGACGACTTCACTGATGCGCCAGAACGAACCATTACCAGTATCGCTTCGATCAAGGCGACTCACGCCAATCGAAAAAATGATTTGCGATTGGTGCTGGTTCCTGCAAGCCTATGCATCTCGGAAGAATATTTTCAGAAGATCATCGAAGAAATTCTCGATAATGCATTTAAGTTTTCCAAACCGGGCACACCTGTACAAGTGGTTGCCATGCCGATCCGCTCGAACTACTCAATCTCGATCACCGACTCCGGGCACGGCATGGCACCCGAACAGATCGCCAGGATCGGCGCATTCATGCAGTTTGATCGCCGGATACAGGAACAGCAGGGTACGGGATTGGGCTTGATCACGGCACGCCGCCTGACCGAGATGTTCAGCGGACAGTTCACGATTCAAAGTGTCCCCAAACAGGGGACAACCGTTTCGCTCACCCTGCCGATGCGAACTAATTAACCCGACTCACGGACATTAAGCATCTTCGAGAACCGAAAAGACGTTTCTACATCCGAATGTGCCCGTCGCCTTCAATCACCCATTTGTAGGTGGTCAGTTCGCGTAGCCCCATGGGGCCACGCGCGTGCAATTTCTGCGTGCTGACCGCGATCTCCGCGCCGAGTCCAAGTTGGCCGCCATCGTTCAGGCGTGTTGAGGCATTGACGAACACCGCCGATGAATCGACTTCATTGATGAAGTGTTCGGCTTGCGCCATATCGCGCGTCAGAATGCCGTCGGAGTGGTTCAGGCTATGCGCCTGGATATGCTCAATCGCGCTATCGACGCCATCTACCACGCGAATCCCCAGAACAAGGCTCATCCACTCAGTATCCCAATCGTTGGGTCCGGCAATCGTCACCCGCTCATCGTGAATCAGGGTGCGCGCAGCCGGATCAGCCCGGAAGGTGACGCCCTTCGTACCGAGATGTTCTACCACACGCGGGATAAACATCGGCGCAATCGACTCGTGAACGAGGATCGCATCCAACGCATTACAGGGTGAGGGGCGCTGCGTCTTGGCATTATCGATCACCTTGAGCGCCATATCCAGATCGGCACTCACGTCGACGTATAAATGACAAATTCCAACACCGCCTGTGATGACCGGAATTGTGCTGTTTTCGCGGCAAAATTTGTGCAGCGCCGCCCCGCCGCGTGGGATGATCACATCGACGTATTCATGCAGCTTGAGCAGTTCGCCGATGTAAGCACGATCTGTATCTTCGATCAACTGTACAGCATCGGCAGGCAAACCGGACGCAATCAATGCATCTCGGATGACCTGTACCAAAACCGTCGCGCTTTGCATGATCTCCGACCCGCCGCGCATGATCACCGCATTACCGGTCTTGATCGAAAGCGCCGCCACATCGACAGTCACATTCGGGCGCGCTTCATAGATCACGCCCAACACGCCAATTGGCGTCCGTCGCCGTGAGACCCGCAAACCTGTGTCCATTGTCCGTTGCTCGATGATCTCACCCACTGGATCGGGCAGTTTCACCACGTCACGCACATCATTGGCAATGCCGCCCAAACGCCCTTTGAGGCTCATTCGATCCAGCAGTGCATCTCCGATCTGGCGGGTGCGGGCATCGTTCAGTTCGGCGTCGTTCACAGCCAATATGCGTTCCGCTTCCGAGCCGAGACAATCCGCAATCGCCAGCAGTGCCGCATTCTTTTGTGCGGTGCTGGCGCGTGCCAACTGCCGCGAAGCCGCCCGCGCTGTTTTCCCCATCTCAACCAGATTGATTGTCATAGCCGCCTCACAACAAAACTAAATTATCGCGGTGAATCATTTCATCGCCGTAACTATAGCCAAGCCGCTCGATAATCGCACTCGATTTGCGCTTAATGAGTTGACGAGCTGCATCACTATCGTAATTGCTCAGGCCAATCGCCAGCCGATGCCCTTGTTTATCGGCCACAGCGACGGGTGAACCGCGCTCAAATTCACCAGTCACGGCGGTCATTCCGGCGGGCAGCAGGCTTGCCCCGGCATTACATAGGCGATCAACAGCGCCATCGTCAATGGTCAGCGTCCCCTGCGCTTTTTCGGAGATCAACCAGCGTTTGCGGCTCTCAACGTGATCAGTAGGCGCTAAGAATTTCGTGCCAATCGGTTCGTCGCGCACGACCATCCCGATCACATCGGCCAGTGATCCGGGCGCGATCACGGTTATTGTCCCACTGCGCCCGGCCAATTCCGCCGCCTGAATCTTGGTGATCATGCCACCCGTGCCAAGTCCGGTTGAGGTGCCACCCGCCAACCCGTAAACTGACGCATCGATCTGTTCAACAAGCGGGATCAAATCGGCATCGGGGTTGGAACGCGGATCGGCGGTGTACAACCCTTTTTGATCGGTCAGCAGGATCAACAAATCCGCGTCAATCAGGTTTGCCACCAGTGCCGAGAGATTATCGTTATCGCCTACCCGGATTTCTTCGGTAGCGACAGTATCATTTTCGTTGACAATCGGCAGAATACCATGATCGAGCAGCGTCAGCAGCGTATCACGCGCGTTCAGGTAGCCCGTGCGGTTGGCGATGTCGCCGCGTGTGAGCAGCACTTGCCCGACCACAATATCGAACAGACTGAATAATTCGCTGTAAAGTTGAATCAGGCGGCCTTGCCCAACGGCGGACAGCATTTGTTTGGCGGGCAGCGATGGATGCAGTTCCGGGTAGTTGAGCGCATCACGGCCAGCGGCAATCGCGCCCGACGAGACGACGACGATCTTTGTGCCCAGATCGTAGAGATGCGCGATCTGCCGGGCCAGTTCCAGCATTCTGCGCTGTGATAATTTGCGCGTCCCGTCGGTCAGGACGCTTGTTCCAAGTTTGATGACGATTCGTTGTGACATGCCCAGATTATAACCTGATCGCGGGGAGATCAGCTCAAAGATATTTCAGATTGAACCTGGTTCGTCTTTAAAAACACAAATAATTGCAAAGATCGAACAAACGTCCTATAATCACAACTTGTTTAGGGATAGAATCAGACTATTATGATACAACGCAAAACAGACAGCATAGCCCATGAATCAATCAATCCACTCGAGCAACGCATCGAGCAGTTGAAGCAATTATTTCCCGAAGTTGTCGCTGAAAACGGCATCAATTTTGACGCACTTAGAAATCTGCTTGGCCTTGAGTCCCTCCAGAAGGAACGTTACAACTTCACCTGGGCAGGCAAGCAGGACGCGCTTTCCGGCTTGCAGAAAAAAAGTAAAGCGGCACTCAAGCCTGTGCCGGACGAATCGGTAAACTGGGATAGTACGGGACATCTTTTTATAGAGGGCGAAAACCTTGAGGTACTCAAGTTGCTTTACAAGTCCTATTTCGGACGGGTAAAAATGATCTACATCGACCCGCCCTACAACACTGGTAACGACTTTGTCTATCCAGATGATTACTCAGAGCCGCTCACCGCCTACTTGCGAATGACCGGTCAGACTGATGAGAACGGCGCTATTCAAACTACCGCCCTTGATAGAAACGGTCACAAACATTCGACCTGGTTGAGCATGATGTATCCTCGCTTATTTCTGGCGCGACAGCTTCTGCGCGACGATGGCGTAATCTTTGTCAGCATCGACGATATAGAAGTTCATCATGTGCGCTTATTGATGGATCAAATCTTTGGCGAAGAAAATTTTGTTGCTACCTTTCCCTGGAAGAAAAGAACTGCCAAAAGCGATGTTCCGTTTGGCGTTTCACAGGATTTTGAGTGGATAGTCTGTTATGCAAAAAGCTCAAACTTTCTGGTAGGTGTAAAACATGAGCGAAAATACTATCAAACCGATGATTTTCCGAATGATAAATGGCGATTAGCTGATTTAACGACTCAAAGAACATCTGAAGAAAGGCCAAATTCCGCCTTTGAATTAATCGATCCCAAAACAGCAAAAAAATATCCGCTTAATCCTAAAAGGGTGTGGGGAATAACAAAAGATACCTTTCAGGATCATTACGACAAAGGCAAAATTGTTTTCCCAGATGATTATCCGTTCCTCAATAGCACAATACCTGCCTACAGAGTCTTTGAGAGTGAGGACAAAGCAAAGGCACTCAAAAAATATGGCAGCGAAGAAGGGATGAAAGCCTTATCTACACACCTTCCAAAAGATGTTGGGATGACAGAGAGCGGCAGCAAAGAAATTGTAGAACTGTTTGGTGAAAAAATATTTCCGTTTCCAAAACCAGCATCGTTGATCCAACATTTCATTTCTGCATGTACGGGTGACGAAGACATCATTTTAGACTTTTTTGCTGGTTCAGGTACAACTGCTCAGGCCGTATTGCAGCTCAATCGAGAAGATGCCGGAAATCGCCGGTTTATCCTGGTGCAACTGCCCGAACCTACCGGAAACGCCGCTTTTCCTACTATAGCCGACACTGGCAAAGAACGTATCCGCCGTGTCATCAAGCGTATGATTGCTGAGGACGAAGGTAAACTTAACGGTTTTGAGCAGCACCCGGCGGAAGACCTGGGATTCCGCGTTTTCAAATTGGATAGCTCTTCAATGCGTCAGTGGGTAGAGATGCCTGCAAACACAACTAGCAGCGAAGAATATGCGCGCCAGTTGGCCTGGTTTGTCAATGATCCGCTCCTCGAAGGGTGGACGGTAATGGATGTGATTGCTGAAGTCGCCCTTAAGGAAGCTGGGTTTAGCTTGACCTACCGCGTTATGCAAATTGCAGCAGTTGAAAGGCAGACCGTTTATCGCGTCATTGATGATGAAAAAGATCAACGATTTTATATCTGTCTGGATGATAACCTCACGCTGGAGGCGCTCAAGCCACTGGTACTCACGCCCGACGACTTATTTATCTTCCGAGATAGTGCTATCACCGATACCATCATTGCCAACCTTTCGTTAAGATGCCGCGTTAAAAGTATATAGGCGACGATATGGAATTTAAGTTTGATGCTCAGCAGGATTATCAACGCCAGGCCATCAGTGCTATCACCGATGTGTTTGAAGGCCAGCCCTATATTGAAGGCGTTTTGGAGTTTGCCCTGGGGTCCACTCCCGCCATCAGCAATCGTTTGGACCTGGACGAAGAAACCCTTCTTGCCAATTTGCAAAAGGTGCAACAAACGAACGGTGTAGCGCCAGATAAAGACTTACTTCCTACTGAGCAAACGATTCAGAGTGCCACTGGTAAAGTCGCATTACGCTATTATAACTTTTCTGTCGAGATGGAAACCGGAACCGGAAAAACCTATGTCTATCTCAGGACAGCACTTGATCTATATCAAAAATATGGCTTCCGTAAGTTCATTGTGGTTGTACCTTCAATTGCCATTCGAGAAGGCGTGATGAAGACTTTTCAAATCACGAAAAAACACTTCCAGCAACTTTATGGAAATATCCCGTATCGGTACTATGCCTATGACTCTGCTAATTTATCGCAAGTACGCCAATTTGCTCTCTCAGACAGCATTGAATTCATGGTGATGACAATAGATGCTTTCAATAAAGCTGGAAACGTCATCCATCAAAGCACAGATCGATTGCAAGGCGAAACGCCAGTTCATCTTGTGCAGTCAGCCCGCCCCATTCTTATCTTGGATGAACCGCAGACTAAGATGGAAGGTGAGAAAAATATCCTCGCCCTGGGTGAACTCATGCCACTCATGACGCTGCGCTACAGTGCAACGCATATTAATCCCTACAACCGTGTCTATCGTCTCACTCCTTTTGATGCCTATCGTCAAAACCTGGTGAAACGAGTTGAAGTCGCCTCGATTATTCAGGAAAACGACTTCAATCGCGCGTTTATCGAGGTGACTGATATTTCCAGTAACAGCCGAACCATGCAGGCCGTTTTGCGCGTCTATAAGCTGCAAAAGTCCGGCGTAAAAGAGACAACCATCAAAGTCAAACCCGGTGATTATCTTTTTGAAAAGACACGGTTGCCAGACTATCAGGATTATCAAGTTTATCGTATCGAGTATGGTTGTGTGGTCTTTACCGTTGGAAGTACGGAGATAGAGGTCTGCAAAGGCGAGTCGACAGGCAAAGACAAAACGGCCATCTATGCAGCACAGATCAGCACGGCGATAGAAGAACATTTCCGTAAACAACGCCGTCTCAAATCACTCGGTATCAAAGTATTAACGTTATTTTTTATTGATCGTGTCGCAAATTACCGTACCGAAACTGGCAACAACGGGATGCTTCGTTCTCTGTTTGATGAGGCATTTAATCTACAGAAAGTGCGTTTTACGGAATGGGGCGACTACCAACCAGAACAGGTTCAAGCTGCTTATTTTGCAAAAAAATCATCAGGCGAATTGGATGACAGCACAACCGGTGCTGCCCAAAAGGACCTGGAGGCTTATGACCTCATCATGCGCGATAAAGAACGCCTGCTATCCTTTGATGAGCCGGTGTCTTTTATATTTTCACACTCAGCACTGAATGAGGGCTGGGATAATCCCAATATTTTTCAAATCTGCGCGTTGCGGGATGTTAAATCCCATATTGCAAGGCGTCAGCAAATTGGGCGTGGTGTTCGTCTGGCCGTCAACCAGGATGGGGATCGTATCCACGATGAGCGAACCAATATTTTGACGGTTATCGCCAGTGAAAGCTACACACAGTTTGTTGAAGCTTATCAGCAGGAAATAGTGGCTATTTATGGCAAAGACGGTACAGCTCCGCTGCCACTGAATAAACGCGATGAGAAAGTTGTGCAGCGTCAAAAACAGTATTACTTGAGTGACGAATTCAGAATCCTTTGGGACAAGATTAAGCACAAAACACGTTATTCTGTGAACATAAATACAGACCGTGTCATTCAAGATGTTGTGCTTGCGCTTCAAAACTCGGTCATCAAAGCCCCACGTGTCACAACGATCAAAGCAGAAATAATCGTGACAGAGACTAATACATTTGAAGCGGTTCAACGGACAGCCACCCGTGACTTGGGTGAAACTGCCCGTCAGTCACAACTTCCTGATCTGGTGCAGCGAATAGGCTATCTGCTGGCGTTTCAATCGCCGCCTATTTCACTGAGCCGCCAGACAATCCTTGATATTATCCGACAATCCGGAAGGCTAACAGACGGCATCAACAATCCTCATGAATTCGCAACTATTGCCGTTCGTATCGTCAAAGAAGCACTTACAGACCATCTTGTACACGGCATTCAGTATGAACGTATCAACGAGTGGTACGAAATGTCATTGTTTGACATGGAGTTCAAGAGCTGGTCAGAGCATCTTGTTCCTGCTACCAAGTCCGTGTACGATTATGTAGAGTATGATTCCAATATTGAGTCGGCATTCATTCAAGCGATGGACGAGCGCACCGATATTCGTCTTTATGTAAAGCTCCCCGCCTGGTTCACCGTACCGACTCCTGTAGGCAACTACAACCCTGACTGGGCAATTGTGATGGACGATCCGCGTTCACCTGATGTTGAAAAGCTCTATCTTGTGCGCGAAACAAAGGGTGACGGTGAGCTGCGCCCAACTGAACGTCGCAAGACGGAATGCGGTGAAAAGCATTTCTCAGAGGGGTTAGGAGTAAGCTATCGTATTGTCACCGATGCAAGCGAACTTCCATAGAGACTGACAAATAGCCTGGATTGAATCCAGACTATGTTCTACACCGATGGCGATCACAGCTTCGGCAAATAATCCGTTCGCAGGCTTTCGAGATGATGCTCGACATGTCCGGCCATGATATACAGCGCCGCCCGCACACTGATCGAGGCCTCACTGGCGGTACCCGTGCGAAGGCTCGTTTCCGGCGAAATCCGGTTAAATTGAAGGATATTCGCGCGGCGTTGTAAATCGAATTCTTCCAGCAGATCGGCCAGCGTGCGCGCACTAAAATTCGACTCGTGCACAAAATCATCCTGCTCAAAACCGGGCAGAGACGTTTGATCACCGCGCGAAATTCGCATCGCGCGGTAGGCGAAAATGCGCTCTGCGTCGTTGATGTGCCCGATCACCTCTTTGATGCTCCATTCGCCAGCACCGGGACGAAAACTCTCCTGCTCAGTGGTCAATGTGGCAAGCAGCACACGCAGCACATCAGCCTGACGCCCCAATAAGGCAAACAGATCGAAATTCTTTTCATCCGGTACACGCTTCACGTATCCAGCATAAAACGGCGCGTATTCGGTTTCGGCAGGGCGACCAGGGATGAACATCACAAAATCCTTATTCAACATCCAAAATCAATTGAGCGTGCTTGTCCAGATATTCTAGGACGGTCATCACCACCGTTGCATGACTCCAGGTGAGTGGCGAAACACTCAGCGGCGCGTGATCATACGGGTTGACCTGTTCGGCCAACACGCCGCTGTCCAATGCGTGGCTGGCAACCCAGGTCAGAATATCGACGGCGGGTGTCAGGTCTTCGACGGTTTTTGCGGCGGCAATCGTGTATTGCGCCAGCCACATTGTACAGATGAACCAGGGATTACCCGGCACGTTCTCGACATCATGGCTCACCTGATGATAGTAGTCATTTTCGTAGCGCGCCATGCCGCCTACCTCAGTTTTGCACCACAAGCGGTCTTTTAGGTGCGCCATCATCGAGACAATGCGCGGATCACGCGGCTCGTACATGCCGAAGTACCATAGCCCGTACATGGCGGCGTCCAGCGTCCAATCCACATTCCAGCTAATATTATCTTTGCTGATCCGAATCTCCTGAGTGGTACGGCGACCCTTTTGCTCCATACCACTGCGGCCTTTGGGCTGTTCGGCGGGTTCGCTTTCATCGCGGGCGCGGTTGACCATTCGCACGAAGCGCGGATCGCCACTTGGCACATCGGAGCGAAACAGATATTTATCCGTCGCTTCTTTGATCCCACTGGCTGCACCGTGATATTTTTGTGCCAGCGCCGTTTCGCCAAAGGCGGTGCAAAAATTGGCAGCGGCTTCCAACCCTGCCCAGACTGACCCCACTGTGAAGGCATGGACGCCGCGCCGTTCTTCCCACAAGTCCCAACTGGGCAGCGGTAAGCCTGTTTCCGTATCGCGGTACGAACACATCCAATCGGCGGCACGCACGATCAAGGGGCGAAACAGCGGACTGATCCATTCAATATCGCGGTAGCAGGCATAGTGTTTCCAGAGCGCCCAGATCACCAGTCCCGTTTCGTCTTCCTGGATGGGTAGCTGCCGTTCACCTTCTCGATACCAGGGGTGCCAGGACGAGGCCAGCGATCCATCTGGGTTATATTTGTGCAGCAAATATCCTTCAGGCGTGATTGCATTACGGCAAAACTCGAAAAATTTCTGGGTGAGTGTTTCGTACCCGGCGTGTGTCAGGGCACTGCTGACCAATGCGCCATCGCGCGGCCACATGTAACTGTACGTGTCACGCGCGAATTGCGTAATGTCGTAATCATTGGCAGCGATCACTGCGCCGCTGTGATCAATTTGTGTGCGAATAATCAACAGGCTGCTGTTATACAGGGCAGTAATTGGGGCTGGCAAATCGGCAAAATGCGGCTTGCGATTTGCCAGCCAGAGCTTCCAATAGCTGCGCGTCCGATCAATATAGGTTTGGGCATGTCGTTCGCGCACATTATGGTTGATGCGCCGCACATCCTCGAATTTTGTGCCCACCGCTAACCAGTAATAGATCGTTGCGCTGGCGTTGGGCGGGATCGTGGCGTGCAGTGCTATCGTTGAATCGACGCTGCCCTGTGCAATCGGGTTGCCGCTCAAAGCGCCGTCTTCGGCGTCACGCCAGGTGCCTTCCTGCCCGTAAACTTCTTTGACGCCCGTTGCCCATTGATCGACGCCTTCTTTATCCGCGCCCTCACGCCTGCCATTGATCAGAAACCAGCGATTCTTTTTGTAGTGCAGAACCGCCCGGCGCGTCGATTCATAATAGGCCGTATCGCCCACTTCATTTTCGTAGATGTGCAAATCATGGTGAAAAAAGAGCCGAGCCTGACGCTCTGTCTCATGCTGATTAGTGATGTCAAAGCGCCGCAAAAACAGCGGTTCATAGAAATCGACAGCATCCAGAACGTGAATACTCAGCCCAAGCGTCTCATTGGTCAGCGTCACATCCGTGAGCAGCGTCTCCGGTTCATAGCCCATATGCCGTGTCCAGGCCGCATCCTCGAACCAGCTAAATTTGCCATCCGAGCCATCAACGTTGCCAACCCATATACCGCAATGCGACACATGACCGATTAGATGGTTTTCCTGTCCCACATGCGGAAAGTACAGATCGCGCAAACGATATTGAGCATCGAAGTTGATCAACAACTGACCGTTGCCAATGCTTAAATAACGAGGCATTAGCGTACCAGTTCTTTTTCTTGATCAGTTTCGGCAGGTTGCTTTTGGCTATTCGTGGCTTGTGAATCGCGTTCGAGTTCCTCTAGCATTTGCAGGTCAGCACGCAGACGGCGGGCGCGATTGGCGAAATAGGCGATCAGACCGAACAGAATCAGGACGACAACAGCGTAGCCCAACACCATATAGGTATTTGAAGTCTCTGGCGGGATCATAATAGATTTTCCGGTCCTATTCGTTGGCCGTCAGCCGCAGTTTGAGCGCCTGGACACGCTCCGACAGGTTCTCGATGCGTACACGATACCACATCAGGGTAATGGCAGCCACGATCCACGAGATCGAGGATACACCCAGCGTTATGGTGATGCGGCGGTCTGTTGTGCTGAATTCACCTTTAGCGTTATCACCAACACCCGTTGTAGCAACATTTGGCGCAATAGCCAGCGGGTGCAGCGTATCAGGCCGAATGCGGATCACGATGGTAGTGTAGATGACGCTCACAAAGGCCAGAATGCCATACACGGCGGCAAAACGGGCGCGCTGTTCCGGCGAACTGATCGTCGCGCGCAGCGTCAGGTAGGCGGCATAGATCGCCCACAGCACGATCATCGCATCCAGGCGCGGATCGCGTGTCCACCATGTATTCCAGGTGGGACGTGCCCAGATCGCACCAGTGACCAGAGTGATCGTCGCCAGTGGCAAGCCCACTTCGACTCCGGCCAGCGCAACTCGATCCCAGGCCATCTTGCGCGTAATCAGGTACATGATGCCCGCCACGACGGTTACGAAAAAGGCTGTCGCGGCAGCACTGAACGCGCCGACGTGCATATAGAAAATGCGCTGAACGTTGCCCTGAGTGGCGTCAGTCCCGGCATAAAACAGCGCCATTGCAAAGGTGATCGTCATCAACACGACGGCCAGAATGGTCAAGCCACGCAGCAGGTTTGTGCGTGCGGGTAAATAAGCAGGCAGGTTCACAATAAATCTCCCTTCGTCTGTGAAGATTTTAACAAGTTGAGAGATTTTAGCGCAGTTTGGCTACGAATGTCAGTTCCCACACATTTTCCATATCGCCTCCACAGGTTTTCCACAATCTTTTGCCAGGATGGACTCAGCCCAGGGCAAAACGAATGAATGGAAACTGTGGAGGAACACATGCGGAAATGGCTTTATGCAGGCGCGGCTATCATCGCGCTGGCGGCGGCGGTACTACTGCTGCCCGGACTGACGGGCGGCACTCAGGTCGCGGCGCAGCAAACGGGCACGACGGCGCTCATTGAAAAAACCTCACTCACAACCACCGTAGATAGCACCGGGACCGTCGTTCCGGCGCAATCGACCTATCTGACCTTCGGTACAAGTGGCAAACTGAAGACTATCGCCGCCAAAGTGGGCGATCAGGTCAAGACCGGGCAGGTGCTTGGCAACCTGGATACTGCCGATCTGGAATATCAGGTCGCGCTGGCCGAACAGCAGTTGGCCGTCGAGCAAGCGAACTACGATGCGTTGATCGCCCCACCGACTGAGAAACAGCTCACCCAAGCCAAAGCGAACCTGGCTTCGGCCAAGTCACAGTTGGCGACAGCACAAGCCTCAGCCAACACCGCCAACGACTCAATCACCTCAAGTTGTGCCGATCTGGACAGTAAGAAAACCACCCTCGATACCGCGCAAACGTCTTACAACGACTACCTCAAGGACGGCTACAAAGTCGACGCAACTTTCCTGCCCGACCCGGACGCCAGTGCTAGCAAAACGCTGCGTGATGCTCAAAAAGCGTTCGATGTCGCGCAGGCGAATTGCAATTCCACCAAAGTCAGTTCGGATAACACGGTGAAAGTCGCCTCGGCACAAGCCGCCGTCGATGAAGCACAAGCCGCGCTCGACGCCTTGATGGCCGGACCCAGCAAGACGGATATTGCCGTCAAAGAAGCGACGCTCAAGCAAAAGAAGCTGCAACTGGACAACGCTAAAAAGGCACTGGAAAATGCCCAGATCGTTGCGCCGTTCGATGGAGTTGTGACCAGCGTCCCGGTAGTCGTCGGGCAGTTGATGAACACACAAACGACGGCGGTTGCAGTAGCCGATATGAGCGCGCTGTACGTCGATATTGACGTGGACGAGCAGTACATCAGTCAGGTGAAACTCGGTCAGGAAGCCTCTGTCACGCTCAACGCGATTGCGGGCAAGGCGCTGGCAACCAGTGTTTACCGGATTTCGCCCAGTGGCACCAGCACGTCGGGCGTAGTGACCTACAGCGTGCGGCTGGCCTTCAAGCAGGCCGAAAGTGGCGTCATGCCCGGTATGACGGGCGATGTAACGCTCGTGGTCGGCCAACTGAATGATGTACTGGTCGTGCCGACGCAAGCCATTCAGCGCGATACCAACGGCGAATACATCACTGTCGTGGTCGGTAGCAATAATCAGCGCGTGGCCGTGACCAGTGGCAAGACTCAAAATGGCAAAACAGTGATCACCGGCAACGGCATCAGCGCCGGGCAAACTGTCCTGCTGACAGCGCGTACCGCTTCTTCTGGCAGCGCGTTCCCCGGCCCCGGCGGGGGTCAATGATGAGCGAACGAAAGCCCGTTATCGAAACGCACGACCTTCGCAAAGTCTACAAAATGGGCGATACCGAAGTTAACGCCCTGGCGGGTGTCTCGATCACGATTTACGAAGGCGAACTGGTCTCGATCATCGGGCCGTCGGGATCGGGCAAGAGTACGCTCATGGCGATTTTGGGCGCGCTGGATGTCCCGACCAGTGGCAGCTACAGCCTGGCCGGGCAGGAGATCAGTCAGTTGAGCGATGATCAACTGGCCGACATTCGGAACTTTCGAGTCGGCTTCGTCTTTCAGAAGTTCAACCTGTTAGGTCGCAGCAGCGCATTAACCAATGTCGCGCTGCCACTCGTTTACGCGGGTTTATCGCGCCGCGAACGTGAAGACCGCGCCAAACAAATGCTCGAATTGGTAGGCTTGGGAGATCGAATCCACCACAAGCCAACGGAGTTATCGGGCGGTCAGCAGCAGCGTGTCGCCATTGCCCGCGCGCTGGTCAATAACCCATCGCTCATTCTGGCCGATGAGCCAACGGGCAATCTGGACAGCAAAACGAGTGAGGAGATCATCGCCCTGTTCAAGAAGCTGAACGTGGAGCAGGGGATCACGCTGATCCTCGTCACGCACTCACCAGAGTTGGCCGCGCAAACGGATCGGGCGATCACGATCCGCGACGGGCTAATCGTCTCGAACGACGTTTACGTGCCTTCGCAACTGATCGCCCAGGTGACGCAGGCGCACGACGATAAAACCCCGCAAGCAGCGGTTAGCACCGTCTAAGCGGAAGGAAACATTAGGATGTCCACGTTGTTATCTCGTATCCGCAAAAATGCCGCCGCCCTGCTGACACTGGTCAGTTCGGTAGTGATGCTGGGCGCGTTTTTCCTGACGCAGCCCTGGAGTCTGCCCAACTTTGGTGCGGGCAGCTTTCCGGGCGGTACAGGTGGAACAGGCGGCGGTGCTATTCAACTGCCGCCCAACTTCACGCCCCCGGCGAACTTTCAGCTACCGCCGAACTTTACGCCGCCCGCCAATTTCCAGTTGCCGCCCAACTTCACGCCACCCGCTGGCTTTCCGTCCATTGGGGCGACGCCGGGCGCAGCGGCAACACAAGCCGTAGAGAATACGGGCGGCTTCAAAGCCCCCGCCCCTGCCAACGCGACGCCCCAAGCGCCCATCAGTCCGGGTGCGGGCGGATCATCGCCCACTGCCGGGGCGGGTACAGGGGGTGGATTCCCCGGCGGCGCAGGTGGTTTTCCGGGGGGCGCACCTGGCGGCTTCTTCACGATCATCATCGGCATTCTCTCGAATCCATTGGTGCTGCTCGTGCCCATCGGCGCATTGATCGCCCTGATCATGGCCTTGTGGCGTCTCAATCGCAAGAATGCCCTGCGCCTGACGGCCTATCTGACGGTTGCAGCAGGCGTCGCCGCACTGATCTACTACGTGTTGTTCTTCGTTCAGGGCAATAAGCCGAACGCGGTTGGCTTCTGGATCGCCGGATTGGGCGCTATCGCCCTGATCGTACAGTATCCGCTGGCACGCCGGACGTTCCCGCCGCGCGTCAAATATGCGAAGCTGGAAGGCATCCCCGCCCGTCGCCTGAACCTGAATCTCGGTCAAAACTTTGCCATCGCCATTGACGCGCTCATGGCGAACAAACTCCGCTCCGGGCTGACGATGCTTGGCGTCGTGATCGGAGTCATGTCCGTTGTGTCGCTGCTTTCGGTGGGGCGCGGCGCACAGGCTTCGATCACGGAGCAAATCTCCGGCACCGGTCTGAACATTGTGACGATCACCTCACGTTCGACAGGTAGCAGCCGCAACCTGACTGTCAAGGACGCAGACGCCATCGAAAAGCAGGTGACGAACTACACCGCCGTCTTGCCGCAATATGGCGAAACGCTGCGAGTCCGCTCCGATGATGAGAATATCCTGACCAACGTCACGGGTGTCACGCCGCCCTTTGCCAAAGCCACGAACCTGAAAATCGACTATGGCCGCTTCATCAGCCAGTCCGATTACGATAACGGTTCGCGGATCGCCATCCTCGGCAAAAAAGCCGCCTCTGATCTGTACGGCGGGCGCGATCCGATTGGCAAGGAAGTTCGGTTGGGCGGTCAGCGTTTTGAAGTGGTGGGCGTGCTGGCTCAGCAAGATTCGGGCTTCGGGCAAGACCCCAACTCGACGATCTATGTGCCGCTCTCAACCGCTTATCGCGCCCTGTTCAACGTCAAAGCGCCGGGCAGTTCCGATAACGTGGTGTCCAGCGTGCGTGTGGCAGTCGATGATACCAACAACGTCGCCTCGGTGAAGTCGCAAATCGAACTCTTGCTGCGCGAACGGCACAAGCTCAAAACCAGTGACGAAAACGACTTCAATATCCTCGATCAACAGTCGCTGCTCAACACGGCCAGCACGATTACGGGCATTTTGACCGTCCTGCTCGGCGCGATTGCCAGTGTTTCGCTGCTGGTCGGTGGCATCGGCATCATGAATATCAGCCTCGTTTCGGTCACGGAACGCACCAAAGAGATCGGTTTGCGAAAGGCGATTGGCGCGCGCAAGAGCCGTATCCTGATGCAATTCCTGATCGAGACGATCATGCTCAGTACGCTTGGCGGAATTATCGGCGTGTTGTGCGGCGTTGGAATCGCGCTGCTGGTCAATGCCAGCGGCTTGCTTTCGGCGCGCGTCACCGCCGACTCGATTCTGCTTGGCCTCGGCTTTTCGATCATTGTGGGCGTCTTTTTCGGCGTATATCCGGCCACCCGCGCCGCAGCATTGCAGCCGATTGAAGCCCTTCGTTACGAATAACATTCTCATCTATCTATGGAGACTTCGATGAACCGCAAACGGCTATTCCTTTTACTGAGCAGTGTCCTACTGCTCCTCGGCACGACGTTGAGCCGCACTGCGCTCGCCGCCGACGCCACCACTGTCACAATTGCCTTTATCGGCGCGTCAACGGGCAGTCAGGCCGCCGAAGACAAGCTGCTGTACGATGCTGCCCAACTGGCCGCCAGCCAGATCAATGACGACGGCCTGTACGACAGCAGCAGCAACAAATACGTGTTGGAGATCAAATACTACGAAGCCAACACCACCAACAAACTCAAGGAAAAGTTCACGACGGCGAAGGCCGATAAGGTGGCCGCGATCCTTGTCCCCGCCGATTCGGATCGCCTGAACACGATCCTGAGCAAAGATAATGGCTCGTTCGCGGTGCTGTCGGCCTCATCCGATACAACCGATAAGACGAACGTGTTCCGCTTAGGCAGTTCGTCAACGTCATGGGCAAAAGACGCCGCCGATTATCTCGTCAATGAACGC
Organism: Aggregatilineales bacterium; assembly: GCA_038239365.1. Classification (GTDB taxonomy): domain Bacteria; phylum Chloroflexota; class Anaerolineae; order Aggregatilineales; family UBA2796; genus JBBRMW01. Next base: position 28,896 of record JBBSEU010000022.1, read on the forward strand.
CACTTCGCCAGGATCGCCGTCGTTGGCGTGAATACCGAAACGGCGCAGACAGGCATCAAAAACTTCAAGACTGCGGCGGGCGATAAGAACATCGTCACGACGCTGACCCACAAGGCCGATGCGACCAGCCTGCGCGAAACCGCCCGCTCGATCCGTGATGCGCGCGCCGATGCGATCTTCGCGTGGACGCTGGACGCTCAGATGAGCAATCTGCTTGACTCGCTCAAGGATGTGGGTTGGACAGGCACAATTGTTTATCAGGCGTTGAGCGATGGGTTCGTGCAGACAGCGGGCGCGCAAAAGACGAATGGCCTGCTGGGTACGCAAAGCTGGATGACAGGCGCGTATCAGGCCAAAAGCCAGATTTTTGTCTCGGACTACGCGAAAGCCTTTGGTACTCAGCCGTCGGACAAGGCCGCTGCCTACTACGACGCCGTGAAGATGATCACTGAGGTCATCAGGAAGGGCAGCAAAGACGCTGCGTCTATCTCAAGTGGATTGACCAGTCAGAGCAACTTCACAGGCGTGCAGGGTCGCTACGACGCCGGAAAGCTGAACAACGTTTTGCTGGTACAGGCGCGTGCCGACGGCAAACTAATTGAAGCCGCCCGCTATGCCAACGATAGCTGCACAACCTGCCTCAACACCGGGTATGCTGATACCACCGCTACCAAAGCGACCAAGACCTCGACGCTGAATATCGCACTGATCGGCACCTTGAGCGGCATTTCATCCACGTTGGGCGATGCGACCACACATGGCGCGCAGCTTGCCATCCGCGAGATCAACGATAAGGGCGGGATTATCGGCCCGAACAGCGCCCGTTACACGCTTGTGCTGACGACTTACAACGCGACCACTGCCAAAGAAGCTGACGATGCGATCAAGAAGGCCAAAGATGCGGGTGCGTCGATCATTCTGGGGCCGGACTACAACGGTCAAATCCTCAGCAATCTGGGCGAACCGTATTCGCAGGGCGTGCCACAGATCGTCTCGGCCACGTCCAGCGACATCACCCAGAACGAGACAAATGATTACGTGTTCAGCGCCCGCGCCAACGACAGCGAATTGGGCAAAGCCGCCGCCAAATACCTGACCGATAAGCGCGAACTGACACAGTTTGCGACCTTCGCCGTTCGTACCGATTACGGTCTGAACACGATCAACGCCATCAAGGACACCATCGCCGCATCGGACAACGGTCATGTGATCACCAGCGTCGATCACAATGTTGACCAGACCGATTATGCGGCCTATGCCAAACAGTTGGCCGACTCTGGCGCAGAGGCGATCTTCGTCTGGACAACGCAGCCCGCCGCGCGCGGCCTGATTGAAGCGTTAGGCAAGACGGAGTGGAAAGGCGTGCTGGTCTACGGTTATCTGACGCCCGATTTCGTCAAAGACCTGAAAGTGCCAGCCAATATCGAGCTGATCGGCCCGGTCAACTGGTGGAACAACAACAGCGATTGGGCAAGCGCCGATTTCACGACTCGTTTCACCAGCTACTACGGCACTGCGCCTGCCCCGCAAAGCGCCGCCTACTACGACGCGATTCATCTGATCGCGCATGGCGTGAAGGAAGTCGGAAGCAAGGCCTCTGACCTGCAAAGCTGGCTCAAAAAGCAAACCACCTTCCGAGGCGTACAGGGTCAATACCAGCCGAACACCTATGGTAACGGCGAACTCTCGCGCTCCGTCACGCTGATTCAAGTCGGTGCGAAGGGGATCAACGAACTGGCACGCTACGAAAATAGCAACTGCTGGGTGAACTGCCTGAAGTGATCAGTCAGTTTTCGGGCGGGTCAGTTCGATTTTTGAAGCGGGTCGGGCAAGCCTGACCCCTACAGCGACGGTTTCGTAGGGGCGATGGCTTGCCTCGCCCGCAATTTTGGTTTTTTGTCTCAAATATCTATAAGGAGTCTACAAGTGAACAAACGTCAATTCAGCCTCAGTCTTATCGCTCTTGCACTGTGTGCCGCCACGTTGTTGGGTATGTCGCCGCCCGCCGCCCATGCCCAGGATGCCAGCCTGATCACCCTCAAAGACGCCACGATCCGCCCCGAAGGGATCGCGTATCTGGCGGCCAGCGGGACATGGCTGGTAAGTTCGACAGGTAAAGGCACGATTTTTGAAGTCGCGGTGGATGGTTCGGTGAAGCCGTTCATCGAAGATAAAGACCTGAAAGCGACACTCGGCCTGTACATCGACACGGGTAAGAATCTGCTGTACGTTGTCAACTCCAACTTTTTGAGCGTGATCGCAGGTGGAGTCCCCGGCGGTTTGGGCGCGAACATCACGCCACCTGCTGGTTTTCCCACGCCGAACGGCACACCGGGTGCAGGCTTCCCGAACGGCACACCACCTGCCGAACTTCAGGCGCTGTTCGGTCAGATAGATTTCACAATCACGCTGAATATCTACGATCTCAAAACCAAACAGCGCACCCAGCGCATCGATCTGACGAAAGTCGCATCGGCGCAGGGGCCGCGTCTGGTGAACGATGTCGCGGTTGATGCCCAGGGCAACGCCTACGTTACCGATAGTTTGGCGTCGGCGATCTATCGCGTCGATCCGGCGGGCGCTCCAGCCTACCTGTCTAACCCGTCGTTCGCGGCGCAAGGCTTCGGCCTTAATGGGATCGTGTTCCACCCGGACGGCTATCTGATCGTCGGCAAGACCAGCGACGGTTCGTTGTTCAAAATCCCGTTGGCCGATCCGTCCAAAGTGACGCCAATCAAGCTGTCCGAACCTGTGACAGGCGCGGATGGTATTCGGCTGCGTCCCGATGGCAAATTGGCGATTGTGGGCGGTCAGGGCAGGCTGCTGATCGTCAGCAGCGCCGATAAGTGGGACAGCGCCAAAGTCGAGCAGAAGATCGACATCGCTCAGGGTTCGACTTCGGTCACAATGAGCGATAAGGAAATGTTCGTGCTGCAAGCGGGTCTTGCGCTCGGCTTTGGCGGCCCCGGTGGTCAACCCGGCGCACAGCAGCCCACCACACCGACGGCGGCCACGATCAAGCGGCTGCCGATGTAACAACATTTTGGTCGGGGAATAATGGTCTTTAAGAAAAGAGGCCGGATACCTTCCGACTCCCCCTCTCGGTACACGGAGAGGGGGCTGGGGGGTGAGGTTAATCCGC
>JBBSEU010000023.1:0-31893 GCA_038239365.1 Aggregatilineales bacterium
GAAACCGCTTTGTCGATTATCAATTCTGGCTCGATGTGGGCAGCAGCGCATGGGGCGAACGACTCGAACAACCGTTGACACACCCGCATGTTTTGACGCGCGAATACCCTGCCGACTCGGTTTGGACGGATGATGATGAGTACGAAACCGGGCGCGATCTGCTCTACAAAGTGATTAGCGGGTTAGCGCGGCGCTGTCGCAAGCAAATCTATTTGGGGATCGCGGATTTGGGCGAAGAAGGCTTTGAGCAGCGCGGCTTGCTTCTGAACGTATTTCAATCTATTGTTCGCCGTTTTACCCCCGACGACTCAGAGAGCGTGTCCGACTCCCCCCCTCCGTCAACGGAGAGGGGGGTGGGGGGTGAGGTTAATCCATGAGTTCAACTTTAGACGTTCTATTCCGCCCCAAGCAATACGAAATTCTGGGCTACCAACGCGGCAAGGTGGGCGTCGCTGCCGTGCCGGGCAGTGGCAAAACGTTCACGCTGGCACATCTGGCCGCGACGCTCGTGAAACGCCTCGCCGAACGCAAAGACGCCGACCAGACCGAAGTATTGATCGTTACCTTTACCAACGTGGCGATGAACAGCTTCAAGCGGCGGCTCTCCGATATTTTGCGGCAGCGGCGGTTCATGCTGCCCTACGTTGGCTATCGGGTCTGCACGCTGCACGCGCTGGCAAGCGATATTCTGCACGAACGGCCTTCACTGGTGGGTTTGGCTGATGACTTTGGGATTGTCGATGAACGTGCTGCTGCTGCCATTCGTGAGGAGAGTGTGCAAACGTGGCTAAGTACCAACGGGATGGGCTTCATTCGTTCGTACCTTGATGACTCGGTGCTGAGCAATCAGAAGGTAATGAACGAGGACTTGCCGCGTCTGGCGATGAACGTGGCGGATCGATTCATTCGGCACGCCAAAGATAATGAACTTTCTCCGGCGACATTGCGCGACCATCTGACGATTGAGGGCGATGATCTGCCATTGGCGCGTTTTGGTGTCGAGGTGTACGAAGCCTATCAGCAGCGTTTGTCGTATATGGGCGCGGTGGACTTCGACGATCTGGCACGGCTGGCACTGTATACGCTTCGCACAGACGCATCGTTTCTTAAGCGGTTGCAGGCGCGTTGGCCGTACATCCTTGAAGATGAAGCGCAGGACAGCAGTAAATTGCAGCAGGAACTTTTGCGGCTGCTCAGCGATAACAAAAACTGGATTCGGGTGGGCGATCCGAATCAGGCGATCAACACGACGTTCACGACGGCCAATCCGCACTTTCTGCGCGACTTTCTGGACGACGCACAGGTGAAGGTCTTGCCGCTGGATGAGGCCGGACGTTCCGCGCGCCCGATTCTTGATCTGGCGAACTACTTTGTGCGCTGGTCAACCGAAAACCACCCCGCACCCGAACTGCACAACGCGCTTTCGTTTCAAGAGATCAAGCCGACGTTACCGGGTGATCCGCAAACGAACCCGTCTACCGAAAGCGCCCGCATCCGCATCGAATATAAACCGGGTAAACTGGTCAGTTCCGATAAAGAGTTGGAATACATCGTCGAGTCGCTGGCACGGTGGCTGCCCGAACACCCAGACGATACCGTTGCCGTGCTGGTGCCGGAGAATGATCGCGGCTTCCGATTGGTGGAGCAACTTCGGGAACGGCACATCGACTATGAAGAACTGCTCAGAAGTACCACGAATACACGCGCCGCCGCCAAACTGCTGCAAGGCGCATTGGGCTATTTAGCCGCGCCCGTTTCCAGTAAATATATCTCACTGGCCGATCTATACAGTGATGTGTGGTGGCCGCTGCACATGGGGCGTTTGAGCGAAACCGATGAGGAGTTGCTCAAACGGGCGACAAATGCGCTTGAGAACTTCAAAGAGTCGGAGGCGTTTCTGTGGCCGGATGCAACACAGGAAGCCCCTGATCTCAAGGCCTTGCTGGGGGATGATGCGGTTGAGCTTGCCGCCGATCTTGAAAACTTTCGGCAGCATGTACGGCGCTGGTTGGAAGCGACAATTTTGCCCATCGATCAGCTTGTCCTGACGATCAATCAGGATTTGTTCGCTGACCCCGCCGATATTGCGCTGGGCTATAAGTTCGCCGCGCTGCTGCGAAGTGCCGGGCATCGCAACCCGACATGGCGCTTGCCGGAATTTGTCGCGGAATTGCGCGCGATCAGTCAGAACGAGCGGAAATTCATCGGCTTCGAGCGCGATGAAACGGGATACGAACCGACGAAAGGCCGCGTCACCGTCTCGACCATTCACCAAGCGAAGGGCTTGGAGTGGGATCGTGTGTATCTGACCGGGGTCAGCAGCTACGTGTTCCCATCGCTGCAAGCCAGCGACACCTACCTGAGCGAAAAATGGTTCGTGCGTGACCATTTGAACATGGAAGCCGAGACACTGGCACAACTGCACGCCCTGATCGAGCATGAGCGATACCGCGAAGGTGAGGCCAGTGCCCAGGCGCGCATCGATCAGGCAGCGGAACGGCTGCGGCTGTTGTACGTGGGCATGACGCGCGCCCGCCGTGAACTGTGCATCACCTGGAATACTGGGCGATTCGCGTTCAAGGGCGAAACGTTTGCCAACCAACCGGCGCTGCCTTTGATCGCGTTGTGGCAGCACCTGACCGAAACGGAGACGGCGTGAAAAAAGCAGCAGTCCCGGCGGTGAAATATCCGCCTGTCTTTCAATACAGTCAGAACAACTTGCAGGATTATGTCGACTGCCAGCGCCGTTTTCAGCTTCGCCACTTGCTGCGCCAGGAATGGCCTGCACCGCTGCTCGAACCGTTGCGGGATGCGGAGCGGGATCGGCGCATGGGCGAGCAGTTTCACCGCCTGATCGAACGTTTTTACCTGGGTTTGCCCGTCGAACTGCCCGATGAATCACCGCTCACGCCCTGGTGGAACGCTTTTCGTATCCAACGACTGAAATTGCCCGGCACGATTCGCAAGCCGGAAGCGTTGTACAGCATCCCGTTCAAGGAGCGCCGCCTGACTGCCAAGTTCGATCTGGTGGCGATTGAACCGGGGATGGAAGTCGTCCTTGTCGATTGGAAAACAAGTCGTTTTCGCCCGACTCGGCCAAATCTTGCGGCGCGAATGCAAACGCTTGTTTACCTGTATGTGGCGACAGAAGCATTGGCCGTCGATTTTGGGATGGCGATCCCGCCCGCTGCCGTCAAGCTGATCTACTGGTTCGCCAACGCGCCCGATGAGCCGGAAATTTTTGAGTACAGCAGCGCCTTGCACAAAGACGGCAAGCGCCGCCTCGAAAAACTGATCAAGGAAATTGAAGGGCACACCGAACCGATCTGGCCGCTCACGGCGGATTTGAACCAGTGCCGCCAGTGCAACTATCGATCCCTTTGCGAACGTGGGGTTGAAGCGGCGTCGATCAATGAACGCGATGCCTTTGAGTCGCTGGATGCGGCTGAACCCGTGCCGGAGATCGAGTTGTGAGGGGTTGGCAGCTTGCCCCGACTCCGCCTATCCCCGATGATGATTTGCTGACGCTGGTTGATCATCAGCAAGTCCTAGCTGAGATTTTGTGTAGGCGCGGCTATGGCAAAATGGATCGGGCACGCGGCTTTCTTGATCCATCTCAGTATGAGCCAGCGCCGCCAACCGACTTACCCGATCTGGAACGTGCCGCGCTACTCCTTCGTGAGGCCATCGACACCCAAAAAACGATCCTGATCTGGGGTGATTTCGATGTAGACGGTCAGACGGCCAGCGCCTTGTTACTGGACGCGCTCAAGCCGTTGACGGACGTTCGGTTGCACATCCCGGATCGGGTGCGTGATGGTCACGGTATTTCGGTTGAATCCTTGAAAAATATTATCGAAACCGATCACCCGGCGCTGCTGCTCACCTGTGATACCGGGATCAGCGCGCACGACACGATAGACTTTGCGAATGCCTACGCCCTGACCACAATCATCACTGATCACCACGACTTGCCGCCGCGTTTGCCTGACGCCGACGCGATCATCAATCCCAAACGCTTGCCGCCTGAACACCCCCTGCATTCACTGCCCGGTGTGGGGGTGGCCTACAAATTGATTCAGCACCTCTATTATGTGTTGGATCGTTCGCACGAAACGCCCCGATTGCTCGATCTGGTGGCGTTGGGAATTGTGGCGGATGTGGCCGAACAAACCGCCGATACCCGTTACCTGCTGCAAATCGGATTGGAAAAGTTGCGCCACACGGAGCGCCCCGGTTTGCGGGCTTTGCTCGAAGTGGCACGGCGCGATCCGGCGACGGTCACAGCGGATGAAATCGGCTATCAATTGGGGCCGCGCCTGAATGCCGCCGGACGACTGGGCGATCCGCTGCTGGCGGTGGAACTGTTGACCACTCGTGACGCGGCGCGCGTGCCGATTTTGGCACAGCAGCTTGAGGGCTTGAATGCCCGACGCCGCCAACTTCAACGCGAAACTGAAACCAGTGCCCGACAGCAAATCACGGATGATCCGTCGCTGCTGGACTATCGCGCGTTGATCTTATTTGGAGCAGATTGGCACGCCGGGATTTTAGGACCTGTCGCGGGACGTTTGGCCGAAGATTATCAACGCCCGGTAGTTTTACTCACGGCGGTCAATGAACGGGTTGCACGCGGGTCGGGGCGTTCGGCAGGTGACTATGACCTCAGTCAGGCGATCAGCGCAACGGCGGAATTGCTACTCGGGTATGGCGGGCATCCCGGCGCGGCAGGCGTCACACTCCCGATTGTGAACATCGCGGCCTTTCGGCGGGCGCTCTCGGAAAGTTTAGTTCGCCTCACCCCCGCCCTATCCGACTCCCCCTCGCCTTCGGGAGAGGGGGTGGGGGGTGAGGGCAATCTCCTCATTGATTCCCGCTTACCCCTCGACTCAATCACGCCTTCGTTCGTGGCCGTGTTGGATAGGCTTGCACCCTTTGGTGAAGGCAACCCCCAACCGATTTTCCAAACCGATGATTTGCAGATCATCAGCGCGGCCTTTTTGGATCGGTTGCACGAACATCGCCGCCTGACCGTTCAGGATGCGAACGGCGTGCAATGCTCCGTCTTTTGGTGGAACAGCGGATCGCTTGAGTTGCCCACTACGAATATCGATCTGGCCTACACACTGCGACTCAATGCCAACCACGAAGTCGAGATCGTGTTAATGGATTATCGCCTGCACGATCAGATCGCCGCTGTACCCCATATCGGCCCGCGCCTGATCGACTGCCGCACGGAAGCCGATCCGTTGGCCGCACTAGCTCAACTAAAAGCCGATGTTCCAAATCTAACGGTCTGGGCAGAAGGTTTCGCCAAAGCTGAAGCACCGGGCGTGCCGCGCCACGAACTGACGCCCGGTTGCCCACTGGCGATTTTTACTGCGCCGCCAACACCCGGCGTTTTGGCCGATGTACTGAATCGTCTCAATCCGCCCGCGATTTACTTGTTCGGCGTTGAGCCGTCCGCGCAATCGCCGCGCGAATTTTTGCGACAGTTAGAAGGAATCGCAAAATTTGTGATCAATCGACAGGGCGGGCAAATTGATTTAGCAACCTTGTGTGGGCGTACCGCGCAGTCGGAAGGCATCATTCGCATGGGGATCGCTATGCTGCCGGGTATGTCCAGTGCGTTATCAGGAAATACCGTTCAATTTCTAACACGCTCCGACTCCCCCTCGCAGTCGCGGCAACTGCACGCGCCAGAAACGCAGTCGGAGAGGGGGTTGGGGGGTGAGGCAAACCCGCGCTTCGCTGCACTGCTTGAAGAATCGCGCGCCTACCGTGACTATTTTCGCCGCGCACCGCTAGCATCTCTACTTACCACAGAATGAACACACACTACCCGATTCCCGCCGCGACTACACGCATCGAGATTGAAGTTAATCGATCACGGTTCATCGCCACGATTGGCTTTGCCGAAACAGTAGATGCCGCCCGCGAATTCATTCAGGCGACGCGCGTTGAATTCCCCGATGCTTCATCGTACATCTACGCCTTCAAAGTCGGCTATGGCGTGTCCACAACCGAAGGGATGTCCGATGGCGGAGAACCAACGGGCACTGGCGGGCCGCCCACTTTAGCAGTCATTCACGGCGCGGATTTGGGCGATGTGGTGATCACCACGACACGTTATTTTGGCGGAATCAAATTGGGCACAGGCGGGCTTGTTCATGCTTTTGGTGATGCGGCACGAGCAGCACTGGCCGCGCTTCCTATTCGGCCAAAGATCATGCTGCGACAGGTCGGTATTACGCTGCCCTATCCACTCTACGAACGGGTCAAATTGTTAACGGTGGCACACAACGGCGTGATCGATTCCGAGGAATTCGCGGGCGATGTGACGCTTTATGTGACGCTCCCACTTGACGATCTGAAGGCCTATTCAGACGCGATTATCGAATTGAGTGCCGGGCGAGTCGTGCCCATCGAACTATGAGATCGTTTGTATTCCCGCGTACTTGATCGTACAGTAGTGCGTTCAGGTTTGGGAAACAATAGAGGGTTATGACCGAGAACAGACGCCACAAATTTGGTAGGCTGCTCACCGTATGCGTGTTGGTGCTGCTTCACTTTGGGTTTGGCATGAACTACCTGTTGGCCGTACCAGCCTGGGAATCGTATGATGAGCCGGGGCATTTTGGCTATGCCGTGAAGCTGGCACATGAGGGCAGGTTGCCCGCCGAATCCGACCCAATCCCAAACTCCGAGCGCATTCAACCGCCGCTCTATTATCTGTATTTGGCAGCGATCCTGACCGTCTCTCAGAGCGACGTGAGCCAATATAAACCGCCGCTGTTGAATCCCTACTTTCACTACGGCACATCAGGGCGCAACTACGCACTGCACAGCATTGACGCCCTGACGCCCGGCGAAATTCAGACGCGGTTGGCGCTCACGACGGCGCGCGTTGCCTCTTTGCTGTTCTCGCTGTTTGGCGTGGTGTTCATTTATCGAGCGGCACGTTTACTCTGGCCGAAGCGTCCTGGTTTGCAGTATGCGGCAACGGCTTTGTATGCACTGTGGCCGCAGCTATTGTTCAACAGCAGCGTCGTCAGCAACGATGGCCCAGCGGCGGTCTTCGGTGCGATCCTGACCTGGTTACTGCTTCAATTTCATCGTGGGCGGCCTTCGCTGCGCTTGATCGCGGCCTGTATGTTGGTGCTGGCAATTGGTATGACGGTCAAACTCAATTTGCTGATCATGCTTGCGCCGATCCTGTTGGTGGTGCTGTTCAGCGCATCACCGCGATTGATCGCCGGGACAGTGGCGCTTGGAACGGTTTCGGTTGCGGGCGTGATCGTCTTGCTGAAAAGTTTGCCGTCGGTGCTGCTGCCCTTTTTGCGAGTCAGTTCCGAAGGCGATAACGCCCTTTCAACGATTGTTCGGCGTCTGGGCGAACCGGGCACATTTGATTTTCTGTACAGCGGCTTGCGCTATGCCCTCGATAGCGCCTTCGGGTTGTTCGGTTGGGGCAATTTGCCGCTGCCCAACACGATTCAAACAGCGTGGTACATCGGCGCTGGAGTCGTGACGCTGGGTGTTCTGGTATCGTTGGTGATGCGTCGCCGCGAGACGCCCCGGCAATCACAGTTTGTGCTGCTTGCGATTCTGTTTTCAACGGTTGGCGGCGCGCTCGGACTGGTCTTATTCTACAAAAGTATCCACCTGATTCCAGGCCGATATTTGCTGCCCGCGCTGCCCGCCTTTTGTTTGTTGGCCGTCAGCGGGCTTTCGGCGTTGCGAACGCGGCTGCCAGTTTGGGGAGTTGTCGCGGGGATGGTGCTGCTCGGCGTGATCATTCCGGTACGAGTCATCGCGCCCGATTACACGCAGCCGCCCACTGTCCCTGAAAACACAATCCCGAACGCCAAGATGGTTGAACTGGCACCGGGCGCATTACTTTTAGGTTTTGATGTGCCGCCCGTCGTGGCCTATCCCGGCGATGTGATCGACGTGAATCTGTATTGGAAAGCCGCGCGCCTGCTCCGCTCTAACCTCACCGTGCGCCTGGAATTGATCGGCCCGGATGGACAGGGCTACGGCTTGCTGGACACTTATCCGGGCAACGGCAACTACGCCACTTCGGATTGGGCGATTGATCAGGCTTTCAAGGATCATTATCAGTTGTACGTGCGGCAGGATTTTCCCGCCCCGGCAGTAGCAAAACTCAAGGTCAGTTTGCAGCCGGACGAACCCTACAAAGTGTTTGCGGTTTTTGGCGAAGTGCCGATTCACGCCCGCAATTATGCCTCACCCGCCAATGATGAAAAATCGGCGGCGCGGTTTGGCGAACGACTCCTGTTGCGCGATTCGGCACTGGAACTGCATGAGCGCACGCTGACCGCGCATCTGGTCTGGCAAGCGACTGACACAATGAACAACGGCACAGTTTACGTTCACGTTGAGCAGCCACAAGTCAACGGCCCGCCTGTCGCACAGCACGACAGTCCGCCGCTCAACGGGAATTTTCCGCTCTCAAACTGGATTGCAGGCGAAATGATAGCCGATACGTATACGATCCTGCTGCCCGAAACGTTGGCTGCCGGACGCTACCCGATTCGCACGGGTATTTACGATCCGATCAATCCATACCATTGGCAGGTTGACTACAAAGGACAGGCCGATTATCTGCTGCTTGGTTGGTTGAACGTCGATGCTCAGGGTGTGCCGTCGATTGAAGTGATCTATCCGGGGCGCTGAGACTCAATCCGCCTTTCTGAGTTAATTTAACCAAAGTGTGCCATCAAATAGGGAATTTGATTGAAAGCTGTACTGGCTCTGAGCAATCGAGACAACACCTCATGGACACTTTGAGGATCACTAATGCTGCACGTCAAAAGCGATTCGTTGTCAGACAATTTGAGTTGTTCGCGTAGCATAGCAACGTTATCAGAGGGCTTAAGGTCAGCAATAATGAAGGTCTTGATCTGCCATGCGCGCAAAAGATCAAGGTAAGCCTGAGTGTTCTCAATAGCATTAGCTAGTTGATACGGCACCAATAAAACAACGACAGGAATACCTTCCACCGAAATTTCAAATACAAAATCGACTTGTTTTACATCCCCTGCGAAGCCAAATACATCAAAGACAACTTCTTCGTGGTCAATAATTTTTCGGAAATAAATGCTTAATGGCAACCGTGAATTTGAATTATCGGTTCGCCCATAAACGATTGGGTATGGTGACGAAATTGCCTTGATAAAATCATCGACTGCATCGGCATTGACGCTTGCAATAAGGATTCTGGTATATTTGAACATGGGATTTCGCCTCTTGCCTCAAAATATATCCTATTTAAGGTTTTCGTTTGCGGGCGCGTGCCCGGCGGCGAACCCAACGCAGGCCGCGCTCGATTCCACGTACCAGAATCTCAGGCCGATCTACCGCTTGAATCGACCAAAGCTCGCGTTCTGTATCGGCCAGCACCCGATTCGCCGCCGCGATCCCGGTTACGACGGCGCGTTCCATATACAATGACGAATGGGGATACTGCACCCAGTCGCCACAGGCCGTTAAGCCTTCCCAGGGCGTTTCGACGTGAAGCTGTTCGCCTTCGGTGCTGAACAGAGTATGCGTGGCCGGGTTGCGCCGGACCGATTGAGTGATCAGCTTGCCACGCAGTTCCGGCCACACACGCTGCAAGTCGAGCAGCGCCCGTGCCAGCAGTACCGCATCGGGTTCGCGCAAGGCTTCGGGCGAGCCATAAATATGCGCTTCGAGAGCACTCCCGCCCGTTGCCGTATGCCACGCCTTGAAATCTCGATTGAAGCGATGCAGCCAGAAAAAATTATCAATGATGAAATCGCCCGTAAAAATCCCGGCTTCGGCGGAGCGCGGCGTGTAGTTGAACCAAAAGCGCATGACCGCACTCGGCACGGCCAGCGGCCAGGTGAGCGACGCGGCATGTTCGGCGGTAGCGGGGCTGTTTTGCAACAGGGTTTGATTGGCCGGGGCGTCCAATGCCAAAATTACCTGATCCGCGTGTGCCTCACCGCCATCCCAGACGACACGCCAACCATCCACTGTGCGTTCCAGCCGTTCGACGCGCGCCCCACATTGAATGATTCCGCCCGCAGCACGCAAGCGATCTACCAATGGCGCGATCAACGCCTGATCAGAGTCGCTGTTGAAGTAGTTGAAGGCCCAGGCATCGCGGCGCAAGAGCGTATAAAATCGCAAAAAGGCGATGAACCCGGCTTGCGGCACTTGTTCGGGGCGGGCAGACGTGAAGTTTCGCGCTAAGCCGATGAACAACGCTTGCAAGGTGGGCGACCAGCCCCGGAAAAAATCGGCAAGGGTCAAGCCGCGCAAGGTATCGCCTTCCGCCGCCGGATCGAAGGCCAGCGAAAAGATCAAACTGCCCAGCACCCGAAACATACTTGCTAGATCGCGCAGGGTAAGCATTTGCAAAAAGCGCGGACGAACGAATAAGGCCAGATAGTGAAACGGCGCGGGAATCCAACTACGGCGTAAGGCACTTCCGCCTTCTGCCCACTGGATGCGCCCGCCTGGTGAACGCAATATCCACGCTTCACGCCGTGCCGCGACAAAACCCGGATCGATCCCTTTACGCTTGAGCAGCGCGCGCAAGTTGTGGTACTGCCCCCAGACGCCGTGAATGCCGTGTTCGCCGCGAAATGACCAGCTTTTGCCGCCGCTTTCGATGTTCACTGCCGCGCCGCCACTCAGCCGCCCGCCCAACCGCTCTGGATCAGCTTCCAGAAGTAAGGGCGTGATGCCTCGTTCGGCCAGATGAAGCGCAGCCACGATCCCGGCCAGCCCACCACCCACCACAATAACGCGATAATCATCCAGCAAAATACATTTTCTCCACCCCATCACAAATGACACAACAGCTCAACAATGCGCTAGAATTATAGGAGTTCTTTCCGAACGCATTCCGCCGCTTTTCACAAGATGTGCTATATATAGGTACAAGTTACCCGGCGCACAGCCTTGTTTTACATGGAGCTTCTTATGTCCAAAATCATCTCTGTTCACTCCTTCCGGGGTGGTACCGGCAAGTCGAATACGACAGCGAATCTTGCTACACTGATGGCTGCCGAAGGTCGCAAGGTGGGCGTGATTGATACCGATATTCAGTCGCCGGGCATTCATGTGCTGTTCGGCCTGACCGAAGACGAAATCAAGTATTCCCTGAATGATTATATCTGGGGACGCTGCGACATTCAGAAGACGGCTTATGACGTGACCCCACATCTCTCGAACAGCGGGATCAAGGGGCAGGTACTCGTTATTCCGAAGGGGCAGGTGTATTTGGTGCCGTCGAGCATCAAAGCGGGCGATATTGCGCGCGTGCTGCGTGAAGGCTACGATGTTGGGCTGCTTAACGATGGTTTTCACCGTTTGGTCGAAGAACTGAACCTGGACGTGCTGTTGATCGATACGCACCCCGGCCTGAACGAAGAAACGCTGCTCTCACTGGCGATCTCGGATGGGTTGGCGATCATCATGCGCCCCGATCAGCAGGATATTCAGGGCACGGCGGTTACAGTAGAAGTGGCGCGCAAACTGGACGTGCCGCGCATGGTCCTGATCGTCAACAAGACGCCCACCTTCTTTGATTTCGATGACATCAAGGCGCAAATGGAACGTACCTACAACTGCGAAGTGGCGGCGGTGCTGCCTCACTCGGATGAGATGATGGCGCTGGCAAGTGGCGGCGTGTTTGTCCACCGCTATCCCGATCACCCGATCACGCAAAAACTGCGCGTCGTGGCGGAAATGCTGCTGGCCTGAACACTTTGCCCGGTAATTCATTGCCGGGACTCAACTTTGCGCCTGATATTTTGGATTGGCTGGTTAGCGCCCCGCCGCAACCCCGATCAGTGCTTCCAACGTGCGTGGATTGCCGCGAAATTGCGCCCAGACCGCCCGCCGATCCGCAATATCCTGCAAGGTCAGCGCCAGCACATGGTTGATCGGCGCGTGCAGTTTCAAGTCGTGGGCGTGCAGGGCAATCGCACCATTCAGGTAGGCGGCTTCGCTGTAACGGGCATCTTGTAGCAACTCATCCCGCAGGCTGGGTGGCGCGCTTGTGCGGATGATGAGCGATGGCAGCAGACTGGCCGGGATCGCCTGTAACTGAGTCGCCAATTTGCTAATCGGCGCTCCTGGCAGATCGATCAGGTGGATTTTGAGCGCCTCGATAATACCGAGTGCTTCAATCAGCATTCGATATTCGAGTCGGAACAACGTCGGGCTGCTGTACACATCTCGAAACGGCAAATCAACCAGCGCCGGGATCGCATTGCCTTGCAATTGCCAGAGCAGCGCACTCCATCTCAGACTGCGGCCATCGCCCAACACAACGGGTAAATAGGCCGCCTGAAGCAGCGCCGCGATCTCCTGACTAAGTGGGTGCTGATCGGCCAACCCGACTCCCCCGGACGGCATTCGCACGACGGTTTCCAGCGCGGGTTTGCCATCGCTCAGTATCGGATGTGCGATCACGGCAGTCAATGCGCCGCGAATGACGTTCGCCGCGCCGTATACCGACGCTATCCGTTCGGCGTTCCCGATCCCACGTTGCAGGCTGATGATCGGCGGGGATGTTTTGAGATGCCCCATCATGGCCGTGAGTGCCGCCATCGTGTCGTAGCCCTGCATCACGAAAAAGATGGCGTCATACGGCGCGGCGAAGGCTTCATCGGGCGACGCCGTAACGTGAATCTCCGTTGCCATGCGGCGGCCACGTGCGCCAATAGCCTGAATACCGCCCGCACTCGTCACTGCCTCAACGGTTTGCGAGTCAGCAAGCCATGTGACCTGCTGACCCAGAAATCGAAAATGTGCGCTCAGGTACGCGCCAAGTGGGGTTGCGCCATAAACGAGTAAACGCATCAACTAACGGCGTCTCTTGCCACCATTAGTGACCGCTTCGACGGGGATTTTGGCTTCAAATAAGGTGTTTTGTACGATCCCGGCCAGTGCGCCGCCCAGGAAAATCGCTACCAGATAGGCGAATACGTAACTGGTGTTCCCGGACACAATCGCCGGGCCGAAAGTACGCGCCGGATTCAGCGATGCACCAGTGAGCGGGCCGCCGAACAGGATGCTGGCTGCCAGCGTCAGACCGATCCCTACCCCGGCGATCTGTCCTGCTCTACCGAAAGCGGCGGCCTGGGTGACGACACTCACCAATAGGAAGGTGAGAATCAATTCGATTAGGCAGGCTTGCAGGAGATAGGGGCCGGTTAGTGCGCCTGTCGTTTCGCCCAAACTGCCCGCATAGGCCACACCGCCGATGGTCAGGCCAACCGGGATGAACGCCTTGATGACCAACGCCGCCAGAATGCCACCGACGAACTGTGCAACCCAGTAGGCTGCCGCGCGCGTAATGTCGATGTGGCGGCCAATCAGCAAGCCAAGCGTCACTGCCGGGTTGACGTGTGCGCCCGAAATGTGACCATAGGTGTAGATGATCGAGATGAGCGCCAGACCATGTGCCAGCGCCACGACCACCAGCGGCGCACCGAACGCCCCCGCGCCTGCCCCCAGCAGCACGAGCGTGAACGTGCCGATCAGTTCGGCAATAGCGTCGCGGGTTAAATTTTTGTTACTCATAAAGAATCCGACTCCTGTGTGGATGAGACGATTAAATGTGGAGCCTATTTTAGCGGTAAGTTCGGGGATCGGGTACAGATTGAGACGCCGCCTCTAACCTTTTACGAGAGGCGGCGTTTTTATGCTAATCCAATTTATTTCGCGTGTGACGTGCTGCTTCCTGGGCACGTTTGAGCGCAGCATCCAGTTCACCCACTGGATCAGGTGAACGGCGTCGAGATGAACCTCTATTCGAGTCAGGTGGGGTTGGCGGATGCGGTTTGACGGGTATATGCTGACCGCCAGTGCTGCCACCACGCCGCCGCGAAATGAGTTCGCACGCGCCAACGGTCAGGAATGCCGCGCCGAAAATAACAAGCCCATATTGTGCGGCCTTATCCACTGGATCGGTATAACCTACGGCTGCGAAGTAACGGACAATTGCACCACCCGTCGAATTGACCAGCGATTCATACTCTGGATCGACTTTGGTATCGGTACGCACATAAACCCATAATGGCTTGTTCAGGGTACGCGAAACCAACGTGTAGTCACCAATTTGATCAAGCAGATCGCGTTCCTGATAGGGCATACTGAGCCGATTTTTGGATTCGGCAACGAAATCACTACTGATGAAATCAGGACGGCGGAAACTGGCCGTCAGATTTGGATAATAAGAAATGACCACGCGACAATCGGACGGCATGGCATAACCGCGCGTCATGCCAAAACACTGGCGCTGATCGGGCAGATCATTTCGTGGTACTCCTAAATCATTAGAGAGAACGCGCTCCGCATCGAGGCCAATATCCTGACTTGAACCGCCTCCAGTCATGATCGGGGGGCGACTCGAATAGCGCCGATGGGTTGGATTTGGCGCGGTGATATTCAGAAACAACAGCGTACTACCAATCAATCCCAGGAGACTGATAATTATGAGCAAACGGCGCAACTTGATCACAATTACCTCTTAGCTTGAGGGTCACAAATCAAAGCATTGCTCATGTTATCAGTGATAAAACAAAGAGGCAATCGGTCACTGAACAATTTCACAACGAATTCACAATTGAAGGGTTAAAATTAAAGTCAGCCTCATCAATTAGACTTGATTACGGCTGACAAATTGGGGAGGCTAATGCAGCTTGCCGAGCGTCTCGAATTCGGCATCGGTCAGCTTGATCGCGCCGCCTAACAGGTTTTCTTCAAGGTGCGCGACAGACGACGTGCCGGGGATCGGCAGAATCGTTGTAGAACGGTGCAGCAGCCAGGCCAGCGCGACTTGACTGGGAGTAGCATTGTGCTGCTGCGCGATCTGATCGAGTTTGCCGCCCGATTTTGCCAGTTCGCCCGTTGCCAGCGGAAACCAGGGAATGAAGCCGATGCCTTCACGTTCGCAAATGTCTACCAACGCTTCCGAGGCACGATCCGCCAGGTTGTAGCGATTTTGCACAGTTACAATCGGCACAATCTGCTGCGCCTTTTCCAATTGTTCCGGCTCAATGTTGCTCAAGCCAACCAATCGAATTTTGCCCTGCTTTTGCAGATCGGCCAGTGTGCCAACCGAGTCCTCAAAGGGCACATCCGGGTCAGGCCGATGAAACTGATACAGATCAATTTGCTCACGCTTGAGTCGTTTCAGGCTTCCGTCAAGCGCCTCACGCAGGTGCGAAGGGCGGCCATCGGGATACCAGTTGCCGGGGCCGCCGCGCAGCAAACCGCCTTTGGTAGCGATCACCAAACTATCGGGGTAAGGGTACAGTGCTTCGGCAATGAGCCGTTCGCTCACATCGGGGCCATAAGCATCCGCCGTATCGATCAAGTTAACACCGGCTTCAACGGCTCGGCGCAACACTGCAATCGCTTCATCGTGGTTGGCGGGTTCGCCCCAGATGCCCTCTCCGGTAATCCGCATTGCGCCAAAGCCCAGCCGCCGAACAGTCAACACACCGCCCAGGCTGAATTCACCGCTGGCAACCACCGCCTGTTGAGTCGCATTCGTCATGTTTCGCCCTCGTGATAAGTATCGTAAATTCGGACACGCTCATTCGGATCGATTGCCGTCGCTAATCCTTACGCGCGCTCAGGGCGTCACCGGGTCGTCGCTGCCGATGCTGAACATCGCACCCAAATCTTCTTTCGAGAAGGCTTTGAAGGCCATCAGCGTTTCGGTGTGCGTGATATGCGGCACATCCCGAATTTTGGCCGTCACCAGATCGGCAATTTCGTCGTTCGTATTCGTGCGGAGCAATGCGACCAGATCGTAGCGCCCGGCCACCGAAAACACTTCCGAGACGCCATCCAGCTTCAAGAGTTGTTCCGTGACCACGCTCATCTTGCCGCGTTCAATTGTCATCAGTACCAGTGCTGTAACCATTTGTTGTTTTCCTTGCCTGAAATCTTATAGGCTGCTACAGGGATTGTTTCGTCTCAGCGATGAGCCGATCCATCACCTTGACGAGAGCTTCTTCAGCCGTGCCGCCGCCCTCAATGGCTTGTCGATAGGTGGCTAGCTGGCGATCTGCGCTCGTGCCATTCTGGAGGATCGTGTAGGCATATTCTACTTCCTGACGTGTGCCAAGTTCATCTACCGCTTCACCCATCAGGCCGATGATTTCCCGCCATAAATCCAAAATGGGCACTGACTCCTCGCGGCCAAAATCGATCAGTTCGCCTTCGATGCCATAGCGCGCCGCACGCCACTTGTTTTCCTGGATCAGTTCGCCGCGATACCAGCGCCATGTCTGATTTTTCTGACGCAGCTTGAGCAGCATCGCCGCCAATCCCTGAATCAGTGCCGCGATGCAGATCGCCTCGTCAACCGTCGTACAAATATCGGCAACACGGATTTCGAGTGTGCCAACGCGCGGGTTGGGGCGAACATCCCACCAGATGCGCGTCGGGTCTTTGGGGTTAACGCCCTTGCCCAGTGAGCCGACTTTTGCCAGCAGCGCCACGTAATGTTCGTATTCTTCGTAGCTGCCAAACGACGGCGGAATACCGGTACGGGGCAGCGACTCGAAGATCACACAGCGATACGATTTGAGTCCGGTTTCGCGGCCATGCCAGAACGGTGAACTGGTGCTGAGCGCCAGGACGTGCGGCAGAAAGTAGCGAATCTGATTCATAATGTCGATGGTCAGGGCGTGCGCTTCATCGGATGTGCCAAAGCCCAGGTGAACGTGCATCCCAAAGATCAGCAGCCGCCGCGCCACGTCCTGCATATCGCGGTGCAGATCGGCGTAGCGTTCGTTTTCACTGATCATCTGATCGCGCCAACGGCTGAATGGATGTGTGGCCGCCGCTGCAAAGGTTTTGCCACTTTCAGCAGCCAGTTCGCTGATCGCGCGTCGCAGCCGGATCAATTCGCTGCGGGCTTCGGGGATGTTCTGGCAAACACGCCCGGCCACCTCGATCTGCGACTGCATGAACTCGGCCTTGACGTTGTGCCCCAAAACGATGCTGCCTCGATTGAGCATCTCCTGTACATACGAGGTCAGTTCGCGGGTTTGCGGATCGATGATCATGTATTCTTCTTCGATGCCGAGGGTCAGTGGCGGAGTAAGCATTTTTGGCTCTTTTTAATTTTCTAAGTTCAAGGAGTTACAATTTCCATTCCGGGATGTACGGCGATAATGCCTCAAGCACGCTGGCAAAACTTTCGGGTTGCAGCTCTGCGCCATCCTGCCAACGCTCATTTTCGGCCTTAAGCAATCGGCGTTGTTCTGTCGTTTCGCGCAATGAGAGTTTGCCGCCTTCCAGGTCTTTGCGCCCGGCCAATTCGGAAAAGACGCGCAGCAGTGGCAATGTGGCCGATCTTTTGGGTGGCATGAACGTATACAGGATCAGTTGTGTATCATCCTGGCCGAGTTGGCAGGCCAGCATGATCCAGCCGCTTGGCGCGCGCGGCGAACTGCGCCGAACGGTGAAGCGCCAGCTTTGCACATTGATGCGCTGGTCTAACACGATCCGGGTTTGTGGCGTGCGCCCCCGTCGCTGATCGCGCAGCACGAGTGCCTGTGTATCGAGAACCAGCCTGCGCCCACTTGACCAGTAGCGTTTGAGCAGTCGATCTGCCAGCACGCCGACGCCCAGCGCGCCCAGCAAGGCGACGCCAAACGAGGCGAAACCATTAAGCGCATCAACGCCGAGCAGACTTTCCACAACCGAGCCAATGAGCGGCGACAGGACGACATAAAATAGAACGCCGCTGCCAACGATCAGGATCGGCAGCGCCAACCGAATCCCGGCGTGTTCAACATCAACCGGAAAGACGCGCGGCGTGCTGCTGGTTTGAAGTTCGGTTACGCCCATACAGCGATTCCCAGCATCTTTTCGATTTGTTCACGCAAATGAATCGGATCGAACGGCTTGGTGATATACGCATCGAGCGGCCCGTCATTGTGGGTACGGCGCGGCGTGAACTCCCGGCGCAAAACGGTGAGCATGATGATCGGCGTATGACGCAAGGTTGGATCGGCGCGGATCGCATCATAGACGCTCCAGCCGTCCATATCGGGCAGCATCACATCCAGGATCACCAGATCGGGGCGTGTTTCACGAATCAGGCTCAGGCCGTCGAAAGCGGTATCGACCAGCGCGACATCCAGCGTTGGGCTGTCGAGTACCACCGAGAGCAGTTCGGCGATCTCGGTTTCATCTTCAATCGAGACAATGGTCTTGATCATGTGCGTCCCCATGCGGAGCGTTTGTAACAGGATTTTACATGCAAAACGCCCGCGACTCAAACAATTGACCAGGGCATGTGCAAAATACAGATCGCTATTACTGCTGCTTTCAGGGGATTCTTTCGACGCCCAGACGCGCGACGCCCCGCCATCCCTCGCGGCGATAGGCATCCAATATTTCGCGCTCATCCGGTTTGATCTCACTGGGGACGGCAAAGCCTTGCGGCTCGTCCGTCAGACCAAGCAGGTAATCGGTACTGACACCCAACTGTTGAGCAAGGGTTCGCAGATACTCAGATGGTGGATCACTGGTGCCATTCTCATAACGATTAATCTGATTGATTCCGAAATTGCACCGTTGAGCCAATTCACGTTGCGTGAAACCACGCTTTTCCCGTGCCTCACGTAGACGCTGAATCAACACTACTGATCTAAACCTCAGATTGACTACTTGACACAATCATTGAAATTGATTAATATACATATATTGGTGAACACGTGCGGCGGCTGACCCGTCGAAAGAGAAGCCGCCGCACGTTAGAAAGGAATACACCTTCTCATGCGAATTGTACCTCAAGCCGCGCCAAATTCACATTCTCTGTTTCCGCCGCCATTACTGATGCTGCCTGCGCCGCGTATTGCCGGGTTGCTGCCCGCGCGGGTGGCGGTCACATCGGGCGAACCGCCACCCGCGCCAGACCTGAGCATCTTCACCTACACCCATCCCGGTTTGGCCGAACTGCCCACTGCTCAACGTGAAAAACTGCTAAACGGCGCGAAAGTGCTGCTCGATGTGGCGCTTGACTTCGCCCTGAACGGCCTGGCTGAAGATGCCCTGCGCGCCGCCGAAGTGCTGTTTCATCGGGCAGCCGGCGGGCAGCCGCCGAAACACTTCAAAAGCCCGAAGGAATTCAGCATTGACCACCAGTCGAAACTGATGGAGATCATGATCGCGGTCTCCAACGTCCCGGTTATCACCCGCGAACAGGCCGAACGCGAATTGGATGAGCAGCTAAGACTCTATCACGAGGCACACCCCAATGGATAAGCCAATCAGCGAAGCAGAAGCGAAACAATTGGCTGCCCAGCTACAGCGCGAACTCCTTGACCAGATGCAGTATTTCATCTCGGCATTAGGCGGTCTGGAGACATTAGAAAAAACGCTCAGCAATCCAGCCGATAGCGCCGTCATACGCCGCACACTGAATAAACTGCGCGATAGCTACCTGAGTTCCAGCGCGATTCGGCGGCTTGCCAATCAGCAAACCGAACTGATCGAGCGGTTAATTCCACAGCAGTTCGCCACCAATGAAGCCTACAAACGTGGTTGGGCAGATGGGCTGGCCGCGCTGCTGGCTCAACTCTCAGATGAAGACGCTGAACTTGGCAGCGAAGTACAACAAATCGTGAATCGGAATAGTCAAGTTGGCTAAAGTGATCGTGCAGGCGCATTGACCGGAAAACCTTAACGTTTGTAAAAGGATTTTGCGAATGGCGTTATAATATCTGCTCGATACATTGTGGGCAACTGGCACACCGTAAACAAATAAACGTAACATTGGGCGTAAGCTCGAAAATGCGTCCTGGAGGTTTGGATGACTTACACCGTATTGGTAGCGGATGACGATGAAGCGATCCGCATGATGCTGACCGATTTCCTGGTAGATGAAGGCTTCAACGTCGAAGTCGCCAAAAACGGTTCAGCGGCGCTAAAGATGATTGAAAAGAAGTTGCCCGATGCCTTCCTGCTCGATGTGCGGATGCCCGATATGGACGGCCTGACGCTCCTGCAACGCCTGCGTGACGACGGCCTTGAAGTGCCAACGATTGTGATGACGGCGCACGGCACTTCATCGGTAGCCATTCAGTCGATTCAACTGGGCGCTTATGATTACATTATGAAGCCCTTTGAACTGAGTAAGGTGCTTGTCACGATCAACCGATTGCTTGAACATCAACGCCTGACCAATCAGGTGGTGGCGCTCGAAACTCGCTTTTCGCAATCGCCCGGCGATATTACAGAGCGTATCGTTGGAGCCAGCCCGGCCATTCAGGAAGTGTTCAAAGTGATCGGGCGTGTCGCCGAATCGGAAGCAACCGTCCTGATTTATGGAGAGACGGGTACCGGTAAAGAGTCCGTCGCGCAAATGTTGTTTGAACACTCGATGCGGCGACGCGGCCCGTTTGTGCGAATCAACTGCGCGGCGCTGCCCGAAACGCTGCTGGAGTCGGAACTGTTCGGCCACGAGAAGGGTGCGTTTACGGGTGCGATTGCCACCCGGCAAGGCCGCTTTGAACTGGCGAATGGCGGCACAATCTTCCTGGACGAAATTGGGGAAATGACGCTCAACACACAGAAAAAGCTGCTGCGCGTCCTGCAAAGTGGCGAATTTCAGCGGGTGGGCGGCTCTAAAGACTTCAAGGTAGATGTGCGCGTGATCGCGGCCACCAACAAAAACCTTCCCAAAGAGATCGAGTTGAGTCACTTCCGCGAAGACCTGTACTACCGTCTGAACGTGATCACGATCACCTTACCGCCGCTGCGCGAACGCATGTCCGATATACCGCTGCTCGTCACCCACTTTCTGGATAAGTATCGCTACCGTGAAGGGCTGCCGCCCGCGCGCATCGTGCAGGAGGCGCTCGATTTGTTGATGCGCTACAGTTGGCCGGGCAATATTCGTCAGTTGGAAAACACGATTCAGCGTGCCGTCGTGCTGTCTGGCGGCGGCATGATCACGCCAGAGCATTTCGATTTGTCGGGAGCATCTGCACCGTATCTGATCGATCTGAATGAGGCGATACGCGAGGGGCGCGCATTGAACGCGGTGCTGGCCGAAGTCGAACGCGAAATGATCCGCTTGGTGCTGCTACAGACGAGCGGTGATACATCCCAGGCCGCACAGATTTTGGGCATCGCGCCGGACGAATTGACCCAGCGCCGGGAAGTAACGACGGACCTTAAAACGTCCGCCTGAACGAACAAAAGCTATTTCAGCGAGAGAGGCTATTTGGCCCGACCTCCCCCGCACTTGTAAAATAGTGGCAGGTGAGGTCTTTTTGATTCAGTGATCAGCCCAGCTAAATAACGGCACGCGATTTGTCTTTTCAGTGTACCGATAGCGGAGTAACCTTTTTGTGGATGATTTTCAACGACACCCAGTTCAAAACCATCTCATCAACAGCATCACCACAGGTGGTGGCGAAATGGGCGCGCTCATGCGTGCGCTGGACTGGTCAAAAACGCCGCTCGGTTCAGCCGAAACATGGCCGCAAAGCCTGCGAACGGCGGTTAGCATTGCCCTGGCCTCACGCTTTCCGATGCTCATCTGGTGGGGCGCGGACATGGTCAAGCTCTACAATGATGCTTACCGTCCGATGCTGGGTGCCAAGCACCCGGCCTCATTGGGCGCGCGCGGACGTGATGTGTGGCCGGAAATCTGGCCGATTATTGGCCCCATGCTGGAAGGCGTTTTACAGCGTGGGGAAGCCACCTGGTCAAATGATCAACTGCTGCTGCTTGACCGCAGCGGCTATTTGGAAGAATGCTACTTTACCTTTTCGTATAGCCCAATCAGTGATGAGACGGGCGGAGTCGGTGGGATTTTCACGGCGGTCACAGAAACTACCCATCAAGTCCTGAGTACCCGTCGGCTGGCGATTCTGAGCGAACTGGCGGCCAATCCCGCAGATGCTAAAACGCCGGAGGCGGCCTGTCAGTTCGCGGCGACTTCGCTTGCGGCACATCCGTTGGATATACCCTTCGCGCTGCTGTATCTCCTCTCAGCGGATGGTCAATTTGCGCGTTTGACGAGTGCCACCAAAATCGAGCCGGATCAACCGGCCAGCCCGCTACGGATCGATCTGGCAACTATAGAGGACGCGATTTGGCCGTTAGCCGACGTGATCCGGGCTGGCGAACCCATCCTGATTGAACAGTTGACCGAAAGATTTAACACACTGCCGACTGGGGCATGGGGTGTCCCGCCGGAGCAGGCGTTCATTCTGCCGCTGATGCGCGCCAATCAGGAACTGCCCTATGGCTTCCTGGTGTCTGCGATCAATCCGCGCCGTCGGCTGGATGAGGATTATCGCGGCTTCCTGACGTTGGTTGCCGGGCAAATTGCTACTGCTATCGCCAATGCGCGCGCCTACGAGGAAGAACGGCAGCGTGCCGAGGCGCTTGCCACCTTGAATAATGCGAAGACGCTGTTTTTCAGCAATGTCAGCCACGAGCTTCGCACGCCCCTGACGCTCATGCTCGACCCACTACAGGCGGTATTGAACGATTCCCAGAATGCCCTGACCACTCGACAGCGCGAGATGCTGGAATTGATCAATCGGAACAGTCTGCGCCTGCTCAAACTGGTCAATGCCCTGCTCGATTTTTCGCGGATCGAGGCCAGCCGTGCTGAGGTCGCCTATGAACTGACCGATCTGGCGGCCTTGACGACAGACCTTGCCAGTGTATTTCGTTCGGTCATTGAGCGTGCTGGTTTGACCTTCGAGGTGGACTGTCCACCGCTGCCTGAACCGATTTATGTTGACCGCGAAATGTGGGAAAAGATCGTCCTGAATCTGCTCTCGAATGCTTTCAAGTTCACTTTTGAAGGATCGATTAGGGTATCGCTGCGCTGGCAGGGCGATCATGTTTTGCTTGAGGTGTGTGATAGCGGGATCGGTATTGCCGCAGCGGAACTACCGCATCTGTTCGAGCGATTCTACCGGGTACGCGATGCGCGTGCCCGCACCTATGAAGGGACAGGGATCGGCCTGTCACTCGTGCAGGAATTGATCCAATTGCAGGGTGGTGAGATTGAGGTGAGCAGCACACCCGGCGTCGGGACTTGTTTCATGCTTCGGCTGCCGACGGCACATTTGAACGCTGAGCAGATCAACAAACGATGGACACAGACTTCCACCGCGACGGGCATATTGCCCTATATTGACGAAGCCGCTCACTGGCTGCCCGACCACGAACGGCCTGAACTGCCATTGAGCATCGAAACCTATAACACCCCTCCGATTACGACGCCGATCAGCACCGACAACATGAGAATTCTGCTGGCTGATGACAACGCCGATATGCGCTTGTATCTAACCCGCTTGCTCACCGAACAGGGTTGGATCGTCCAGGCCTACCCGGATGGCGACTCTGCATTGGCAGGCGCGCTCCGTTGGCAGCCCGATTTGGTTCTCTCCGATGTAATGATGCCGGGTTTAGATGGGTTTGGGCTGCTGCGTGCCTTGCGCGCCGATTCACGCACTCGCCGCATCACTATCATTTTGATTTCGGCACGGGCGGGCGAAGAAGCGCGCCTCGAAGGTCTGGATGCGGGTGCAGATGTGTATCTGGTCAAGCCATTTTCGGTGCGCGAACTGATCGCAACGGTCAAGTCGCATCTTGTGCTGGCTCAGGTGCGACAGGATATGCGGCAGCTTCAGACGCAAAATACGGAGCGGTTGCAGCGTCTGGCAGCGGCGGCACTGAGCATGAATACGGTGCTTTCGCCGGGAGCATTGCTCGACATGATTACCCAGGAAGCGCGTGAGTTGATCGGCGTGCATCAGGCATTCACCAGCCTTGTCATTGATGCCGATTGGTCAGCGGCATTGACCGCCGTTGAACTATCGGAAAAGTATGGCGATTGGCGCGGCCACGTTCCGGCAGCCGACGGTACGGGATTCTATGGGCTGGTCTGCGAGCAAAATGCGCCGCTGCGCCTGAGCCAGGCCGAACTGGATGACTATCCGGCTTCTGAGCGATCTCAGTCTCCCCCTTTGCGCGGGCTGCTGGCTGCACCACTGACCACGCGCGACGGCCAAAACCTGGGGCTGATCTTTCTTTCCGATAAGTATGAAGGCGATTTCACCGATCAGGACGAGATCATCCTGACGCAGCTTTCGCAAATGGCCTCTGTCGCGCTCGAAAATGCCCGGCTGTACGAGTCGCTGCAACAATCGCTGCGAACCAAAGACGAAGCCTATGCGCTGCTGAACACACTGCTCGAAAGCCCACCGGTGGGTTTGGCCTTCATGGATCGAGAACTGCGCTATGTCCACATTAATCAAACGCTGGCGCGCTTGAACGGGCACTCAATTACAGACCATATTGGCAAAACGCTCCAGGAAATGGTGCCGCTCATTGCGGGTAAAGTTGAACCCTTGATGCGGCGTGTTCTCGAACGGGGCGAACAAATCCTCGATTATGAGCTTACAGGTCGTGACCCGATTTTGCAACGACAGCAGTATTATCTGGTGAGCTATTACCCGGTTGAGACTGAACAAGGCGAACGGATCGGCGTTGGTCTGGTCGCGCTGAATGTGACCGAACGTCGCCTGATCGAACGGCAGCAGGCATTTCTAATCGCGCTGAACGATCAATTGCGCTCAATGGCCGATCCTGATGAGATCATGTGGACGGCTGCCTCGGCGCTGGGTCGGTACATGGGGGTAGATCGCAGTCTCTATGCCGAGACTGACCCGACGCAGGCCTATACCATCGTCAACCACGCCTACGTCGACGGCGTCGAGTCGTCCGGCGGTTTGTATCATATGGCCGATTTCGGCCCGGAACTGATCGCCACCTTAAGAAGCGGTGAAACCGTCGTCATTGCTGATATTTTGCAGGACTCGCGCACAAGTAGCTTCAACGCGGCCTACTCAGCCATCGGCCTGCGCGCCTTTCTGTGTGTGCCGCTCGTCAAGGAACATCAGCTCATGGCACTGTTTTCGCTGCACAGTCACCAGCCCCGACACTGGTGGCCGGATGAAATTGCTCTGACTGAGCAGGTTGCGGAACGTACCTGGTTGGCACTTGAAAAAGCGCGCGCGGAACGGGCACTTCGGGAGAGCGAAGCACGTTACCGAAATTTAGTCGAACTGAGTCCTGATGCGGTGTTCGTCATCATTCAGGATCAGATCGTGTATGCGAACACGGCAACGTTCAAGCTGCTGCGGGTTGACCAGCCACAGCAGCTTATCGGTCAATCGCATTTCCGCTTCATTTCGCCTGAAAGTGCGCCGCTTGCCCACAGTCGCATGGAACGACTGCTGAAAACCGGTCAGGCTAATCCGCTGGTTGAACAGCGGTGGCTGCGGCTCGATCAATCGTTGTTCGATGTAGAGGTGGCCTCCACGCCCATTTCCTGGCAGGGTGAGCATGGTGTTCAGGTGATCGCACGCGACATCACGGAACGCCAGCTATTGCTCAAGAGCGAACAGGCGGCGCGTTTAGCGGCTGAACGTGCCCTGCAAGCCCGCAACGAATTTTTGTCGGTGGCCGCCCACGAATTGAAAACGCCAGTCACCAGCCTGCGCGGCTTTTCTCAACTGCTGCTGCGTCAACTCAATAAACGTGGCACGGTTGACCCGGCGCAGTTGCAGCGGGCATTGGAAACAATCGATCAACAGTCGGCCAAGCTCAGCGTCCTGCTGTCGCAACTGCTCGATCTTTCGCGGCTTGAGGCTGGACGCTTGACGCTGAACAAACAAACGATTGATATGACGCGCTTCACCAGCGATGTGATCACAGCGGTGCAGCGCACAACCAGCAGCCACGCCCTGATTCTGGAAACACCCCCTTCGCTGATGGCCGCCGTCGATCCGATCCGGCTCGAACAAGTGTTGGTTAACCTGCTCGAAAACGCCATTAAATACAGCCCGGATGGTGGCCCGATTGAAATTTCGCTGCGTGCCGAACCCGCCTTCATGCACTTCGCCGTCACCGATCATGGCATTGGCATTCCCGCAGATCGCCGCGAACTGATCTTTGAGCGATTCTACCAGGCGCACGGTACGGGCTATCTGGGCGGGATGGGTCTGGGCTTATACATCAGCCGTCAGATCGTCGAACTACACAATGGTCAAATTCGCGCGGAGTTTCCAGCCGAAGGTGGCACCCGCTTTATTGTCAGTCTGCCGCTGAATACAACCGAAGGATAAATAACGGATGAGTCGCCATATTCTCGTCGTCGATGATGACCTCGCCATTCAGGATTTTGTGAGTATGGCTCTGACCAATGAAGGCTACGAGGTGGTCACTGCTTCGGATGGGGAAGCTGCGCTGCGTCAGGCCACCGAAGCACAACCCGCCTTGATATTGCTGGATATGCGAATGCCGAACATGGATGGTCCCGCCTTTATTGATGCCTATCAAAAGCTGGCAATTTCGCCCGCGCCGATCATCGTCCTGACCGCCGGGCGCGGTACCAACAACGCTCTGGTACCGTTCACTGTGGCCGGGTTCCTGCCAAAACCCTTTGATCTGGACGAGCTGCTTTTGCTGGTGGAGCAATTCGTCGCGCTTTAGCCCCATTACGCCGGGGAATAAATTCCCCAGCTCAGTCGCACTCAGGCCACTTTAGTGGCCTGAGTGCGACTGAGTCACCTTGAAACAGAGCGATGCCCCGCCCTCGCTGGAGTGGACTCAAGGGGTTTGGGATCGTGTCAGTAGCAATTAGTCCATTTCCACCGTTTGGCTGATCAGATCGTCGATCTTTTTCATCACGTCATCGGTCAGGTGTGGCACAACGGCAATCGCTTCCATATTTTCCACAACTTGTTCTGGCCGCGACGCGCCAGTGATTACCGTGCTGACATTCGGATTCTTCAAACACCAGGCAATCGCCAGCCGCGCCATTGTTGTCCCCAGTTGTTCGGCAATCGTGGTCAGTTCGCGCACGGCGGCGATGCGCTGCTGCCCTTCTTCGCTGGTAAAACGCTTTTTCAGCCATTCGTAGCCCGGCAAATTGACGCGCGAATCTTCCGGGATACCGTTGTTGTACTTGCCTGTCAACAGGCCGGAAGCAAGCGGTGACCAGCTCGTTGTCCCCAGACCGATCCCTTCGTACAGGCGGCTGTATTCCTGCTCGACGCGGTGGCGATGAAACAGGTGGTATTCCGGCTGCTCCATCGTTGGCGGAATCAAATTGTACTGCCGCGCCACGCTGTAGGCTTCCATGATCTCCTGTGCCGACCACTCGGAAGTGCCCCAGTAAAACACTTTGCCCTGATGAATCAGATCGGTCATTGCCGAGACAGTTTCTTCAATCGGCACTTCCGGGTCCGGGCGATGGCAAAAATACAGATCGAGATACTCCACCTGCAAACGTTCGAGGGCTTGATGGCAGGCTTCAAAAACATGCTTACGGCTCAGGCCGCGTTGAATCACGCTTGGATTCGGCTCCGAACCAAACATGACCTTGCTGGAAACAATGTAACTGTCGCGCCGCCAACCTAGCTGTTTGAGCGCCTTACCCATAACGATCTCGGACTGCCCTTGCGCGTAACCCTCGGCATTATCGAAGAAGTTTACGCCCGCATCATAGGCGGCAGCCATGCACGCTACGCCTTTTTCCACATCCACCTGACTCCCGAACGTGACCCAGGAACCAAAGGATAGTTCGCTGACTTTCAGGCCAGATTTTCCTAAGCGACGATATTCCATGCGATCAACTCCTCTTGTGCTGCAAATAAGCAAACTATAGCAGCACACGTCATGCCAAACCAGAATAGCATTGTTATTGCGATTATAGAGACTGGTCTATATAATACAATTGGGTAAATTATTCAGGCAAATCAGAAAGAGCAATATCAATGACCTCTACAATTTTGGTGACAGGCGCACCGGGCAATGTGGGCGCGGAAGTTGTGAAGGGTTTACAGGGCAAAGCAGCTTTTCGAGTGGGCGCATTGAGCGTTGACCGCGCACGTGCTGCCTTAGGTGACCAGAACGAGTATGTAACTTTCAATTTTCTCGATCCGGCGACATTTCCAGATGCCTTCAACGGTATTCAAAAACTGTTTCTTGTCAGACCGCCCCAGTTGGGAAATGTCCCGAAAGAGATTGCACCCGCGATTAATGCAGCCATCGAAGCAGGCGTGAAACACATCGTTTTTTTGTCGTTGCAAGGCGTCGAACAACAGCGCATCGTGCCACATTATAAAATTGAGCAGCTAATCCGTGCCTCCGGAATCAGTTATACTTTTCTGCGTGCCGGATTTTTCATGCAGAATCTTAGCACTACCCATCGCGCCGAAATCCGCGATTATAATGAGATCAGGTTACCTGTTGGCAAAGCCAAAACGAGCTTCATTGATGTGCGCGATATTGCAGCGGTGGGTGTGTGTGCCTTGACAGAAGACGGCCACGAAAATAAAGTCTATACTTTGACCGGCAGCGAAGCTCTGGATTATTACGAGGTTGCCAGTATCTTAACCGATGTGCTGCGGCGCACCATTCGTTATACGAATCCGTCCGCCCTTCGCTTCGTCGTTCAACAGGTTCGGGCCGGGCAACCATTCAAGTTTGCCTTGCTGATGGCCGCACTGTACACGATTACACGCTTCGGCAATGCCAAAGAGATTGCGCCCGATGTACAACAGGTACTGGGCAGGCCGCCAATCCTGTTCAAGCAATTCGCAGCCGATTATCGAGCGGAGTGGACGCCAGTTTAATGACCTCGACACGCGATCAAATTATCGAAAAAACCTGTGAGTTACTTGAACTACAGGGTTATTACGCCACTGGCGTGAACCAGATCATCCAGGAGAGCGGCAGCCCGAAAGGATCGTTATACTATCACTTTCCCGGCGGAAAAGAAGAGTTGGCCGCCGAGTCGGTCAAGTACGTTGGTGATATTGTCCTGAATCATCTGCGTACTACTCTAGCAGAGATAGACGAGCCAGCCGGGGCGATTCGCAAATTTATCATGGACGTTGCCTATAATGTCGAGTTATCGGGCTATCGGTCAGGCGGGCCGCTTACAACGATTGCCGTTGAAACCGCCTCCTCAAGCATCCGCTTACGCGAAGAATGTCACCGCATCTATACTGCCTGGCAAAGCGCGTTCTTTGATAAACTGATTCAGGGTGGTTACGGCGAAGATCGGGCGCAAAGACTGGCTGTGCTGATCATTGCGGCACTCGAAGGTGGGATTATCCTGTGTCGCACGGCTCAGAGCCGCAAGCCATTGGAAGATGCGGCACAGGAAATCGGCGATTTAATCGAGCGCACCAAACAACATTGATCGATGAGTTGGAACGTATTATTGCGGCGGAATGGGTTGCTGGTGCCGCCCCGAATCCGGCCAGTCCGATCCGACGAGTCGCGCTGTTTACCGAGGCGTTTTTGCCGAAGGTGGATGGGGTTTCGCGCACAGCATTGCTGACGATCAAATATCTGGAACGCACTGGCCGCCAACTAATCGTGTTTGCGCCCTGGCCTGCACCGCCGAATGTCGGTCAGACGCCGATCTATGCCATTCCCTCGTTGTGGATGCCGTTTTACCCGGAAACGCGCATCGCCCCGCCCTGGCCGTTTCTGCTGCCGAGACTGCGCCGTTTCAAACCGGATTTGATTCATCTGTTCAGCCCGGCAGGGTTGGGCGCGATGGGCATGGCCGCTGGAGAACTGCTGAACGTGCCAGTAATCGCCAATTATCAGACCGATTTACCCGCTTATGCCAAAAGTTATGGATATAGCCTATTGCAGGGCGTGATGGTCGATATGCTGCGCTTCATTCATAATGGCTGCCACCTGACGCTTGCGCCGTCCCGCGCAACCATTGATGAACTGCGCGGCTGGGGGTTTCATCGTTTGCGGTTGTGGGAACGTGGCGTCGATCCGATCCGTTTCAACTCGGCGCGGCGCACTGAAAAATGGCGAGAAATTTTATTGGCCGGACGCGATCCATCGCGGTTGCTAGTGCTATACGTTGGGCGCATGGCGAAAGAAAAGCATCTGCACACGCTGCACGATTTGGCGCGCGAACCGGGTGTGGCGCTGACGCTGGTTGGCGGCGGCAATTATCAACCCGAACTTGAGTCGCTGTTCAGCGACAGTGATGCAAAATTTACGGGCTATCTGGTAGGCGATGATCTGGCAAATGCGTTTGCAGCGGCAGATGTGTTTGCCTTTCCAGGGCCGGAAGAAACATTTGGGCAAGTCGTGATTGAGGCGATGGCGTCCGGGCTGCCTGTGATCGTAACAGATCGCGGCGGCCCGCAAACACTGGTCACGGACGGCCAAAACGGTTTCATCTGCCCGGTGGATGATGGCGCGGCATTCGTGGATCGGGTGCGACGTTTGCGTGACGATCCGGCACGGCGCGCTATGATGAGTCAAGCGGCGCGCGCCTATGCCGAACAACGCCCCTGGATCACGATCATGCGCCAACTCGAAAGCTATTATGATGAAGCACTGCGTTTACAGCATCGCTTGCACAGGCGGCGGAGTGCGCGATGAAGGTCAACCGACGCTTGCAAGGCTGCTATTATTTCGGCTGCTTTACGCCGTTCGCGTTTACGGTGATCGCGTTGATGATCGCGGCAAACACGCTGCGCCGCCCTTTCCACAAGGCTGCACGAAATAGGACAGATTTAAGTGATCGTCCTGCTTCGTGCAAATCCTAAGAACGAGAAAAGCTAATTCCGCAGCGGCTTACCATTTTGCAGCGTGTAGGCGATCCGTTCCTGCGTTTTTGGCTCTGCGAACAGACTCATCGAGACTTCACGTTCCAGATCGAGGATGTATTGTTCGTCAACCCAGGCGGGCGCGGTGATATTGCCGCCGCACAAAACGTGAACGAGTTTGTTTGCCAATTTTTGATCGTATTCCGAGATGTATTTGGCGTCGCGCATCATAAATACGCCAACGGTTAGCGCGGCTTTGGCATCACGGCCAGCGGCGTAGACTTTGGCGCGGGGGGGCGGCGCATATCCGGCTTCGGCCATTTCGAGCGCGGTACGTTTGGCCGCCGCGATCTGATGGCTGCGATTCATCACGATTCGATCTGAGGGACTCAGAAAGCCCATTTCACGCGCGATCATGGCACTTTCACTGACCTTTGCCAGCGCGATTTGCTCGAACACTTTTTGCAGATGAGGCAGTGGATCGGCGTTCTGGGTTTGCATCACGGGCGAAAGGGCGCGGCGCAGCATTTCCTTGCAGCCGCCCCAACCCGGCACGATCCCGACGCCTGTTTCCACCAGACCGATGTATAGTTCGGAGTGAGCAACCACGCGCGCGGCGGCCATTGTCAGTTCCGCACCGCCACCCAGTGTCTGGCCGAACGGCGCAACCACGACAGGTTTAGGCGCATAGCGAACACGCATCAGCATGTCCTGTCCGGCTTTGAGCGCCTGCTCTAACTGATCGAACTGACCGCCATGTGCCAGCATCATCGCCAGGAACAGATTCGCGCCCAAACTGAAATTATCGGCCTGATTGCTGATGACCATGCCTTCGTAGCCTGAGTCCAGACCGTCGAGGCCGCGCGCCATCATCTTGAAAATATCATCGTCGAAGGTGTTGCCCTTGCTGTGCGCTTCCAAGAGAATGATTCCATCGCCCAGATCGATCAGGCTGGCACTTTCGTTGTGCGCGATCTCGTGCCCGGCGTTCTTCAAATCTTTCAGGATGATGATATTTTTATCTTCGGCAAGGTCTATGTAACCGCCAACGTTCGGATCGTAGACGCCATTCACGCGCCCAACTGAGTCGCGCCGATAGAACGTCTCGATGCCCTGATCGAGCATCGTATGAACCCAGGGCGCAACCGCGTAGCCATCGGCTTCCATGCGCGGCAAAGAGTCGCGCACGCCAATCGCGTCCCAAATCTCGAACGGCCCCATCTCGTGC
>JBBSEU010000024.1:0-31340 GCA_038239365.1 Aggregatilineales bacterium
CTATAAAGACAAAGAGTGCAAAGACTCGAAGGTTGCCAAGCTGAACGCTACGACGGGCAAGCTGGCGGATACTGGCTTGACGCTGCCAGGGCGTCAGGTGGCGCTGTTTTATGCGAATGGGCATGTATGGCTGGCAGATGCTCACGCTCAGAGTGTGACCGATGTGAACAGCCAGACCAATCAGGAAAACGGCCTTTCCGCCCGAACATTGATGGTCAGCCCGAAAGCGTCCTATGCGGGCGCGGTGCTGATGACCAGCCGTTTCGTCTATATGTCCGACTGGCTCAATGATCGAGTTCTTCGCATTCGCATACCTGATCCGATTGCAACGTTTACGCCGGGGCCAACAGCCACGATCACGCCGATCCCATCACCAACGGCCATCCCGCCCACCGAAGTACCCTGTAACCCTGATCCGAACTTCCCGCCGCGTTTGCTGCCGGGCGATATGGCGCGCGTGATCAAGGAAAAAGTGAGCAGTGAAAACATTGAGGTGAATGTCCGTGAGAAGCGGGATCGCGCCTCGAAATCGCTGGGCAATTTCACCGTCAATTCGCCGCCGTTCAAGGTGATTGCCGGACCAAAATCGAGTGAAGACGCTGCCAAAGAAAAATTGTGCTGGTACGAAGTCGAAAGTGCTGATGGCGCACTGCATGGCTTTATCACAGAAGGCGGACGCAAGAAGGAAGAAGACGGCACACGCAGCCGCTACTATATCGAGAAGGTGACGCCGTAGCGTGATTAGCCGTTAGTAAAAAGCCTGACATTTCGGTATCAGGCTTTTTGTTTAACTCAAGTGAGTTGAGAGTCTATTTTGTTGCGGTGGCGGCCATCGTCGGCGCGGCATACGTGCCAAGCGCCTGAACCGCCTTTTCGGTGAGTGAGGTATCAATGAACGGCTTGAGATCAATGGCCGTCTTGTATTCCAGTTCGCCGCGTGTCAGGAAGTAATCTTGCAGCGTGAGAATATCCTTGACCGGGATTTCGCCGTTTGGATCATAGTAGGCATGGCTGGCACGCATGATCGTTTCTGCCGGGACTTTCGTGTACTTCTCGATGATCGCGGCGATCTCAGGATTCTTGAGGGCGTCGCCTTGCAGATCGCGGCAGGCCAGCAAATAGGCGCGCACAAATGCCTCGGCCACCTTCGGGCGATCTTTGAGCAGTGGCAACCCCATATACAGGTAAGTCGAGGCAAAACCGTCGATGAAGTCATTCGATAGAATCTTCACGACGCCCTTATCGACTTGCTGCGTGGTGAGCGGTTCACCCAACATTCCGGCGTCAATCGCGCCGCTGTCGAGCGCGGCGGGCACATCTCGGAAGGAAACTGTCAGCAGAGTCACATCGGCGAAGGTCAGGCCGTTTTTACGCAAGGCTTCGCTGAGCCAGTATTCGGTGGCCGCGCCGGTGGCGTTGATCGAAACCTTCTTACCCTTCAAATCCTTGACAGTCTTGATCTCATCGGCGCGCTTGGCGGCAATGACCAGCGACGTGGCGACGGGCGGGCGCTCAACGTGCATCGGCGCAACGATGCGGAACTCCAGACCCTTGTTTGCGGCGTTCAACAGACCCGCGCCGACGCCGCCCACAGCGGCATCAAAGTTCCCGGCGGCAAGCTGGACAACTGAGTCGCTGCCACCCTGAACAGGGGTAAGCTGCGCGTCAATGCCTTCTTTGGCAAAGTAGCCTTTCTCGGCGGCAACATACAGCGGGGCATAAATCAGGACGGGCACATAACCCAACCGAACGATTTCTTTCTTCTCCGACTGGGCACGCGCGGCAGGTTGCCACGCTCCAGCAATGATCAGCAGCGCGGCGGCAATGGCAAGTAGAAAACGCTGTTTCATGATCCAAACTCCTGGTACATCGTTCAATACATTTTGAACGTTCTGAATGTTATTGTACTTTATTGCACAATAAAGTCAACTACTTTGACCTGACAGCTTTTCGACGGCTTGGCAGAGCGTGCTAAAATGGCGCAACTATGGAAACGATAACGACTGCGCCGCGTGTGGCGCTCATCCCGGCTCACAATGAGGAGCGATTTATCGGAAGCGTGGTGCTGAAGGCGCGGCGCTATGTCGATATTGTGATCGTGGTCGATGATGGTTCGGATGATGAAACTGCCGAACTTGCCGAAGCAGCCGGCGCGGTGGTCATTCGCCAGGACAATAAAGGCAAAGCAGGCGCGATCAATACGGGACTTGAGCAAGCACGCACGCTGAACGCCTCAGCACTGGTTTTGCTGGATGGCGACGGCCAGCACGATCCGAGCGACATTCCGGCGCTGCTGCATCCAATTCTGGAAGGCAGCGCAGATATGGTGGTCGGATCGCGCTTCATGGGCGTCGAGAGCGATATTCCGCGCTGGCGGGTAGCCGGACAGCACGCGCTGACAGCGGCCACAAATCTGGCGTCGGGTGTGACACTTACCGACTCGCAAAACGGCTTTCGGGCGCTTTCGCCGCGCGCGCTGCAAAATCTCAAATTTCGTACTTCTGGCTTCTCCGTCGAGTCGGAGATGCAATTTTTGATCAAGCAGTATGATCTGGCCGTCGATGAAGTGCCGATCAGCGTCAATTACGATGAAGGCCCCAAGCGCAATCCTGTACCACAGGGCATACAGGTTTTGAACGGCATCCTACGGATGGTTGGGCAGAATCGCCCGCTGTTTTTCTTCGGGACGCCGGGCGCGCTTATTCTTGCAATTGGGTTGTATCTGGCAGTCGATGTGGTAGATCGCTACAGCCTGTATTCGCAGCTTGCTGTTGGGCGCGCGATCATGAGTATGACGCTGTGTATCGGCGGCTTGTTGACGATCTTTACGGGCGTGATCCTGCACACGATTCGGGCGTACTTGCATCAATAAATTATTTGAGGCCGGTGGTCGTCACGCCTGCGATGAAATAACGCTGCAACAGGACGAACAAAATCAGGATAGGCAGCGTTGCCAGTAATGATCCCATCATAATCAGGTTGAAAGGCGTGTTGCGTTCACCTTGCAACAGCGCAATGCCAATCGTGACCGGACGAGTAGCGGCGCTGGTAGTGACGATCAGCGGGTATAGAAAATCGTTCCAGGCGGCTTGAATCGTGATGACGGCAAAGGCGGCAAGTGCCGGGACAGATAAGGGCAGCGTGATATACGCCAATACTTGAAGCGGATTTGCGCCGTCAAGCTGCGCTGCTTCTTCCAGATCGAGCGGAATTTGCAAGAATGCCTGTCTCAGCAGGAACAACGCAAAGGCACTGAACGTACCCGGCACGATCAGGGCGGCAAAGGTATTGCGCCAACCCAACTGACGGATCAACAAATATTCGGGCAGGACAATCGCCTGAAAAGGCACGAGCAGCAGCCCGATACACAACGTAAAGAGGAGATTACGCCCCGGAAAGCGAAAGCGTGCGAAGCCGTAGGCAGCCAGTGAGCAGGTGAGCAACTGACCCAGCGTGCGGCCAACGGTCAGCACCACTGAGTTGACCAGATAATGATTGAATTCCTCCGAAGTCTGATAAAGCTGCTGCAAGTTTTCGAGGCAGGCGGCTTGTTCAGGCAGCCAATGGATGGGCAGACGGTTCAATTCAGCGGACGGTTTGCAAGCCGTCGAAACCATCCACACGAAAGGCAGCACCATCGCAGCAGCACCCACCGCCAATATCACAAAAGTCAGCAGCCTGACTAGCCGCCCGCTGTCGAGATAGCGCGGTAGCTGCTCATCCGGTTGCATCAGCTTAGCTTTCCCGCGATTCGTAGTAGACCCAACGCCGCTGCAAACGCAGTTGAAAGACGGTGAAGCCCAGGATTACGAAAAACAACACCAATGCAATCGCTGATGCGTAGCCAAATTCGGAATTGGTGAAGCCGCTTTTATAGAGCAGGTAGGCCAGTGTGGTTGCGCTGCCACCGGCACCACCAAGCGTCGTTCGTGAGGTCATCACGTAGACTTGATCGAAAATCTGAAAGGCATTGATGATCGACAGCACAAAGACCAGAAACGTTGTTGGGGAGAGCAGTGGCAGCGTGATACTGCGGAAACGCTGCCAGCGAGTCGCGCCATCAATAATCGCCGCTTCGTAGAGAATGCGTGGGATCGTTTGCAACCCGGCCAAAAACAACACCATATCGAAACCTAATCGCTGCCAGATCGTCACTACCGCAACCGGAATCAGGATCAAGTCGGGGCGCGTCAACCACTGCAAGTCACGCAGGCCGAGCGGTGCCAACAGGTTGCCGATCAAGCCATAACGCGGTTGAAAAATCCACGTCCAGACGACAGAGGCGGCGACGGTTGAGGTTACAACGGGCAGAAAATATAAAGTACGAAAGATATTTCGTCCGGGCAATCGCTGATTGAGCAAAATCGCAACGCCTAATGCCAGCACAACCCCAATCGGCACGCTAAAAACCATCAGCTTGAGCGTGTTCCCGAACGCTTGCCAGAAGTTCGAGTCAGTAAATAAGCGGGCAAAATTTTCAAGACCTACAAATTTTGCGGGTTTGAGACCGTTCCAATCTTGCAATGACGTAAAAAACGAGGCAAGGATCGGCAGCCCAAAGAAGAAAAACAAACCAAGCGTGTTGGGTAGGATCAGCGCGATTCCCCATAACGCGCGGCGGCGCGCTAACGGAGTGTGCCCGAACAGGTTCAGAAAATGATTCAACGCGAAAACCCTCACCCCAACCCCTCTCCCTCAGGGAGAGGGGCTTTATGCACCGCTTCTTGAAAGGGGTAACTGGCTAGTGCTTATTCAAGAACGGAACAATAGCATCACACGCCTTTTTGGTGGCGTCTTCAACACTCATGCCCAGATCGAAGATATTGACTACGAGATCGGTGTTCATCGTATTCCAAATTTCCCCGAAGGGCGTCACACCCTGCGAGTCTTTGGTGGCGTCCACGAATGCCTGAATGTTTTTGCCGCTGTTGCCGAACGAATCAGCCCATTCCTTTTGCAGGGCGGGCGCGGGGTTCGCTGGAGCAACACCGCCTGCATCCGCGAAATACTTTTGACCTTCATCACTGACCAGGAATTGAAGCAGATTCGCGGCTAGATCGGGATTTTTGGTCTTTGCCGAAGCGACATAGCCAACCGCGTGCAGAATCGCATGGCTTTTGCCAGTTTTTGGGCTGCGCGGAAGCTGGACAATATCCCAATTGAATTTGACTTTCGAGACGGCGTCGGGCAGTTTCCAGGAGCCGCCGCTGACCATTGCTACCTTACCGGATGACCAGAAGTTGAACGCGTCATCGGCTGAACTGCCGCCAACAATGGACACTTTCGGCATGTAGCCTTTATCCTGTAGCCCTTTCAGGTAATTCAAGGCTTCGAGGCTGGCCGGGTCGGTCAGGGTACATTGTGTGTGTTTGGCATCGACAATCGGCGTCACACCATTCGAGGCGATCCAGTTGGCATAGCCGCCCTGGTATTCCATATAGGTAAGCGCGCCAAATTGATCTTTCGCACTATCCGTCAGTGCGGCGGCTGCTTTGGCGAAATCATCCCATGTCCAGGCCGCCGTTGGATAGGCGACTTTGGCAGCATCGAACAAATCTTTGTTGTAGTAGAGCGCGACGGTATCCCAGTTGACGGGACCCGCGTACAGATCGTTTTTATCGCCGTAACGATACGGATTTACCAACCCACTGCCCCAAACATCGGTCTTGATAGCAGCTTTGTCCCAATAGGGTTGCAAATCGAGCAGCGCGCCATTGCTGGCATATTCCAAAAAGCGATCCTGTGACATATTAAATACATCCGGCAGATCGCCACTGGCGGCGCTTGTTTTCGCCAAATCCCAATACTGGTCAAAGGGGTGCTGCTGAACATCGACGGTTGCGCCGGGGCAGTATTCCTTTACCCAGGCATCAACTGATTTCTTGATAGTTTTCTGCCAGACTTCATCCCAGACCCACATGGTCAATGTGCCAGGTGCCGCACACTTGGCCGCTGCAATGGTGGGCTTATCCTGAGCGTGGCTCGGAGCCGCTGTGAATGTCGAAAATAACAATCCGGCGATCACCAATAGAATCAAATGACGTTTTTTGTACATCGAGTGGCTCTCCTCAATCAACCTTACATTTTAGATTTGAAGGTGGGGTTGCATCGATCTGCATCAGCGGAAAGTGTGCCATCATCAGCGCGGATATGCCTGCCACCTGTAGACAGTGACAGGCATTAGATAAAGCAATCAGTCGAAGCGCCCGCCGTTATCGCCCGGTGGGTGCGGTGTTGCCAGAATCAGAGGCGTGATCGCGCCATTTTGAACGATTTCCGGTGCGCCCAGTGCGGTTGGCTTCCAGTGCCCTGCCAGCGGAATATCACCGGGAGCGCCATACACGATGTTCGTATCGGGCTGGCTGATCGTGCCGCTGGACAGGTAAGGCATCGTATTCTTTAGCGAAAACGTCCCACTTGCCGAATGGAAGACGCCAATGCCATCTTTGCCCTGCCCGATCCAATCGCCTTTCAAGGGCAGATCGTTGGCAACGCCAAAGTACGTATCACTATCGGAGAAGATAGCGCCGCAAAATACTGTGTTACCAGGCGGTATCCCGTTGCAAGTGCTGTTGGTCGTGTAGAAGCGCGAGGTATCAGGCCGATAGACGCCCGCCAGATCAAGCGTTCCGCCGATCCACTTTCCGGCGAGTCCTTTCCAGCCGGGATTGCCCAACACAATTGTATAGTCGGCGTAGACGGTCAGGTTCGGTGGCT
Source organism: Aggregatilineales bacterium (assembly GCA_038239365.1). Taxonomy (GTDB): domain Bacteria; phylum Chloroflexota; class Anaerolineae; order Aggregatilineales; family UBA2796; genus JBBRMW01. The sequence goes on from JBBSEU010000024.1 coordinate 6,718, forward strand.
GCGGCCATGCGCTGATCAGGTAGATCAGGCCGTTTGAGGAGCGGAACACGCCGACGCCATCATGCGCGCGCCCCAGGTTGCCAATTGGATCGTTTTGCAAGGCACTTACCCAACGTCCGGCAATCGGCGTATCGTTGGGGTTGCCGAAGACGAATGCCTGCGTGAGCGGGGCGTTCTGCACATTGCTATCGTACAGGGTGAACACGCCAAGCGCCTGATTGTATAGGCCAACTGTATCGTAGCCATCGCCATCCCAATCGCCTACCAGTGGAAAGCTGTTTGCATCGCCCGCCTGAATGGTGATGTCGGGCAGACCGGGTGTGTTGCTGTTTCGCAGATAAAAGGTGTGACTGCTCTTGCGGTACACGCCAATAGTATCCAGCGGCCCGGTGGTCGTTACGCTGCGTGGAATCACGACGAGGGTGATCGAGGACGCCGGAAAAGTTGCCGTGAATCCGGTGGCCGTTACCGCTTGATCGGACTGTCGGACAATGGCGTTCAGGTTGGCCGCACTGTAACGATAGACCTGGGCTGTCGCTGACGGGCTGAAACCATTCAAGGCGAGGCTGCTGGTCAGGCTGTTGTTCGATTTGTTGATGATCATCAGTGTGAGCGTGTTTGATGAGCGCAACGCACCATAGATGGCAAGCTGGCTCTGATCGGCACTGCTGGCCTCGATGCCCACATCACCGAACGCGCCGCCGCTGCCGTCATAATTGCGATACATGCGGAAGGCATACGCGCCGGGCTGACCACTGCTCGGTGGCCCCCAGATCGTTGCCAGATCAAGCCCTTCGCGGCCAAAAATGCCCAGAACATCGGCCTGAGCCAGTGCCCCGTTTATATCTTCGAGGCCGCCCCAATTGTATTCACTGATGGCGAGCTTCGTATTGGGATAGTTCGTGTTCACCCAATCGTGCATTCGCGGGATCATGCGTACCGGTGTGGCGATCCAACTTTCATCGGTATACGTTGGATCCCAGAGGGAGCGGGTCGAACGCAGGCGCAATGCCTTTGTCGCCGCGTCACCTGCCGGGCTGAGTGAAACACCGTTTGCCTGTGGATAAAAGTGCAAATCGAGGTAATCCAGGATGCGAACGTGATTGGTTTGTTCATAAGCGCGCATTTGCTGGAGATACCAATCGGTGAATGCCGTACCGCCATGTGCGTTGCGATCCTGCGGATTGTTCCACCAAGCGCCGCCGGGTGCTGCATCCAGCGCCGAATAGAAGTAACCCGTCCAGCCCCATTCGGCGGGGCCAAGCGTCTGCGCGTTCGGATCGACAGCCTTCACCGCTGCCGCATATTGATAAGTGCGCGTCCGCATTTCATCATAGCTGGTTGGCAACGGGTGAACGTCGCGGTGCGTGCTGTTCCAGAGCATCGGCTCGTTATCCAGATCGTAGAACAGAACGCCACCCGCCGCAGCCGTCCCATAACGCCCGATCAAGTGACGCATCCAGTTCTGGTCGAAGGTCGGATCAATCGCCAGGCTGGTATCTGTCGGCGCGTTGCCCGTTAGATTGCTACCGTTTGTTTTCATGCCGTTGCCACAGTCGGGCCGCCAGGGATCGGTTGACTGCTGTGCGCCGTATGCGGCAACACTGAATCCGCACGCATAAGCGCGACTCTTGGGCGTCCAGCCGATGGTTGGCAATGTGAGCAGTGTCTTTGTGCCCGTGCGCCGATCCTGATCGACGAACTGATCGGAAGCTGAGCCATTGGGCAGCGCCGCCGGGTTTGAATTATCGTTCGGGATGTTCTCGAAGTACCAATCGCTGGCATGATTCGACGTGTCGTTTTGCCAGTTATAGCGCGTTACGGAGTTGCCGCCCCAGCGCCGAACCGGGAGATGCAGTTCCTGGGCAAGGGCTTCGTCGGCGAAGTTCATGCCGTAGATATACGGACTGATCGGGTGCTGTTTGGCGGTGCTGGCATCGACCTGGAGCGCCGGGCCGCTTTGCGCCGCCGCCGGATAGATCGCGTCGAAGGTCAGCACGAGAACACTCCAAAGCAGGACAAAGCGTATTAATGAGCGGTAACGCAGCATAATTGTTTTACCCCTTTAATTGCGGGCAATAAGTCATACTGAAGATTGTATGGAGAACCAGCCAATTATCTATGGTACGGTCAGGCTAATGACTGAGATTGATTAAGCAGACAAAACTTCCTACAATTGAAGGCACACGGCATAGATAAGGAAACTGGTTTTGGAAACTCGTAAGATTGGATCGCTGAGTGTTTCGGTAGTTGGGTTGGGCTGTAACAATTTTGGGCGACGGCTGGATGCGGCGGGAACTGAATTGGTTATCAATGCCGCACTCGACGCGGGGGTGAACTTTTTTGATACGGCGGATGTGTATGGGGGCACGCTGAGCGAGTCGTTCATGGGGCCGCTCCTTGCCCCACATCGTGAAAAAGTTATTATTGCCACGAAATTTGGCATTGCCATTGAGGGTCAGGGTGGGGGTGCCAGTCCTGGCTACATCCGAACTGCCATTGAAGCCAGTTTGCGCCGCCTGGGTACAGATCGGATTGACCTGTATCAGCTTCACCAGCCTGACCCGGCAGTGCCGATTGCGGAAACACTCGGCGAGTTAAACAGGCTTGTCCAGGAAGGCAAAGTACGTGAGATCGGCTGCTCGAATTTTTCGGTTGAGCAGTTGCAGGCTGCCGAAGCCGCTGTTCAACCGGAGGCAGCGCACTTTGTGAGCGTCCAAAATGAGTACAGCCTGCTGCGCCGTGAACCCGAAGCCAATGTGCTGCCTGAATGCGAACGTACTGGTCTCGCCTTTTTGCCCTATTTTCCACTGGCTAGCGGCTTATTGACTGGCAAATACCGAAAGAATCAGGCAGCACCGGAAGGTACTCGTATTACGACAGGGGCAAACTACGCACAATGGCTCAGTGATGAAAACCTCTCGTTGGTTGAGAGGCTTATCCAATACGCCGAGGCACGGGGGCATACGCTGCTTGAACTGGCCTTTGGCTGGTTGCTGCGCTGGCCGTCGGTTGCTTCGGTGATTGCGGGTGCAACCAAACCCCAACAAATTCAGGCGAATGTTGCCTCGGCGGGCTGGACGTTAACCGATGCCGATATTGCCAACGTCAATGCTATCCTGGCGCAGTAAGACTAATATCGCTATTTGGCCGCAGTCGTCGGTGTATTCGGCGGTAGCAGAGTAATCCCGGCAGTGGCCGCGCTCGCCGCATTGGTGACTTCGGCCACCTGTGCCGTTTGCGTCAGATTCAGATCGGGAATGTGGGGCGCACGCGCGGTAGCCGTCAGTGCGGCTGGCGTTGCTGTGCCCTGCGTATCAACCAGTTCCGTGCTGACCGTGACGCCGGACATTTCGGGGCGCACGATCTCGAACCAGGTTTGCCCCGGCTTGAGATGAATCGGCGTTTTGTTATCGGCGTAATACAGCAGCAAACCACCCCGATCACGGTTGCGCCGCCAGATGCCCTGATACCACTTGCCATCGCGGAACACAAACGCCTTATCCGCGCCCCACAGTTGAATCTCGACAGCAGGTGAACCCGTTTCCGATTCGTAAATATCAGGGCGATTGACGTGATAGGCCTGCAAGATCACGACATTATCCGCCGATATCTGATTGCCCGTATTGGCGTCGATGTGCGGCAGCCCAGTATTCCAACGGTAATACTTGCCGTCGGTGGGGTTGTACTGCCAGCGCGCATCCTGATCGTGATACCACTTGATCGCAATATCGTTAGCATTCTTGCCACCATCATCAGGCGTCGTGTCGAAGGCCAGACCTTTGGCAGCGGTGCCGGTATTGTTGCTGCGCTTGGCCGCTAAATCCCACATCTGAAAGGTATTACCGAACAGGGTATGTTCAAAGGCCAAACCAGGGCGTGGAAAACGGCAGAAGGGGGGGCAATTATCGCCAAATTGCGGCGTAAGCGCCTGGAAACGCAGTGACGTTTTGACTTTTTCGGCGTCAGGCGCGCAAGGTAGTGCGCCACCTTTTTCATTGATGCAGTAGCCTTCCAAGATCATCTTCTTGATCGGATCGTTCGAGCCACTGTAGGCCAAAATCGCGTTGTACATCGTCATCAATTCCAGATCGAGCAAACGCCCGCTGCGAATCGAGCCGACATGTTCCGATCCCTGACTGCGGAAGATGGCGGCAAAGCGCGTGACGCCGCCTTCAACTTCATATTCGTAGACGATATCGGCATTGCTCAAACCGCTTTGTGGCCGCACCACAGGCGTATAGTTGGAAACCTTGACGATCAGGTTGCGGCGGGTGCGGGCTTCATCGCTTGGATAAGGTAGCCCGGTCAGTGGATTGATGTTATCCGGGTAGTTGATCGGGCCAATCGTCGTTGGCGTCACTGACGGCGTATCAGTTGGCGCGGGCGTCAATGTTGGCGTGCGCGTCGGGTTGATCTTCACACGCGGCGTATTGGTGACGGGCAGGGTCGGGCGGCGCGTGTTGGTAGCAGGCGCAAACAGTGAATAGTTCTGTGCCGCGCTGCTGATGCTGTTCGCAGAAGACAGCGCGCCACTGGAAACAATCAGGGCTAACAGTAACAAAAATATCAGACGGGAAACACGGTTCATTACTCAAAAGCCTCGTAAACAGCAGACAAACGCGCGCTACTATAACCCGTTACGCCGGACAAGGCGACGAACGTTAGGGATGCGTCGTGCAGGCGTGTGGAGTCATTCGGTTTGAAACAGGTTTGCAGCATGTTCGAGAAAGCCTCGGATGTAACACATTTGTTTGCGCCGTTCCCAGAGACGCATGTACAATAATCACCTATGACCACTAAAGTGCTGATCGTCGATCCGGATATTGCCTTTGCCGTTGGCGTCAAGCGTGCGCTTGAACAATCGGGCGATTATAAAGTGACCGCCTTCGCCAACGGACAGGCAGCGGTGGAGTTGGCGCGTGTCGAACCGCAAGATGTAACGATCATCGACTTCAACCTGGGCGATATGGATATTGCCGCACTGATTGCGGGATTGCGCGGCGTTCAGCCCGATCTGTTTATCCTGGTCAGTCCGCGCACCGGCGTGCAGATCGAGCGGCTTCAATCGCTGGATGTACAGGGCAGTATCACCAAGCCTTATTACGCAAGGCAGCTTGGCCCGGTGATTCGTGAAGCAGTGGCCGCCCGTGCGCGGTTGGCACGCAAATCAAAAGCAACAGCCCCACCTGCACCGCCTTTGCCCAACCCGCCATCAACCACACCTCAAGTCTCAAAACCCGCTTCTGCACCGATCCCGGCGCTTTCGCCCGATTTTGATGCGGCACTGGCCGAATTATCAAAGCAGCCGATCATTGTCGAGCCGCCCGTACAGGCCGACGACACATTCCGCCGCCATATCGCGGCCATGCTGCCCGAAAAACCGGCTACACCTGCCGGGCTGCGTAAAACACTGGAAAGCGTCGTCCTATCCGATAAGCCGTTCTCGGAAGAAGCGACTATCGCGGATATGGTCACGGGGAAGCCGCTGATCGATCCGCCTTTGCTACCGATCCCGCCCGCTCCGCTCAACAAAATCAGTGAGCCGCCCGCCGAACCCGATTTTGCAACAGCAGCACTTAACGCGGTTCGCGCCACGCCTAACCAGGATTTTTCGCTCAAAACATTTGTCGAGAAGATCGAAAAAGAAACAGGGACGCCGTTACCGGGTTGGGCACGCAGTTCGCCGGAAGAACTCGATCAGCCAACACTGGTTGAACCTGCTTTTGTCGAGGCGGCCTTGTCCGAACCGACGCCGCCCGCCGAACTAAAACCAGAAACACTTGTCGAGCCGATACCTGAAAAAACAGAAAAAACCCCCGAAGCGGCACCTGAGCCATTTGCCGAAGTCGCGCTCAGCCTGACACAGCTTTCGATGCACTCAGCGGCGCGGGTGACTATTCTGACGCGCAATGACGAAGCAGTGGCGGTGGCGGGCGAACTGAGCGAACGTGCTGTCGCGGGGATCGTTGAAACGATTCGTGAGGCGTGGAAAGGCAGCACCGACGCAGGCGGCGCATTGATCCGGTACATTCAGGTGCCGGGTATCGGCGACTTCATGCTGTATTCCACGCAAACCGTCGCCGATATGCGCCTGTCGATGCTGTTCCCGGCGGAAACGTCGCTGCGAATTATCCGCAAGCAAACCCGCCAACTACTGGATGCGCTGGAAAATCCGGCGGCTGCGCCATCTGCGCCAACTGCCGAAGCACAGGCCGAAACGACGCTGCTCTCCCGCCCGACAGATTTACGCCCGCCCGAAGGTTTGCAAGAGGCTATCGAAAGCAGCATGCCCCCGGCGGCCATTGAGCCAGTGCCGCCACGCGCGGTTGGGCCGTTAGCGCCTTATGCGTTTGTGTGGCTGCCCCAAAAGGGCACGCTCTCACCCGATTTGGCCGGGCTGATGATCAGTTGGCTGAACGAGATCGCAACCCTGCACGGTTGGAAGATCGAAGCAACCGAAGTGCAGCCCGCCCATGTGAGCCTCCAAATCAACATCCCGGCCAACGAAGTGCCGAGCAGTGCCGTCGAAGCCCTGATGCGCGAAACCGCCGCACGTGCCGATATGCCTCAATTATGGGCAGATGCCTATTACATTGTGCCATCGGATCGGCCTGTGACACAGCAGGAGATCGCGCATTTCGCGCTATACCGCCAAACGGCAGAAGCGGCAGACTAGCGCGCCGTCGTTGGCATGATCGTCACTGCCGGGATCGTCAGTTGGAATTGGTTTCCTTTTTCAGTTGAGACTTCCAGACAAAGCGTGCCGCCCTGCTGCTCCACCAGAATTTTCACAAGTGCTAGCCCCAATCCATCACCGGAGCGTGTATTAGGGAGCATAGACGCCGTTTCTTCGACGTAAAACAGATCGAAAATGCGCTGCTGGTCATCGGCTGAGAGCAACTGGCCGTTTTGTGATTTCTGGGTGATGTCCAATCGTACTTCATCTTCTAATGGACTGGCACTGAGCAGCACACTATCGCCCTTTTCCGAATAGTTAAACGTCCATTCAAGCAGCTTTTCGAGCACCTGCTCAAGGCGCAGCGGGTCAGCAAAAATCTGGGGTAGACCTGCTGGGATTTGCTGATCGTAAATGACGTGTTTGCCCTCAAAGTGGGGCACAACACGATTCTTCACAGTGGCGATTAGCGGCTCAAGCGGGAAGCGGTTGCGCTCAAAACGCAGCAGATTCTTGTGGGCACGAGCAAAATCCAGCAAGTTTGAGAGCAGGGCTTGTTCAATATTGACGGCACGGTGAATCGCGTCGGCGGAGCGGTACTGTGCTTCGTTGAGCGGGCCATACGATTCGATTCGCAAGGTCTGGCTGTGATTCTGAATCTGGTTGATGGGCGCACGAAAGGCGTTGGTCAAGCCGGTGAACAGATTTAACCGATACTCATCAATGGCATGAAGGCGTTCATTTTCAGCTTCGGATATACCCACCCGTTCCTGAAGACGCGCGGCCATCTGATTGAAGGCATTGGCGACCCGGCCTAATTCGTCATTGGTGGAAAAGCGGCTGACTTGCTGCGATAAATCGCCAGCCGCAATCTTATCTGCTGCGTTTGCCAGCGCGACCAGCGGACGGGCAATTTGGGCACGCAGCGTCGCGGCCACCAACACCGAGACCAGAGCGGTGAGCGCAAAAGCTGGCAGCAAAATCCCGGCGATGCTATTTTGTGCCGCCGAAATGGCGTCAAGCGATCCCCAGATAACCATTGTCCCGATGACCTGACCGCCGTTGTCTGTCAAGGGTTGGTAGACCAGTGCCGTACTTGGGTTGTTCAGGTCGAGTACCTGCTGACCGTGTGCCGCTGCATTTAAGTCGGATACATTTGGCAATCGATCCGTATGTTGTGTAGAAGCCAACGGTTGAGCGCCCACGTACAAGGCGACATCATGCCCAGTGACGGCTTTAATTTGAGTCATATCATCGTCGCTTAAGCGCCGCGCAAACAGGATCACGCCGTTCGGGTCTTCTTTCTGCGTAGTGACTACCGTCGTGGCGGTAACGATATACACGCCCTTTTGAGTCCGCTGCAATAGCGTGATCGGCTTATCGGTTTTGGCGGCCTGCTCGGCCAGGTGCGGCAAAGCACCCAGAATTTGATCGGCTTCACCAACCGCATACAGCGTTTTAGTGCCTGTCCGTTCCCAAATATTTAGCGCATCAAGATGATGAACCTCGTAAACAGAAGCTGCAACATCAGCACCGAAGTAGGTATCCAAGAACGTTTTGTCCGGGACTTCGCCAGCAATCGCCGTATGAAAATCATCCCAGGTGCTGTTATCCAGTGCTGCCCGTTCCAAATCTTGTTCCAGCAGCGTTAACGCCCGCTGAACACTGCCAGCGGTGCTATTAAGATTATCGCGTGCCACCTGGTCCAAGTTGTAGGTGGAAGCGTTATAGGCGATCAACCCGAATAAGACCAGCGGACTGAGCGCCATTGCAATAAAAGCAGCGAACAACCTGGCTTGCAGCGATATTGCAACTCATCTTTCCGGCGTGTTAGACCCTGTACTAACCAGGACCATTATAGCATAATGCTGTGTTTGGTTATGCACTTTTGACAATGCAGCAGCTTGACGCCCCAAAAGCCTGATGCTACAATGCACCCTAATAGCGCCGATGGGGAAGAGTACGCGGCACGGATCGTTTTAGAGAGGCAGGGATCGTTGGCTGCAAGTCCCGCCCGAACTGGCCGCAGAACGTCGCCCCGGAGTTGGTTTGCCGAACTCACTGTGTAGTGATTCAAGCACACCCGGTTTAGCCCGTTAACGCTTGATGAGTGCTTCACTGAAAAGACGCAGTGAGGAACCAAGGTGGTACCGCGAAAGTGAACGCTTTCGTCCTTGTTGGGCGAAGGCGTTTTTTATTGTCAGACAGTCAGCTTTCAGCGGTCAACAATCAGCAAACATGAGGTGATTGATGTCAATATTCAAATGGAAACGGTCAGACAATACGCTGGATGTGAACGATACCAATGATTTCTATAGTGCGGTGGCCGACCACTATCATCTGTTCTATCGTGACTGGCAGGCGGCGGTTGATCGGGAAGGTATGACACTGCGTCGTATCCTGTGGCAGCACAAAGCCAAAGAGATACTCGACGCCTCGTGCGGGCCGGGCACACAAACGATTGGTCTGGCGAAGCAAGGCTTCGATGTGACTGCCGCCGATATTAACAGGGCAATGCTGCAAAAGGCGCGCGAAAATGCACAGGCCTACAAAGTCGCCGAAAAAATTAAGTTCGTTCAGGCCGGGTTCCTAGAACTGCCCTCAAGCGTTCAGGGATCATTCGATGCCGTGTTGACCAAAGGCAACGCACTGCCTCACCTGCTCACGGATACTGAGATCAAAACGGCGCTTGGCAACTTCCATAAGTTGCTCAAACCGGGCGGTTTATTGCTGATCGGAATGCGCGATTATGATTTTCTGCTTGAAGATCGCCCGCGCATGATTCCGGGTCAATTTCACGATGCACCGGGTGAGCAGCATATCCTGTTCGATATTTGGGATTGGGATGATGGTCCACCTGTCACCGTCACCTTCAACAAGTTTATCGTCAGCGGCAGTGGCAGCGATTACACAACCAATAAGCACTCGGTCAAGTACCGGGCACTGCGCCGTGAAGAACTGATCGCCATGCTGAACGAAACGGGCTTCACTGATGTAAAAGTCGAGCAGCAGCAGTGGGAATTGGTGTATACGGCGACTCGGAAATAGGTATCAGCAGTCAGCTATCAGCTTTGGAGTTGGCTGCAATATGGTGTGGATATGGCGATTGATCGAGGAAAACGCGCATTACTCCTGATAAGCCGCCTATCGCGCCGAGTGTACTCACGAGGGAAACTAATGTACTCATTAGTCGGGATGGCGAACAGTTATCAGGCGGCAATGTACCCATTGCTCCTGATAAGTGCCATTATCGGAACATAACGCAAAAACTGACTGCTGACAGTTTAGTAGGGGGAATGACGATGCCAAATATACCGGAGATGTCCAAAACGTTCGACTTCGCGGAGTCCGAACCACGTCTTTATAAATACTGGGAATCGAACGGGTGGTTCAAGCCCGAAGTGGCAGGTGTGGATGCAAAACCGTTCGTGATCGCCATTCCGCCGCCCAATGTGACGGGTGAACTACACCTCGGTCATGTGATGTTCGTGAGCCTGGAAGACTTGATGATCCGTTATGAACGGATGCGCGGCAAAGCGGCACTCTGGATTCCAGGCACGGATCACGCCGGGATCGCCACACAACTGGGCGTCGAGAAGATGCTCCGCAACGAGGGCACCAGCCGTGAGGAGATCGGGCGCGAAGAATTTTTGCACCGCACCTGGGAGTGGAAAGAGAAATACGGCGGCGCAATCGTCAATCAACTGCGACGGATGGGTGCCAGCGTCGATTGGGATCGGGAACGGTTCACGCTGGACGAGTCGCTATCGGTGGCCGTGCGCGAAGCCTTCATCACACTCTGGGATCAGGGTTTGATCTATCGCGGTCCGCGCCTGATCAACTGGTCGCCTGGGCTGCAAACGGCGGTCAGCGATGTGGAAGTGGAGCGCGCCGAAGAACAGGCCACGCTCTACTACTTCAAATATCCGATTGAAGGCGGCGAATATATTCCAGTGGCGACCACGCGCCCCGAAACGATTTTGGGCGATACGGCAGTGGCCGTGCATCCTGAAGATGAACGCTACAAACACCTGATCGGCAAAACGGCTTATGTGCCGATGCTCAACCGCCCGATTCCGGTGATCGCCGATGAGTACGTGGATCGAGAATTTGGGACGGGTGCGCTCAAGATCACCCCCGCGCACGACTTCAACGACTACGAAATCGCGCAGAAGTTCAACCTGCCGATGATCAGCATCATGGACAAGAAAGCCGCCATCAACGAGAACGGCGGCCCTTATACCGGGCTGGATCGGTTCGCGGCGCGCAAAAAACTGTGGGCAGATATGGAAGCGATGGGGCTGACGATCAAGACCGAAGCGCATACCCTGATCATCCCACGCACGCAGCGCGGCGGCGAAATCGTGGAGCCGATGATCAGTGAACAATGGTTCGTGAAGATGGAGCCATTGGCCGCAAAGGCAATTGAGGCCGTTCGCAGCGGTCAGATCAAGATCGTGCCGGAGCGATTCGAGAAGGTGTACTTCAACTGGCTCGAAAACATCAAGGATTGGTGCATCAGCCGCCAGTTGTGGTGGGGGCATCGTATCCCGGCCTTCTACTGCGAAAATGGTCATATCACGGTGGAGCGCGGCGGCCCGGTCAAGTGCGCGACGTGTGGCAGCCGCCACCTGACCCAAGACCCGGATGTGCTGGATACGTGGTTCAGCAGCGGGTTATGGCCGTTCAGCACACTGGGTTGGCCGCAACAAACGCCCGATTTGGCGCGCTACTATCCAACCGACGTGCTGGAAACAGGCTACGACATCCTGTTCTTCTGGGTGGCACGCATGATTATGATGGGCTTGTGGTTCACCGATGAAATCCCGTTCCATACTGTGTACCTGCATGGCCTGGTGCGCGATGAAAACGGTAACAAGATGAGCAAGAGCAAAGGCAATGTGATCGATCCGCTGATCACGATGGATAAGTACGGCACGGATGCGCTGCGCTTCACGCTGTTGACGGGCGGCACGCCAGGCAACGATCAGAACCTTGCCGAAAGCCGTGTCGAGTACAGCCGCAACTTCGGTAACAAGCTGTGGCAGATCGCCAAGTTCGTGACCAGCAACCTGGGCGATAACCCGCCAACTGAAAAACCCGATCCGAAAGGCTTAAGCACGCCAGATCGCTGGATACTCAGTCGTGTGAACGGACTGGTGGCGACGGTGCAGCGCCTGTTTGATAATCATCAATATGGTGAGGCGGGTTGGCAAATCCAGTCCTTCGTGTGGGATGAATTTGCCGATTGGTACGTGGAGATCAGCAAGAACGCTCTGTACAGCACGGATGAACATCAGAAGCAGATCACGCGCGGCATTTTGCTCCACACGCTCGAAACGAGTCTTAAGCTGCTACACCCGTACATGCCGTTCGTGACCGAGGAAATCTGGCGTCATCTGCCCGGCGAACGCAAGCCATTGATCATCAGTCAGTGGCCGACAGCCTGGTACAGCGACGACAAAGCCGAAGCGGATATGAACACGATCAAAGACCTGATCGTGAAAGTGCGGAATATTCGCAGTGAGTACGGCGTTGAACCGGGCAAGCGCATCACGGCGATGGCGTTTGGCGCGTTCGATCTGCTGGAAGCGAATGCCAATGTGTTTGCGCGGCTGTGTAATGTCGAGAAGATCGCACGGTTGGAAGGCGGGACACCCGAACAATCGGCGGCCATCGTATCCGGCGATGTGACGCTCTATCTACCGTTGGCGGGCATGGTCGATTTTGCAGCGGAGCGCGAACGCCTGAACAAAGAGCTGGCGAACGTGGCCGCGCAAATCGAAAAATCGGAGAAGATGCTCGGCAATGAGGGGTTTATCGCGCGTGCCAAGCCGGAAGTCGTGGCGCGCGAACGCACCAAACTGGCCGAACTGACCCAGACTCGTGATGCGCTTCAGGAGCGATTAACGGCGCTACCTGTGTAGTCAGTTCAAAAGGGGCGCGGTGTTGGCCGTGCCCCTCCTTGATTGACTCGTTACATCCGGCGGCGTTTATGGTTGCAGGTATGTGCTCGTGAGCGATTGCTTTGCACTGAGTAACTGCGTTGGTGTTCCCTCGAACATGACTTTGCCACCTTTGTTGCCACCTTCCGGCCCCATGTCGATGATCCAGTCGGCGTTTTTGATCACATCCAGATTGTGTTCAATGACAATGACCGTGTTACCCGTGTCAACCAACCGATTCATAATGGTGAGCAGGTGACTAATGTCGGACATATGCAGTCCGGTGGTTGGCTCGTCCATGACATAGATACTGCCTTTTTTGTGCAGTTCGCTGGCAAGTTTAATGCGCTGGCACTCACCGCCGGATAGTGTGCTAAGCGGCTGACCGAGCGTCAGGTAATTTAAGCCGACATCGCTCAGGGCTTGCAGCTTGCGGACAATCTCCTTGATCGTGAAGAATTCAAGCGCCTGCTGAACCGACATGCTCAGCACATCGCTGATCGATTTACCGTTCAGCTTGTAGGCCAGCACTTCATCCTTGAAACGCTTACCGCCACAAACTTCGCAAGGGGTTTTGACTTCATCTAAATAGGCCAGATCGGTATAGATGACCCCTAACCCCTGACAGTTTTCGCAAGCGCCTTTGGAGTTGAAGCTAAACAGGGATGGGCTAACCTTGTTGGCAGTTGCGAAGGCTTTGCGAACATCGTCCATGATACCCGTATAGGTGGCTGGATTGGAGCGGCTGGAAGTGCCTACCGCTGACTGATCAATCACAATCGAGTCGGGGTGCTGGCGTAGAAAGGTCTGGTTGATGAGTGAGCTTTTGCCCGAACCCGCGACGCCCGTCACGACAGTCAGTACGCCGACGGGAATATCGACGCTGACATTCTGCAAATTGTTCAGTTTGGCGTTGGTGATGGCTAGCTTGCCCTTCGCCGGGCGAACCTGCACTTTGAGCGGCATCGACTGCTTTAGATGTTTGCCAGTCAGGGTATCGGCGTGGAGCAGATCATCAAAGCTGCCTTCATAAACAATGTTACCGCCGCGACTGCCCGCGTGCGGGCCAACATCAACAATATGATCCGCCACCTTGATAACATCCGGGTCATGTTCAACCACAATGACGGTGTTACCCTTATCGCGCAGCTTTTGCAATAGTTCATTCAAGCGGTGAATATCGCGTGGATGCAGGCCGATGCTTGGCTCATCAAAGACATACATCACATCCACCAGGCTGCTGCCCAGGTGCTTGACCATTTTGATGCGCTGCGACTCGCCGCCGGACAAGGTATCGGTTTCGCGGTTGAGGCTCAGGTATTCGAGACCAATGTCAATCAGGTATTGCAACTGCTCAGTCAACGCTGCGACAATGGGTGCTGCCACCGGGTCTTTGATCGCCCTGATGACCCCGATCAGATCGTCGACCTCCATCGCGGATAGTTCAGCAATGTTGTATCCGTCAATTCTGGCACTCAGCGCCGCCTGACTCAGGCGTGTACCCTTGCAGAGCGTACACGGCCCAAAGGTCATGTAGGGCGCTACGGCATTCTGGGTACGTTCCGACATGGTTTTTACATCGCGCGTGATGTATTTGTGGCTGAACTTGTCAATGATCCCCTCGAAGGTGAAGTTGATGGGTTTACCGGCAACATCCGATTTAACCTTGAAGGGTTCGCTATGGAGCAGAAGTTCCATTTCTTTATCAGTGTAATCAACCAGCTTTTTGTCGTTATCGAACAAGCCGGACTGGGTGCAGATTGCCCATGACCAGGAGTTTACAGCATACTCCGGGAACAGAATAGCGCCTTCGTTCAGCGACTTGGATGTGTTCAGAAAGGCTTCCAAATCCACACCTATCTTGCGACCAATACCGTTACATTCTGGGCACATGCCGCGCGGGTCATTAAATGAAAAGGCGATAGCACTGCCTACAAATGGCTGACCAATGCGCGAAAATAACAATCGTAGTACAGAGTAAATGTCGGTGATGGTGCCTACCGTCGAGTGCGAACCACCGCCCAGGCGTTTTTGATCAACGACAATCGCCATACTCAGGTTTTCGATGGCGTCAACGTCGGGTTGTGCATAACGTGGCAGAAAATTGCGAATGAAGGTGCTGAAGGTTTCGTTTAGCTGACGACGGGCTTCGGCGGCCACCGTATCAAAGACAATCGAAGATTTACCAGAACCGGATACGCCCGTGAAGATCGTGATCTTGCGCTTCGGGATGCGTAATGACACATCTTTGAGGTTGTTTTCGCGTGCGCCGCGTATTTCGATATACTCCTGAATCACACCTTACTCCTTTATTACGTGTATTTGGATGACGCTACAAGGAGTGTGTTATTCCATATTTCGATTTCCCCTTTTCTTACCCAGATTATAGAACGCTTGTTTGTCATTGTCAAGAACTTGTGTTCTAATTTGCTGTACTCCTTTTGTTTGATTTGATGCCTAAAACGAAGTGAAATTAAGGCCAATTTGCTATCCAAATGACGCTGGAATAGGTTGTATTTACTGCATTTACCAGCTTCTCATCAGCGGTAACAAACTGACATCGTTCGCGTACACTGAGGGCAATGTAAAGCGAATCGTAAACTGTGCGCCTATGCGTCGTTGCAATCCTGTAGGCATCCGACAGGAGAACAGAATTTGGTATAAACGTCCACGCTAACTTCTGAAAGTTATCAACAATCAATTGAGCATCGGCAGGCGCAAAACCCTGATTAATATGTTTCTTCCACGCAATACTGCCAACCTCGGCATTGATAAGGTCAGGCGCTAGCAGTTCAATAGTACCAGCTTGATATTCCGTAAGGATACGAATTGCTTCCCTAGAATAAGGCTCTGTCACAAACGATTTGACGGCTACACTGCTATCAACAACCAACTTGCTCATGCTTAGCGCATTCGATCATCGCGGATTAGATCAGTGCTGTCGGGTGATTCACCGTATTTGTCAAAAAGTTGTTGTCGCACGGACTCGATTTCGCGGACGATTTCCTGTCGATGGGACAGATCAGCTTCACGCGATTTCCATAATTGAATAAGCTGTTCAATATTTTTCAAACCATGTTGGCGCGTCATCGCTGCTAACTCATTGTAGAGATCATCGGAAAGCATAAGCATCTGGCTCATACCATACTCCTGTTTATCGGCTGAATCGAGATAGGGCTATTTTGTGCCAAAAATCGAGTTGATGCTATAGTACATCCGTTGGTTTATCAACCAGAGGGAGAAAAATTGGCATGAAACTGATTTTGGCGATTGTTATGTCGGATGCGGTCGATGCGGTTTCGCGGGCATTGGTTGATAAGAATTATCCAGTTACGCAGATCAGCAGCGTTGGCGGCTTCTTGCGGCGGGGCAGCACAACATTAGTGATCGGTGTCGAACCGGCACAGGTACAGGGTGTCATGGCAACAATTCGGGGGGCGGTTTCACCCACGCCGCGCGCCGATAAAAGCCATGCCGTAACGTTGTTCGTGCTGGATGCTGCACAGTTCGTGCAGGTTTAATCGAGTATGGACTACAACACTTCAAACCTGATCATCCATCCCCAACCCAATATCAATGATGCAACGCTGATCACGCGCGTCACACCGCAGCTTGCCGGTTGGGAATACCTGAGCATGGAGTCGCGGCGGCTGCCCTTAAACGCGGAGTGGCAGTCCGAAACCGGCAGCAGCGAAATGGCAATCGTTATCCAGGGCGGCCTATGTTCGGTCAAGTCGAGTCGCGGCAGCTGGGAAAGCATCGGGCGGCGAAAAAACGTCTTCGACGGGCTGCCCTATGCGGTTTACCTGCCGCCCCATACCACCTTCACACTGATTGCCCAAAGTGAGTCAGTGGAGATCGCGGCGGGCTGGTGTCCGGCTGAGGAAGATCATGCGGCACGCTTGATCACGCCTGCCGATTGCCCATTTGAAATTCGTGGTGGCGGCAATGCTACCCGCCAGATCGTCAGCATCCTGCCGCCCGGTGCCCCCTGTCAGCGGCTGGTCGTGGTTGAAGTTTATACACCGTCCGGCAACTGGTCGTCCTATCCGCCACACAAACATGATGTTCACCGTACTGCCGATAATGGCAGCCTTCTTGAAGCTGACCTGGAAGAGATTTACTATTACAAGATCGATAAACCAACCGGTTATGCAGTGCAGCGCGTTTATACCTCTGATCATCGGATCGATGCGCTGCTGATGGCGCAATCGGATGATGCGGTGCTGGTGCCCGAAGGCTATCACCCGGTTACGAGCGCACCCGGCTATACCACCTATTACTTAAACTTTCTGGCGGGTTCAGCGCAATCGTTGGCAAACATGGACGATCCCGATCATGCCTGGGTCAAAGAAACCTGGACAGAGAAAGACCCGCGCGTACCCGTTGTCAACCTGGATAAGGAGCAACTTACCTGAAAATGGCTATTCACATCGCAAGCGCCCCGGTCTCGTGGGGCATCTTTGAATTTACGGGCATAACGCCACGTTATACCTATCAGACTGTTTTAGATGAGATCAAAGCAGCGGGTTATACCGGAACTGAATTGGGTCCCTGGGGCTATTTGCCAACGGACGCCGAAACCTTGCGTGCCGAACTTGACGCGCGCGGCCTCAAATTGCTTTCGGCTTTCGTGCCCGTGCGTTTTGCCGATAAGAACGCGCATGAGGAGGGTGAAGGCGTGGCGCTGCGAACCGGAAACCTGCTGGCCGCACTTGGCTGCAAGATCATCGTCCTGGCCGATGATAACGGCTCAGACCCGTTACGCACCGCAAAGGCGGGGAGCATCACGCCCGCTGATGGCTTGAACGCTGATGGCTGGCAAACATTCAGCGCAGGTGTTAACCGTGTGGCGCAGCGCGTGATGGATGAATGCGGGCTGGCTGTTGCCTTTCATCATCACTGTGCGGGCTGGATCGAAACGCCCGACGAGGTGAAGCGGCTGCTCGATATGACGGATCCGGAACGAGTCGGGTTGTGCTTTGATACCGGGCATTATGCGTTCGGCGGCGGCGATCCCACAGCAGCGGCGCAGCAATTTGGCGAACGGATTAATCATCTGCACTTCAAAGACTGCGATCCGAACATTTTGGAACGAGTCCGCCGCGATGGGTTGAACTATATGCAGGCTGTCGCAGCAGGTATCTTTCCTGAACTTGGCAAGGGCAGTGTCGATTTTCCCGCGGTCATCTTGTGGATGAAATCGCGCGGTTACGAAGGTTGGGGCGTCGTTGAACAAGACATTTTGCCGGGTCAGATGGATTCGCCGTTAGACAGTGCGCGGCACAACCGCGAATATTTGCAGCAGTTAGGACTTTAGGGGGTTTTTGCTAATATGAAAGTTTATATCACCGGGGGAACAGGGCTGGTTGGCAGCAACCTGATCAAAGTCGCGCGTGAAAAGTACAATGCCCAAGTTGTCTCGTCGCTGTATGGCCCGCGCCCTACCACGCCGATTGATTACACGCTGGATGAACTCGATTTACGCGACAAAGACGCCGTGATCAGTTCGATTGGCAAGGCCGCGCCCGATGTGGTCATTCACAGTGCCGCTTTGCTTGATCTGCCCGCTATGATGCGCGATCATCAATTGGCGTGGAGTATGATGGTTGACGCTACCCGCAACGTGATTGAAGGTGCGAACAAAGCAGGTGCGCGCGTGATCTTCATTTCGTCGGATTGGGTATTTGATGGCTACGACGCGCAGCCCGCTACCGAAGACACGCCACCCTGCCCGGTCAACTACTACGGGATCCTCAAAGTGGTGGGCGAAACGCTCATCAACACAATGGCGATCAACGGCGCGGTGGCACGTATCGCGGGCGTTTATGGCGTCAATTGGGCGATCCCGGCGGCCACTCGCTGGCAATACAACATGGGTTATGGCGATCTGGTCAACGCGGTTCTGGCACAACTGCGCGCCAAAGAAGCGGTAAACATCTGGGTGAAGCCGGGCTACGTGAATGATGCGGGTAATCCGTCACTGGCCTCGGATTGTTCGGATATGGTGCTGCGCCTTGCCGAAACCAGGCTGAACGGCATTTTCCACTGCTGCGGGAGCGAAGCCATGCGTCGGGTCGATGTGGCGCACGCCGTCGCGGATGTGTTCGGCCTGGATGGCAGCCTGATCAGCGAAACGGAACCCGATTCGGCAGCGATTGAGGAATTAGACAAATATCGGATTCGCACGCCTTACCAGGGACGGATGGATACCAAAAAGACTTCCGAAAAACTGAATCGTACCGCCTTTAATGTACTGGACGGGCTGCGAGCTTTCAAGGAAGAACTGGCACTGAGCGGGTTGTAATCTCATTGATGTTTTTGAGTTTCGACAACCGTATATAAATTGTAAGCGGAGCGGGGGTTGGTGAGTGAGGCGAACTCCGCTATAATTATGCCCCGATAAATCAAGGGGCAATCATCCTATTATGTACAAAGAACAACTCCTACAGCGGCTCGGTGAACGTACCGCAACCATTGGCATTATCGGGTTGGGCTATGTCGGACTGCCATTGGCTGTCGCTTTCGCCGAGGAAGGCTACAACGTCATCGGCCTTGACCTGGACACCAACAAAGTCACCCATCTGAACAACGGCAGCAGCTATATTCCTGATATTCCAACGGCGCAGCTTGCACCGCTGGTTGCATCAGGTAAGCTGCGGGCAACGGCGGATTATGCGGAGATGAGCGCAGCCGATGCGATCAGTATTTGTGTGCCGACGCCGCTCACCAAGACCAAAGACCCGGATATGTCGTATGTGATCAGCGCCTCAAATTCGATCACCGATGTGGCGCATCCGGGCATGTTGATCATCCTGGAAAGCACCACCTATCCAGGCACGACTGAGGAAATCCTGATCCCGCGTCTGGTCAACAAAGGCCTGACCATTGGTGAAGATATTTTCGTCGCCTTCTCCCCCGAACGGATCGATCCGGCCAACAAAAAGTACGGCGTGCGAAACACCCCCAAAGTGATCGGCGGTGTGACTGAGGCGTGCCAGGAAGTAAGCTGTGTGTACTACGGCGCAATTGTGCAGCAGGTCGTCCCGGTCTCCTCAACATCAACAGCGGAAATGGTTAAGCTGCTCGAAAATACTTTCCGCGCAGTGAACATCGGCCTCGTCAACGAAATGGCGCTGATGTGTGATCGGCTGAACATCGACGTATGGGAAGTGATCCGCGCCGCGTCCAGCAAACCGTTTGGCTTCATGCCGTTTTACCCGGGTCCCGGTTTGGGCGGTCACTGTATCCCACTCGATCCACTGTACCTGAGTTGGAAGCTCAAAACGCTGAACTACACCGCGCGTTTCATCGAACTTGCCAGTGAAATCAATACGTCGATGCCGCTGCATGTGATCGAACTTGTCACCGAAGCCTTGAACGACGATACGAAGGCAGTGCGCGGTTCGAAGATAGCGGTATTGGGCGTAGCCTACAAGCGCGATGTGGACGATGTGCGCGAAAGCCCGGCGCTGGATGTGATTCAACTGCTGGAAGATCGCGGCGCACACGTCACCTTTCACGATCCGCATATCCCCTCGATTCGGCTGGAAAATGGCCGTACCCAAGCGCGTGTCGAACTGACCGAGGAATGGCTCAACGCGGCTGATTGCGTGGTGATTGTCACCGATCACACCGCGTACGATTGGTCATGGATTGTGAAAAACAGTCCACTGCTGATCGATACCCGCAACGCAACGGTTAACGTTCGGGGGAGCAGCCGCAACCGAATCGTCAAATTGTAGATGCAGTAGACGTGCGTATCTTCATCGCCAGCGGCATCTTTCACCCGGACAGCGGCGGCCCGGCGACTTACCTGTATCGGCTGCTGCCCGAACTGCAAGCACGCGACCACGACGTTCGAGTGCTAACCTATGGCGATGCTGAAACAAGTGGTTATCCATACCCGCTGAGGCGCGTTTCGCTCAACCAATCGCTGCTCAAACGGCGGTATGAGTACCAGATGGCTTATAATGCTGAACGCAAACGGTGCGATCTGGTCTATATCAACAACTTAGGGCTGCCGCGTGCGGGCGACAGCCGTTTGCCGCGCGTCCTCAAAATCGTGGGCGATCACGCCTGGGAACGCGCCGTCAATCGTGGTTGGATCGCGCCTGATGAAGACATCGACGCTTTCCAACACCGTCGTTACAGTCCGCTTGTCGAATGGCTCAAGGCCAGCCGCGCCCGTGAAGCGCGCCGTGTACAGCATGTGATCGTGCCGAGTCAGTATTTGCAAAAGATGATCATCGGTTGGGGAGTGCCCGTCGAACGAGTGCAGGTCATCTATAACGCGCTGGAAGTCGATCAGTACGCGCCAACACTCAGCCGCAATGAGGCACGTGCGGCGCTTGGACTCGATCCGCAGCAATCGATCCTGCTCACGTCGGCGCGACTCACGGCCTGGAAAGGCGTCGATATGTTGATCGATGCACTGGCCGCGATCCCGGATGTGAAGTTGTTAGTGGCCGGAGAAGGCCCCATGCTGGCCGCTTTGCAAGCACAAACCGAACGGCTCAATCTATCGGGGCGCGTGCAGTTTTTGGGCAAAGTGCCGCATGAACGGCTGGCGTTGTATATGCGTGCAGTGGATTACTTTGCGCTGTATTCCGGCTACGAAGGCTTGTCACACACCATCCTTGAGTCGTTGTATGCCGGGACGCCCGTCATCGCCAGTGCGCGTGGCGGCAACCCGGAAGTTGTCAGTGATCATGTGAATGGCTTGCTGGTGCCGCATCCGAATCTGAACGCGCTGATTGACGCAATTCGGCGGGCGTTTGCGTCGGGCGTTCATGCTCAGTTGAGCGCGAACGTTCAGCACGGCTTAGATCGGTTTGAGTGGCGAACACTGGTTGACCAAACGATCAATGCCCTGACCAAAACTGCCAAATTGCGATGAAACTGGCCTATCTGGCGAATATCCGCCTGCCGACGGAAAAAGCACATGGTTTGCAAATCACGCAGATGTGCGAAGCGTTTGCCCAGACCCGCTTAGACAACGAATCCGTTGATGTAACGTTGTACGTGGCGCGGCGCGTGAATACTCCGCAGATGAATGCAGTTCGGGATATTTGGGTGTTTTATGGTGTCGAGCGCGTCTTCACGATTCGGCGGATCGCGTGCCTGGACATTTACGGGCTGCTGCATGGCCGCGCCGAACGACTCGCTTTTGCGATTCAGAGTTTGAGCTATCTCGCTATGTTGTGCGTGAGCCTGATCTTTCAACAGGCCGATGTGTACTACAGCCGCGATCCTCTCACCTTGCTTGCACTCAGTTTTTTCAAACCGCGTCGCGCCTTATGCTACGAGGCGCATCAACTGGTTCAATCGAGAATCGGGAAGCGCCTTCAAAGTTTGTGTGTGCGACGTGTCGGTACGGTGGTAGCGATTACGGGCACTTTGGCCGAACGCTTGCGTGAACGCGGCGCACGGCATAGCCTGATCGCGCATGACGGTATCCGGGCGGCACGCTTTGATCATCTGCCCACACAAATCGACGCCCGGCGCGAACTTGAGCTACCCGCCGACTCGTTCATCGTTGGCTATGTCGGGCGCTTGCACACAATGGGCATGTCCAAAGGCATTAATACACTGATCGAAGCGATCTGCTTATTAGCGCCAGAACCGATCAGCTTATGTTTGGTAGGCGGCCCCGATCCAGAGGCCATGCAATTGCGCGACCAGTGGACAGCATCAGGACTCGATGCTCAACGATTCATTTATGCTGGGGCGGTGGCAGCAGATCGCGTGCCGATCTATCTCAGTGCGTGCGATGTGCTGGCGATGCCATTGCCCTGGACAGATCATTTCGCCTATTACACATCGTCCCTCAAATTGTTTGAATATATGGCGGCGCGGCGGGCATTGCTCGTGACTGATCTACCGAGTGTCGTTGAAGTCGTGCAGGACGATCATTCGGCACTGCTGACAAAGCCGGGTGATGCGGCTTCAATGGCGGATGGGTTGCGCCGCCTCAAAGCCGATCCCGCGCTGTGTGAACGACTGGCGGCACAGGCACAAGCGGATGTGCACGAATATCAGTGGTCACGTCGCGCCGCGAACATTTTGCAGGCAATCATTAATGCCTGAAATGCGGCTGACGATTCTTTCTGCACCGCCCGTCCCGACTCATGGTTGGGGACGCTATACCCGCGATTTGGTGTCAGGATTGTCCGCGTCGGGCGCACACATCACGTTGATCACCAGCCGTGATGCCCCGACTGATCCAGGTTTGCCGCTCACGGCTTATCATTGCATTTTGCCATCGGTTACGCATCCGGCGCGCTTCAACAGTTTGCGGCTTATGGCCTGTGCGCCTGCCGTGCGTCGTTTGGCCGCGAATAGTGATCTCGTGCATGTTTTCGCTGAGCCGTACATCCTGTCCACCATCGGAATCAACAAACCGTTGTTCGTCACGGCACATGGCACGTATGTACCGTTCAGTGCCGGACGACGCGGTGTTGGCAGTCTGTATCGGCGTGCCTATCAACGGGCAACGATATTATGTGTGAGCAGCTACACCGAACGTCAGGTCAGGGCGGTTTTGTCGCGCGCATCGACATACAGGATTTTGAATGGGGTTGATGTGGCACGTTATCGGAGTGATTTACCGTCACCTGAAAAATATGCGCCAACAGTTCTGTGTGTCGGTCAGGTGAAGGCGCGCAAGGGTTTTCACATTCTGGCGCAGGCGATGAAAGCCGTTCGTGCTGCCGTCCCGAACGCTCGGGCGATCTTCATCGGCGATACCAGCGATACGGCGTATGTTCACTCGCTCAAGGCGCAGCTTGTGGCAGATGGGTTGACCGACGTTGTGCAGTTTTTGGGACGTGTGTCGGATGAAACGCTATTAGGCTGGTATCATCAGGCGGATGTTTTTGCTTTGCCCGCACTGAATGTTGGCGGCAAATTTGAAGGCTTTGGTTTAGTCTATCTGGAAGCAAGCGCGGCGGGGTTGCCCGTGATCGGCACGCGCGATTGTGGCGCAGAAGACGCTATTCGTGACGGCGAAACGGGGCTGCTCATTCCGCAAAACGATCCAACAGCGTTGGCCGAAGCAGTAATCGATCTGCTGCGCGATCCTGAACGGCGGGCGCGCATGGGTGCAGCGGGGCGCACGTTTGCCGATGATCACACCTGGACGAAAGTGGCGGCGCGCGTGATAGCCGCTTATCAAGAGAATTTAACGTGAAGATCGCAATCCTGAGTGATCGCATCCCGCCCGAAAACGTGGGCGGGGCGGGGCGGGTGGCCTGGTCGTTGGCCGTCGGGTTGCGTGACGCCGGGCACGATCTGCATGTGATTGCGGCTACGAATAGCAGCCCCTGTGAACAAACACGCGACGGCATCCCAACGTATCACCTGCACAGTCATATCCGGGATCGCTGGCTGAACTGGCTGAACCTGTATAATCCGCAAACGATTCGCCCACTCCGAACGCTGTTAGAACGATTGCGCCCGGACGTGATCAATGTGCATAACGTTCACCACGATCTATCGTATGCCAGTCTGCGAGTTGCCCGCCAACTAGGTATCCCGGTGGTGTTCACAGCACACGATATGATGATCGTCGCCTATAGCAAACTGACGCATTTTATCGATCCGACACGGCACGATCTGCCAACAACGCCTGATTATCGTTTGCCGCGCGCCTACAATCTGCGTCAGATGCGATCACGGTACAACCCGTTTCGCAATGCGATCATTCGCCACATCCTGACGAATGATACCGCGCGCCGTATCTGTGTGAGTGAGACACATCGAAAGGCGCTGGCGGCCAATGGGTTGACAGACTTTCAGGTAGTCTATAACGGCGTTGATCCGAGCCTGTACGCGATCCCACAGGCAGCAGTAGAGGCGTACTGCGCGAAATTTGAGCAGCGCCCGATCATCCTGTTTGCCGGACGACTCAGTAACGAAAAGGGCGGCGTGCTGCTGCTGAATGCGTTCGCGCAGGTACTTCGTAAAGTGCCTTCGGCCTTGCTGCTGATCCTTGCGCC
>JBBSEU010000025.1:0-31315 GCA_038239365.1 Aggregatilineales bacterium
CGCATCACCACTGCGCGTGGCCGTCCGCCCGCTTTCGCTTTGGGGATGAACGACGCCACCCGTTGCCATTCGCCCTCACTCAAGTCACTTGGATAACTCGCCCCTCCGCTAAGCGATTTATTATTGCCCCCAATTTTACTCCCCCTCCCTGCGCTTTTCAAACACTCTCTTTGCAGGTGAAACACCGTCACTAACAGCCTGCTTTGAAGTATTCGCGCTGGGGCAATGGTTCAGTAAAATGCAAACACCGTTCGGCACGTTATAATGTGCCAATTCGTTAACGCAAAGGTTGTCGCACCGATGGTCATGTCCGATTTGCTGCCCGTTATTTTTGTGGGCTTTGCCGTCTCACTCGGCCTGACTCCGCTCACTCGCCAGATCGCGCGGCGGGTGGGCTTTCTCGATCAACCCAGCGCCCGCAAAGTTCACGTTGCTCCAACTCCTCTGCTCGGCGGATTAGCCATTTATGGCGCGTTTTTGGTGGCGCTTCTGCTTTTCCGCAATTGGCCGCAGCATGTCGTCGAGTTGGGCGCGATTCTGGCGGGCGCAACCTGGATGGCTTTCGTTGGCGCAGTCGATGATCGAATCGGTTTGTCCCCCTGGACGAAGTTCCCGGCACAGTTCATCGCGGCGGGCGTGGCGCTGGCGGCAGGTATTCGCATTGATTTGTTTGATGTGCCATTGATCGATGGCCTGCTAACGGTCTTTTGGATCGTCGGCATCATCAACGCCATCAACTTTCTGGATAACATGGATGGTTTGGCCGCCGGGATCAGCGCGATTGTGGCGGGCTTCATCTTTTTGTTGGCAGCCTCACAAGGTCAGGAACTCGTTTCGACGTTAGCGGCGGCCTTATGCGGCTCCGCGATTGGCTTCCTGATCTACAACTTCAATCCGGCCACAACCTTTATGGGCGATATGGGCGCGCTGGTACTCGGTTTCGTGCTGGCTGTGTTGGGCATCAAACTGCGCTTTGCACTGCAACCGCGCGAAATCAGTTGGATGATCCCGCTGCTGGTACTTGGCTTGCCGATCTTCGATACGTCGCTGGTGGTGTTCACCCGCTTGCGTGAAGGCCGTTCGCCAGTTCAGGGCGGCAAGGATCACACCTCACATCGGCTGATGTTTATGGGTTTGAGCCATCGTTTGGCGGTGCTGCATATGTACGCGGCCTGCGCCATTCTGGGGATCGCCGCCCTGATGATCAGTCAGGCAACAGTCCCCGAAGCGCACATTATCGGCACAGGCGCGGCCATCATCGCGGCAGGTGCATTCCTGATCCTGGAGTTTTCACGCTGGCATTATCATCGCAACCAACAACTTATCACAACAAAGGCCTGATCAGGATGCCAATCCGCAGCGTTTTGCACGTCGCCAAAATGACGGGCGTAGCGGGTATGGAAAATCACCTGCTAACGCTGCTGCCCGGCCTCAAGGCGCGTGGTCTGGATACTCAGTTGATCATCCTGACCACGCCCGAACACTCCATAGACGAGTACGCAGCGCAAATGGCAGCGGCAGGCGTGGCCGTGCAGCAGTTACCCATTCGCGGCAATCTGGACTTTAACCTCTATAACCAGTTAACACAGTGGTTTCGCAAATCCGGCCTTGACGCGGTACACACCCATCTGATTCACGCCGATTTGCATGGTGTTCTGGCCGCCCGTCGCGCCGGGATCAAGCATGTGTTTATGACCGGACACAATGACGATCCGTTTCGGCGGCGTTTGTTGATCCGGCTGATGCAGCGTTGGTTGTGGCGGCGTGTCGATAAGGGCATTGCGATCAGTGAAGCGATCCGCGCCTTTCAGATCAAGGTCGAAGGCGCACCCGCCAATCATGTCACGACGATCCGCTATGGCATCGATCTAAGTCGGAGTCGTGTCGGTGAGGGTGCGCGTGCTGTCACTCGTCAGGAACTTGGCTTGCCCGATCAAGCGCCCGTCCTCGGTTCGGTATGCCGTCTGGTCGAACAAAAAGGCGTCAGCGATGCGCTGCGCGCCTTCTGGCAGGTCTCGCGGCAAATGGCCGACGCACATTACGTGATTATCGGGGACGGCCCATTGCGTCAATCGCTGCAAGCCCAGGCGGACGGCTATGGGTTGAGTCATCGCATTCACTTTTTGGGTTGGCGTGAGGATGCTCATGCGCTAATGGCCGCCTTCGATGCGCTGATCGTGCCGTCCCGCTGGGAAGGCTTCGGGCTGGTTGTGCTGGAGGCGATGGCCGCCAAAGTCCCGGTAATCGCCAGTCGCATCAGCGCGCTGCCAGAGATCATTCTTGACGGCGAAACGGGCAAGTTGATCCCACCCGGTGATATTCAGGGGCTTGCTCAGGCGATGATCGACATTTGTATGTATCCGGCTCAGGCACATTTGTTGGGTGAAGCAGGTCGCCGCCGTGCCGAAACTGAATTCAGCGCCGAACAGATGATTGATCGCACGCTGCAATTCTATGCGGATGTGCGCGACTGAATGATCATTGCATGACCGCCCGCCCGATCCGCGTTTTGCATATCATCGCGCGACTGAATGTTGGGGGCGCGGCGCTGCATGTCATGTTATTGGCTTCACATCTGGCCCCGCCCGATTTTGAGAGCCAGATCATATGCGGCGTGGTCAGCCCGAATGAAGCCGATATGGGTTACGTCGCCGCCGAAAAAGGCGTCCCGGTCACAGTGATCAAGGAATTAGGCCGCGAACTGTCACTGCGGGGCGATCTGCGAACGTTGTATCTGTTGTGGCGATTGTTCCGCCGCGAACGCCCGGATGTGGTACATACCAACACCGCCAAGGCTGGATTTGTGGGACGAGTAGCGGCGCGCTTAGCCGGGGTGCCGGTGGTCATCCATACATTTCATGGTCATGTGTTCAGCGGCTATTTCAGCCCTCGCAAGACACAGTTTTTTATCTGGCTGGAACGAGTATGCGCGCGCCTTGCAGATCGGATCATTGCGCCGAGTGCCGAACTCAAACGCCAGTTGACGGAGCAGTACCATATTTGCGCGCCCGCTCACATCAGCGTGATTGAAGTTGGACTGGATTTAGCGCCGCTAACGAAAGTGAAAATGGCGGCTGAGGATAACTTTCGCACTCAGCACGCTATCCCGGTTGATGTGCCGCTGGTTGGGATCGTCGGGCGATTAGTCCCGATCAAGAACCACGATTTGTTTTTACAGGCGGCGGCGCGTGTCCACGATCAGAGGCCGGATGTTCATTTTGTGCTGGTTGGCGATGGTGAACGGCGCGCGGAGCTGACCGCCTTGACCGAATTGTTGGGTTTAACTCACTGTGTCACATTTGCGGGTTGGGCAACGGATGTATTGCCCGTGTACCGCGCGCTGGATGTGCTGGTACTCAGTTCGCGCAATGAAGGCGTGCCAATTTCGGTGATCGAGGCGATGGCGGCGGGTGTTCCTGTCGTGACCACAAAAGTCGGCGGCGTGCCCGATCTGATTCCAGAACCGGGTTATGGCGCGCTCGTGCCACCTGATGATCCCGACGCGATGGCCGCCGCGATCTTGCGGGCATTGGATAAAAGCGGTTACGATCTGGAAGGCGCGCGCGACTACGTTTTGAGCATTTACGACATGAAACGGCTGGCCGAACGAACCGGATCGCTGTACCGTGAACTGCTCAACGCGCGACGGTCTGCCCCCTAGTGACGAAACGATCCACCTGTGCCGCCGCGCTATTCACGATCCTTGCGGCGCTCTACTTTCTGACGTACAGCGGCTACGAGATCAGCAATGATGAGCGCATTCTGTACGATGGCGTTCACAGCTTCGCGCAGCATGGTAATTTCTGGCTAGGATATACGAATCCGCTCCGCCCGCCCGCCGATTATCCAAACGGCGCACCTGTCCCATCGCTCGATTCCGAACCGATGCAGATATTCGCGGCCACGCCCTTGTTCTGGTTGGCCGAACTGCTCCCCGGCTTCGGCCTGATGCAAACCGTCTGGCTGCTGAATATCATCGTCACGGCACTGACAGGCGTTGTACTGTTTTATTATGGCGTGCTGCTTGGCTATCGTGAGCGCACAGCGATTATTGGAGCATTGCTGTTTGGCGCGGCAACGCTGGCGTGGCCGTACAGCAAGACGTTTTTCCGCGAACCGTTGTTTACCTTGCTGGCCTTGATGTGCGCCTATTGCCTGGAACGTTGGCGGCGCTCCTGGCAAAATGGACATTTTGTGCCGATCTGGTTAGGCGCGGCGGTTTTGATGCTGATCGGGGCATTTGCTGCCAAAGATGCCGGATTCTTGCTGCTGCCCACACTTGCCGTCATTGTGCTTCCATCCGCGATTCGGCGGGTAGATCGGCGCGCGCTGTTCATTGTAGGAACCCTCACGGCGGTATTGGTGATCGGCGTCGTGTTGTATTCACGCGGCACGGCTGCCGGACGTTACGATTTATTTGGGCGAATCGCGCGGGCGGTGCAGCAGGCCGAACTTGCGCCCATCGCGTTGGCGGGCTACCTGATCAGTCCGGGGCGGAGCATCTGGGCATTTTCACCGGTGCTGTTGTTAGGGTTTTGGGGGGCGGCACGGCTGGCACGGCAAAAAGCGTGGCGACAGATCGCCGTACCGTTTACCACATTGATCGTTTTTGTGGTTGGCTATGCGATCCTGCAAAACGTCAACTGGTACGGCGGACTCGGCTGGGGGCCGCGTTACATGCTGCCTGTGACGCCCTTTTTCGCGCTGTTACTGCTACCTGTCATTGATGCTTTTTCAGGCGCGGCGATTCTATCAAAAGGGGTTACGGTTGGTTTGATTGGCCTGAGCGTTATGATTCAACTGCTCGGTGTCTTGACGCCCGTGAACGCCTATTTTGCGTTTCTGGCCTCGGAGAGTGCGCGACTCGGACAGGGCATTTATGGCTGGGAAGCGGGCACCTGGGATTTGCGGTACATCCCGGCGGTGGTGGTGCCGCACGAAATGGGACGTGTGCCATCGGATTTGGCATGGCAGGTCAACGCCGGGACTGGCTATGTGGCGGTGTTGTGTGGCGGGTTGATCGTTTTGGCGATGGTTAGTGCCTGGGACTCAAGTCCCAGGCTGAACCAACAAAGTCCACTAAAGTGGACTCGTGGCGTTTCAGTCCGCTTTGGAATTTATACCCCGGCGCTGTTGATAATGGTTTTGGTGATTGGCCTGCACGTCTATTCCGCCGATCCGCGTTATGGTGGCCGCGATCCTGCCCCGCGTGCCCTGATCGATGCGTTGGCGCGCGATGCCAAACCCGATGATGCAGTGCTGCTCAATGATGAAGCCTACCGTCCGTACTTTATGAACTTCTACAAGGGGAGTGCGCCGATTTATCTGCTTCCTGACGCGCCCGGCGAAGTGGTGATTCCCGGTACGCCGCCGCAGGTCACCTCAAGCAATCTGGATAAGCTGGCTGCGCCGATCCTGTCGATGATGCTGCCCCGACTGGCACAGATCGCGCCGCGCTGGTGGTTCGTGACGGAGTTCACGCCCGCCGATCCGTCTCGCACACGCGCGACGGAACATTATCTGGTTCGGCACTACTTCCCGATCCGCGAAACACTGACCACCAACACCGCTCGATTAATCGAGTTCAGCGCGGCCAGTGCCCCGCCCGATTCGATTCCGCCCTGGCCTGCCGTTCGGAGTGCTGCGCGCTTCGATAACATGCTGGCTCTGACGGGTTACGATGCGCCGATCACGATCAAGCGCGGCGGCGTACTGCCTGTTTCGCTGATGTGGCGCTTCGATGGTTGGCCTGCCGGAAAAGCCCCCTTCGATTACAGCGTCAACGTCTCATTGATCGATCCAAATGGCGCAGTAGTGCCGGGCGCGCAGCGTGCCGGGACGCCTCTCGGCACTTTCGGATTGATGTCACGTTGGGCAACGGGTGATTATTATCGGGATAATCACGGGCTGGCGGTGCCCGTTGATTTGCCGCCGGGTGTCTATCACGTCTGGGTACTTGTGTACAATTGGGCGGATAATTCGCGCTTGCCGTTGAGCGTTAATGGCGCGGCAGTGGGCGATCACATTGAACTAATGGAGGTGAAAATCGAGTGAGGGATGTTAAACCCGCCGCTCTCGTGCTGATCATTCTGGGCGTGCTGGCATGGCTGATCGTCGGCGGTATATTGCTGATTGATAGTGCGCGGCCTGTTCCCGTTGAACCCACCGCGCCACCAACACGCATTGCGATTCGCCCTACCGATGTTCCTACTGTAACACCACTTCCAACAATGATTCCCGCCACGACACTCCCACCACCGACTCCAACGGATCCGCCCACACAACCGCCTATTACAGCAACACCTTCGGCGCTCTCTGCAACAACTCTGCCTGATACTGTCGCGGCAACGGCTCAATCGTCTGGTTGTGCGCCGCCCGAAGGCTGGGTCACGTACAGCGTCGAGGAAGGCGATACACTGTTTGGCTTTCAACTTGGTTCGCAAGGCGCGCTAACCGTCGATGCGATCATGCACGCCAACTGCCTCAAAACAAAACTGCTGTCCGTCGGTCAGTCGCTTTATTTGCCGCCGGGCGTGGCCGATAAAGCACCCAAGATCGATAACGGCCCCGCAGAGGGGCCATCGCTGCCTGCCGGGTTGAGCCGTACTGCACAATGTCCGTGTTCGATTACCGTGCGAGCGGGTTGGCGTTTGGAGCAAATTGCGGCACTTGTCGATAAAACGCCCGTTGGGTTCACCGGACGCGATTTCATGGTCACAGTGAGCGCCAGCGCCCCGCTGCCCTCCTTTGGCTTTTTGAGCAGCAAGCCGCCCAGCGTTTCGTTGGAAGGGTTTTTGTTTCCGGGCAGCTATAATCTGGACAATACGACAACTGCCGTTCAGTTCCGCGATCAATTATTGTCGGCATTTGACGCGAATGTGAATGCCCAAATGCGGGCAGATGCGGGCGCGCACGGCTTGAACCTGTATCAAGTAGTCGTGATGGCCTCGATTGTTCAGCGCGAATCATACTATCCTGAGCAGCAAAAGTTGATCGCCAGCGTGTTCTATAACCGAATCGCAGCCAACAAGGGGATCGCCTCAACCGTTACGGTGCAGTATGCGTTGGGGCAGCCGGGCAACTGGTGGCCGCGCGTGGTCGGTTCGCAGATCAATTTGAAGTCGCCCTACAACACGAATATTCGGCTGGGCTTGCCACCAACGCCGATCAGCAGCCCGGATTTGGGCGCGATCCTGTCCACCATTTACCCGGCACAAACCGATTATCAGTATTTTGCGAAGGCGTGCAACGCGCCAGGAAACTTTTTCACGCGCACTTTTGAGGAGTTCGAGCAGGGCTTAAAGTGCGCGAAATAGCCCCGCCTCGCTGCGCTTGACTCCCCCTCTCCGTTTACAGAGAGGGGGTTGGGGGGGTGAGGTCAATTAACTGATTGTGCCCGTCTCATTCGTGGCAGCAACTGGTTCGCCTTTGATCTCAAGGATAGATTGAACGTAGGTCTGATCGATCACTTCCTTTTCGAGCAGTTCCTGTGCCAACCGATCCAACTGAGGGCGGTGTTCGCGCAACAAAGTGACCGTTTTGTTGTGAGCATCTTCAACAATGCGCTTCACCTGTCGATCAATCGCCGCCGCTGTTTCTTCGCTGTATTCACGCCCTTGTGAGAGCGAATAGCCCAAAAATGGCTGTGATTCATTATCACCGTAATTAATGGGGCCAAATTCGTCGCTCATGCCCCACTGCGCCACCATATGATGTGCTAACTGTGTGACCCGCCGTAAGTCGTTTTCCGCCCCGGTAGTGATCTCGCCAATCGCCACTTCTTCGGCGCTGCGTCCACCCAACGCTACGAGTAGTTGTGCTTGCAGTGCGTGGCGTGGATAATTCCGTCGTTCATCGACGGGCATGAACTGTGTCACTCCCAACGAACGGCCACGCGGCACGATGCTGACCTTCAGTACCGGGTCGCTGCCGGGCGTCAGCAGTGCAACCAGCGCGTGCCCCGCTTCGTGATAGGCCACGACGCGCCGTTCCTCCAGATCGATCAGCGGTGGACGTTCAGAACCGAGGATGATCCGATCCAGTGCCATTTCAAAATCGCGCATCGTCACCCGCTCATGGCGGTTACGGGCGGCAGTCAGGGCGGCTTCGTTTGCCAGATTTTCCAGGTCTGCGCCGGAAAAGCCAATCGTTGACCCGGCTACTTTAGGAATATCCACATCTTGTGAAAGTGGGATGCCGCGCGTGTGAATTTTGAGAATATCCTGGCGGCCTGCCCGATCCGGCAAACCAACGGTCACCTGCCGATCAAAGCGCCCCGGACGCAGCAAGGCCGGATCGAGGACATCCGGGCGGTTGGTGGCGGCCATGACGATCACTGTTTCGTGAATGTCAAAGCCATCCATTTCAACAAGCAGTTGGTTGAGCGTTTGTTCGCGTTCGTCGTTGCCACCCCCCATACCAGCGCCGCGCTGACGGCCTACCGCATCGATCTCATCAATGAATACGATGCACGGCGCAACCGCCTTTGACCGCGTGAACAGATCGCGCACCCGCGACGCGCCCACACCCACGAACATTTCGACAAATTCCGAGGCCGAAATCGAGAAAAACGGCACATTCGCTTCCCCGGCAACGGCACGCGCCAGCAGTGTTTTGCCCGTACCGGGCGGGCCGATCAACAGGACGCCGCGTGGGATACGTGCGCCGAGCCGCAAGTATTTTTCCGGCTCTTTCAGAAAGTCAACCATTTCCGAGAGTTCGCTTTTGGCGGCATCTTCACCCGCTACGTCGGCAAAGGTGACGCCCGGACGTTCCTCATTGTAACGACGAGCGCGCGATTGACCGAAGCCAAATGGGTTCCCCTGCTGTTGACGGGCGCGGTTGATCGAATACAGGAAGAAAGCGCCAAGCAGGATGAGCGGCCCAAAATTCAGGATCGCATTCAAGAGCGGTGACGGGGCCGGGTCTTGCGAAATGATGGTGACATTGTGCTGGCCTAACAGCGCCAATAGACCGTTATCGGGTACAGGTGGCAGCGTTGTCACGAATAGAGTTGAACTGCGCGGCGGAAAGGCTTTTGCTTCGGGCGCATCAGGTGCCGGATAGATGATAGCCTTGCCGAATTCGCCATCGATCTCACTGCCACGCATGATGACCGTTGTCACGTTGTTATTGTTGACCTGGGTCAGAAAGGTGGAGTAGGGTATCTCAAGCGGTGAGACATTGGTGCCACCCAGAATGCCGGGCAAGCGCATCAGGAAAAACAGCAATAACAGTAAGGCTAATACAGCTTGCAGCCATATCGGTATCCGAACACGCGGCGGCCTGGGCGTTTTATCATTTTTGTCATCGGGTGTGGGAGGCTGCGGGGAACGCGGTCTGTTCAGGTTCATAAAACGACGGACTCCTACTTGATAGCGGAGTCCGCCTAACAAAAGGCGTGCCGTATGTTTGAGTCAGGATACACCCGGCACAAATTGATGGACCAGCACCAGCAAATCTTCCAGGCTAAAAGGCTTTGATAGATAAGCATTTGCATTAATTTGGGCAGCAGAGGTGGCCGCGTCCCGTGCGGCGGTCATGGCGACGATTGGCGCGTGCGGCTTGACGGTTTGTTGGTAAGCCTGGGCAAACCCCCAGCCATCCATGATCGGCATCCGCATATCGAGCAGAATCAAAGCGGGCGGTGTTTCGTCGATCACGCGCAGGGCGGCAGCTCCATGCGGTGCTGTCGCCACATCGTAACCTTCATCGGTGAGCGCGATGCTCACAAAGGAACGGATACTGTCGTCATCGTCAACGATAAGCACACAATTAGAAGTTGATGAAGCCATGGTTGCATCAGTCCTGTATAGTTGATTAAGTGCGAATCTAACGCACTTCAACATTCTGTCTAAAGATTATCATAAAATAAACAAACGAGTGCGGCTTTATATAACTTTTTTGCGACTATAAGGTACAGCTATTACCATTAAAAAGCGGCGGGCACGAATTGGTCAAATTGCTTGGATGGATTCCTGAAAACAGCTTATAATACTGCTGAGCATCCAACGTCGAGGAAAAATATCATCATGCCCCCGCGCATTCTTATCGTTGAAGACGATGAAAGCATTCAGGAATTTGTCAAGGTAGCATTGATCGACGAGGGCTATGATGTGCATACCGCGCCCGATGGCAGTGCTGCGCTCAAAATGCTAGCCGAATACGCTCCGGCGCTCATCCTGCTCGATTTACGAATGCCGATCATGGACGGTTGGAGCTTTCTGCGCGCCTACCGAGCAACACCGCCACCGCATGTACCGATTGTGGCGCTCACTGCCTCACATAACACAGCAGAAACGATTGCCCCATTACAGATCGATGGGTTCATCGCCAAACCGTTCGATTTGAACGACTTGATTGAGATGGTCAACAATCTGGTTCAGCGCGACGCCAAACGTTGATCAATTAATCGCCAATTCGCCAACTTCGACGGTGAGCGGCGAAAATGTGTTGGCAACGGTGTATAACACCAATTGTACGCGCGCTTTGCCCGCTGGCAGCCCCTCTGGAACAATGATCGTATAACGTCCCAACACGATTTCGCCCGGTGTCCAGCGATTTGACCAGTACAGCCAACCGGCAGGCGGTTGATCGTTCTGAGAGTACGTCTTTGAGTCCGCACCGATCAAACGGATGCTGACGCGCGTATCGTTATCGGCAGCATCGCGGCGCAGCCACCAGGCATGGATCATGATCGTCTGGCCGGGTTCAAGGCGGGTGGGCATCAAGAGTTCTGTCGATTGCAGGGTCAGACCGGTTGGGAGCAAGGTCCCGGTTTCGCGCACGGCGTCGGGCGCACGCAGCAGCGACAGTGGTTTGTACAACTCATACCGCTTCAATTCCACATCGCCAAAATTTTCGGCGATGTGCGCTGAGCCCACCGTTTCGAGCAACCCTTCGCTGATTGCCTGCGGATCCATCACGTCGCCTTGCCAGGACATGATCCATACCTGCCGGATCATGTCGGGCTGGTTGTGCAAGGCCGTCACCACTTCGGCGGGCTGCAACACATGCGTCACATCGGTGATCTGGTCAGGCGGCAAGCCAATATACGGTTTGGGGCTGTTATAAAATTCAGCGGCGGAAAAGATCGTCCCGTCGCGCAGGATGAGCAGATCATCATTTGCCCAGTGCTGCCGCAGATAGGCAAACGCGCCCCGAAAATCGCTGCGATGCCCTGTCCAGCCGAGGCCGCCAATCCACAAGGCAGAAGTCAGCCCGATCAGCGCCGAGACAGCAGGCAGCCAGCGAACGATCCGCCAACGCCGGGATAAACGCAGCGCGGTCACGCCAATCGCCCCGAACAACACAATCCCGATCCACATTCCCCAGGCGTAGCGTCCAGTCAGTTTGGCGCGGCGTAAAACGATCAGGGTCAAAATCCCGGCGGGCAGGAGCGACGCCGCCAACGCAAACAAAAATGGCCCGACTCGCCGCCGCAACAGCAGCCACAAGATCGCACACAGCGCCATCAGCCACAGAATCGCCTCAGTGACCCATTGATTGGCGGGCGCAACCGTATCCTGCCCGGTAGTCAGAAAGTCGAGCAGAATATTTCGCACTTGTTCAACCGTCAACGAGCCATCGAAATACAGATGCGTCAACGTACCGCTTCGCAGCGTCATTGGCAGCCAGGGCGCGTAAGCCAGCCCGATCAGTACCGCCGCACTCAACCCGATCCAGAGTGGCCGTCGCCAATGGATGCCGCGCCGCCAGTTCGAGAAGACCCGCCCCACGATGAACAGCCCTTGCGTCGGCAGGATGAACAAAGCGGTGTAGTGCCCATACAGCGCACACACAATCGTGATCACATACAGTACCAGGTTGATTTGATAACGTCTGCCAAGCGGACGGCTGCTGCTGCCATAGCGCGTCATCAGCGTCCATAAAAAGACATAAGACCAGGTTGCCGCCGCAAAGGTGAAGCCATAGACACGCACTTCAAAAGCGATGTACACAAAGGCCGGGAGTGCAGCCAGGATCGCCGCCGCTGCCAGCCCGCCCAATGTCCCGGCCACGCGCTTACCTAACGCCAGCATCCCGGCCACACTCAGGAACGCAAAAAACACGGACGAGGCGCGCAGTGCAAACTCCACCACCTCGACAGATGAAGCGGCGAAAGGTGTGACCCACAGCTTCATCCCCGCCAGATACAAGGGCAGTTGAAAATCAATCGTCGTCCAACGCCACAGATCAGGCCAATTTTGCGTGGCGGCATAGGCATTGACCGTTTCATCGTACCAAAAACTGCCATGCGGCCAGCGGAAGGCGAACCAGACCGCACAACCCAGCAGCGTCAACAGACACAGACCAATCCAGGTGCGATAGCGTGGGGGCATGTCGCGCTACTTCAAAACGGAGCGGCGCAGCGCATCCAGCACTTGCAGCGCCGTCAGATTACGCACGTTGGCACCATAACCCAGGTGTTCCGGGTCAAATATTGCGGTGTTGTGATCATCCGGGATGCTAGGGTGAACATGATCATTGCTGGCAAGTCCGCTTTCCTTGAGGCCGCTCATTGCCAGCCAGAAGTTCCAGAGCGGATCGCTGTGTGCCTGCGCGACTGCGATAATTGCCAGATTGTACGGCTCAATATTGGCGGCGGGATCATCCAGGCGGTTGGGCGTGGTACTCAGCACCGGGATCACGCCATGTGCTTCGGTGATCGTGACGATTCGATTCAAATTGGCTTTGAATTCGGCCAGCGGCACACCGCGCACATCATTAGCACCAAACAGGATCAACGCCACTGCTGGTTTGGTCAGGCGCAGTTCGCAGTCCAATGGCGTCTCATTCGCCTCGCACGCGCCATCAAATTTGGCGGCAGGATTCAGCACTTCGCGGGTTGACCATTGACCATGTGCGGCCACGCTGTCGTTAGCGAATGAATTGTTGGTACGGGCGGGTGTCTTTGTGAAAAAATCGACGGTAGTTTGCAAACTCGAATAACTTCCCAAACGCAAGCCGCCATTGCCTACCGCATACAGAAAATAGGGCGTGGCGGTCATGCTGTCACCGATTTTGGAAAACACATCCAATCGGTTGCCGAGCTTTTTGCCCGCCCGAACCAGACGCAAAGCATGGCTGTACACCGCGCCGCGAATCGCTGGAACTACTGGGTAAGCCGCTACACCTGATCCGGCACTCACAGACGGGGCATTTACACCTAGTATAACTATCAGACACAGATAGATAATCAAATGCTGCTTCATAAAATGATCCTCACCTGGATTTCCACAGTTTATCACGTCCTATAACAGCGCGGCTAGAATGTGAGCCAGTCATCAGGTACAATCCGCCGCTCCGATTGTAGTTGGAGACCGCCCGGTGCGACTCTTTTCTCGTGTTTTTTCCCGTGAAAATCTGCTGGCGCTGGCCTTGTGCGCGCTGGTCATCATCCTGATTATCGTCAGTGCGAACACCGCGCCGATCTTCATTTATCAACGCTTTTAGCCCACAATGACAACGGTTCTGCTCTGGGCACTGCTGGCCGCGCTGTCGTGGCTTGTGCCGATGCGTTTTCGTCCGCTGTCCTGGCTGGCGATCAGTGTTGGCGCGCTGTACACGCTGCAAGCGCCCGGCCCCGATTTTGCGACGGTCACGCTCTTGTTGATCGTCGGCGTGTGGTGGCTTGTGCGCCGCGATCCACTGACGCGAAGCGATCAACTAGCCTTGCTGATTTGCGCCGGAATTGCGTTTTGCGCCGCTTTTTTGCATGGTTCAGCGGTCACGTTGGCGATTGGTCTGGCACTGACGGCGGCCAGCGGCACAACCCTCAGCACCTTGATTCCATCCGAAATGGAAGACAACAGTACCCACCGCCGATTGGCCGTGCTGTGGATCATGGCTTTGATTGCGTTATTAGTCACACTCAAAACGCCCGCGCTGGTGAGCCTTTCGCGCGTGACGTTGGTCACACCGAATCTGAGTTGGTTCGGCTTTTCGTACATCGCCTTCCGCTTGATGCACGTGCTGATCGATTACCGCAACGGGCGGCTGCCGTCGCTGACCTTGCGTGACTTTGCGCTGTATGTCGTGTTTTTCCCGACACTGAGCGCGGGGCCGATTGATCGAGTCGGACGTTTTGTGCCCGATGCGCTGACCGAACGGCGTTTCAAGGCGCGCTATCTGGTAGCAGGTGGTGAACGTATCCTGTGGGGCTTGTTCCGCAAGTTCGTGATCGCGGATAGTCTGGCCTATTGGGCGCTCAGTCCGGCCTTAATCGATCCGGCTAAAATGCCGCGCTTTGGCGATTTGTGGATCATGTTGTATGTCTACGCTTTCTATATCTTTTTCGATTTCGCGGGCTATACGGACATTGCGATTGGAATTGGAATACTGCTCGGCCTGACGCTGCCTGAAAACTTTCGGCGTCCGTACACTCGTGCGAATATCGCCGCATTCTGGAATCACTGGCATATCACGCTCTCAACCTGGTATCGGGATTATGTCTTTACACCGCTGAGCCGAACCCTGCTGCGCGCAAATTGGCCGCCTGCCCTTGCGGCGTTTATCGCGCAGTTGGGCACGATGATCCTGATCGGCTTGTGGCATGGCGTCTCATGGAACTTTGCCGCATGGGGGGCATGGCACGGCATGGGGTTATATGTGCATCGGCGAATGTTGACGCAGATTCGCTGGCCGTCCCGACTCGAAAGTCAGCTCTGGTTTCCGCGCGTTCTGACAGTGGGCGGCGTGCTGCTTACCTTTCACTTTGTAGCATTGGGCTGGGTGTTCTTCGCGCTGCCCGATCTACATAGCAGTTTCGCCGTATTCGCCCGACTCTTGGGCATCAACTAGCGATGGGTGCTGATGGTCGTCTGCTGCGTAACGTGCTGCTCAAAGCACTACTCTTGTTCATGCTGTTCAACATCGCCTATTACGTTGTGCAGCCGCTCCCGCTGCTCGATCATCTGACGCTGTACAACGGAGTGTTCCCAGGCCGGGAGCGATTCGCCTGGAGCGAATACCCCGATCAGTCGTTCAGTGTGTCGCTTGCCCGGCTCGATGCCCAATTTGCCTCACATCGGCTGGCCGGGATACCCAAAACGACGGATGAGTATCGCGTCCTGTTTCTGGGCGACTCCTCGATCTGGGGGTTGGAAGTGGCCGCCGATGGCACGTTACCCGCCTGTCTGGATCGGCTCAAGCTGTCGATGCCCGATGGCCGAACGATCCGCGCTTATAATCTGGCCTATCCCGCGCCAAATGCGTTGCGCGATACGCTCATTTTACGCCACGCCTTGACTTATCAACCTGACTTGATGGTGTGGCCGATCACGCTCCGTTCGCTGAGTCAGCGCGAATTTGCGCTGTCTGATATAGTGCTGGCGCAATCGGACGAAGCCATGCAGATTGCCCGCGCCGCCGGGATACCTCTATCGCTCCCGGCGGCGAACTGGATAGATCGAACCTTCTGGGCGCAGCGCAGCACATTGGGGACATGGTTACAGCATCAGTTACAGGGGTTCGCGTGGCGGGCTACCGGGATCGATACTGCACCGCATGAGTTCGCCGCGCCGCCGCAATTCGACCTTTCCCCTGAGACGGGCTATGACATGACTGATGTTGCCTATCCGATGCTGGTCACAGGGGTAGCAATGGCTGGAAATGCCCCGATGCTGCTCATCAACGAGCCGATCTACCTGAGCAGCGGCAAAAACAGCGATCTGCGCTACAACGCCGATTACCCGCGCGCCGCCTATGATCAATATCGCGCGGAACTTGCCAGTCTTGCCACACAGCAGCACTGGCGCTATCTCGATTTGTGGGATGCAGTACCGCCGTCGCAGTTCATCCGAACGGCACTACACTACACGCCCGAAGCCGCGTGCAGCATCGCCCGACTCATTGGTGAACGCATTCGAGCGGCAGCACAGTAATCGTGCGATCCGCCGCCACCCGAATGGCAGCCAGAGCCAACGAGTCGTGCGGCTGGTCATGGCATTCTCGAAACGATAGTCGCGCCGAGTCGTTGTACATGCCGAACTGAAGTGTATAGTCACCCGGCGGCACTTTCGCCAGTGAAATCACGATAGCATCTTCAATCAGATCGCCCGGCTGCCAGAGCGACGTTGGATAGCCGCCATTGAGCGGTTCGGCATCGACTTGCGCCGGGATCGTGTGTGCAGCGTCCTCAACGTGTAGAAAAAACTTGTAATCGCCATCCAATGCCCGGCTGCTTTGCCAGCGCAACGTTACGATAAGTTGATCGGGTTGAACCTCAAACGTTGGCTGCAATAGCGCGCCGCCGGTAAACGTCGCAATTTGCGGCTGATTCGTCGGATGTGAAACCAGCGGCACAATGACGCGCGCCGCTTTGTATCCCCCTAACCGCGCCGCCCGATAGCTTACGGTCACATACACATCCAATACACCTGGCGGGAGCGATGGCATCACGACGGTATGTTGCGTGCTGAGGCGGCCACGCTCCCAGTACGTCGTATCGATTCGATCCGCCAATGAAGCAGCGGATTGGCCGCCGCGATTCAGAAAATCAATCTGAATGGTCAACGGATCAGTGGGCGGTGTGCCAACTTGCCAATCGAGACGCAACATTAGCGGCGTTCCGGCCTGAACGCTCGGCTGTACGGCAACACCGATCAGGGTCAGATCGGGACTGTAAGGAATCGAGACGGGTTTGGCAGGCTGAAAAACTGCCTGAACCGAAGGCCGCAAGGAAAAATTGGTGTTGTAAATGGCAGGTGTAGTGCTGAACATGAGGATCAAAGTTGCCGTATTCACGATCAACAGTAGCCGTCTGAGGGGCAGCCACGCCGCAAGCAGCACCAATCCCGGCAACAGAATAGGTGAGGGCGGCTGCTTAAAAATCACGACTCGAACGAGAGTATCCAACACGCTCCAGGCAATCAAGATCATCACATAGGGGTGTTCAGCCCATTTGGTGTGTAGTCGCGGCCAACTGAATGCCCCCGCGATCAATAACGGCACTAGTGCGATCCCGGCGATCAACGTGAATGGCGGAACATCGTGAGTGAGGATAACGGCTGCAATGAGGCCAAATAAGGTAGGTAATACTGCGAATTTTGCGTACTGACGTGTCGCCACATCGGAGCGAAGGGCGCTGATCAGCAGCAGCATCACTAGCAAGAGCGCGCTCGGATCGAATAAACTGGCGACTCCGGCCAGGATGCCTGCCCAGTCCCACTGATCGCGGCGTGCCTGATCTGCCGCCGCGATTCCTAGTAACAACATTATAGGCAGCGGTGAGCCGACACTGAGCCACAACCACGCGGAGACGGCATAGATCAAACCAGCCCACACCGACGACGCCAGCCGCGAGAGCAGCCAGCCGCCGATCAGAATAGATACACTGTTGATGAGTATTAAAGGGGTGAAAACTGCATTGGCGATGAGAATTTGCCTTTGGAACTCGAAAATTCCCGGCGTGAAAAGGCCGGACTATACCGACGCATCAAAAGTATGCGTAGTATAAGCCCGGCAGTGAGGTTTAGCTGTCTGAACGTCGCCGTTCGAGCATCAGATAGCCAACTACGAAGGCCACGAATGCGGCAGCCAGCAGCACGCTCATTGGCATATTATTGGCTGCATCCTCCGGGTGTTCACCCGTCGCGGGCAAACTACCCTGCGTGATGTGGATCGGCGCACTGGAGGTGAGCGTGCCGTCCAGCCGTGCAACGTTGACCACATCCACCGGTGGTTTGGCGTCCGGGCGCACGCGCGTAACGACGGTCAACTTGATCACCTGACCGGGGTTCACCGTCCCCAGCAGGAATTTGACCGTCTTGCCATCGAACGACACAGTACCCTGTTCTGTCGAGGCAGAGACGTAGAGCAACAGATCGGGCAGCGTATCCTCGACGCTCTGGTTAGTGGCGGCCACCGTGCCGTGATTGGTAACGTTGATCGTGAAAGTGACGATTTCGCCCGGCTTGGCAAGCGATGGATCGCCCAGCTTCGTGATCGCCGGATCAACCGCACCAATCTGGCCCGTTGGCGCAGCGGTTGGCGACGTTTGTCCCTTGTAGAAGCCAAAGTCGATGGTCAGGTTCGAGAAGGTATCCGGGATCGTGCCAATGCCCGAATTGCCCGGCCCACTGCCACCTGGCCCCAAATCCGTCTCACCAGTTGGGGTGTTACCGCCCGGCCCCAGCGTGATCGGGTTACTCCGTACCGCGCCGTTCACCAGCGCGTCCAGGCCATTATCGTGACTGTCCAGCGTGTTGGTTGCATCGACAGCGCCTGTGCTGCTGATATAGCCCGCCAATGCCCCACTGCCTGTAAAGTTGGACGCATCTACCTCCACGATGTACGTCCCGGCCAGCAGGTTATCGAAGCGATAGTAGCCGTTCGCGTCCGTCACAGTAGAGCCGATCACCTTGCCAGTTGCATCCAGCAGGTTGATCTTCACGCCCGCGACAGGGGTTTCGCCCGCGTCAATCAGGCCGTTATTGTTCGCATCGAACCAAACGCGGTTGCCCAAACTGTAGATCGGGGCAGTGGTCAGGAAGCCAAAATCCAGTGTCGGGTTATTGGTCGAACCCTTCGAGTTATCAACGATTGCGCCCTGATTGGTGCCGCCCGGTGTCAGTGTGAACACGGCAGTACGTACACTGTTATCCGGTTGCAGGACGCCGTTATTGTCGCTATCCACGCCGGGGATCACAGGTGTACTCGGCTTGAAGCCATTGAGCGCAGCCTGACCGGGCGGGATATTGACGTAGTAATCACCCGGCGGAAGACCAGCGCCCGTCGGCAGATGATCAAACAGGTAACGCCCGTTTGCATCTGTCGTGGTGGTGGCGATGACTTTGCCCGTCGAGTCGCGCAGTTCAACCGTTACCCCAGCCGGGAGTGGTGATTCCGTACCCGGTGTGTAGATACCGTCGTTGTTGGTATCGTACCAAAGCTGGTTGCCAATGCTCAGCTTATAGAAACCAAAGTCAACCGTCAGGTTCGAGTGATCATCGGCTGAGCCACCCGCACCACCCGGCCCCAGATCGGCTTCACCGACGGGTGTATTACCACCGGGTCCCAGCGTCACGGGCGCGCTCTTGATGCCATTTGCTGCGGGATTCGCGTCAGCAATACCGTTGTTGTGATTGTCCAGTGTGTTTGTGCTGGAATTGACCGTTGGCGTGCTGCTGTTGTAGCCCACCAATGGCCCGCTTCCGGTGAAGTTCGAGGGCGCGATTTGTGCCGTGTACGTGCCTGCTGGCAAGTTCGGGAACAGATAGTAGCCATTGGCATCGGTGGTTGTGGTAGCGATCACCTTGCCAGTGCTGTCCAGCAAATTGACCACCACACCCGCGATAGGCGTTTCACCGCCGTCGATCTGACCGTTGTTATTGGTATCGAACCAGACCCGGTTGCCCAGGCTGTACAGGTTCGTAGCGGTAGTGGGTGTACTGGTGCTGGTCACAGTCACTGTTGAATTCAGCGTCGCAGTTGTAGTCGGTGTTGTTGTGGTCGTCGGCGTTGGCGTCGTGGTCAGAGTCATCGTGGCCGTCGTGGTGGCCGATGGCGACAGCGTCACGCTTGGCGTTGTGGTCAGGCTGGGCGTGAGGGTTGTTGTAGGAGTAAGCGTTGAAGTCGGTGTCAAAGTCGGCGTCGGCGTGAAGGCATTCACGATCAAAGTCTTGGTGACAGTGTTCGTATTTTTGCCCGCG
Source organism: Aggregatilineales bacterium (assembly GCA_038239365.1). Lineage (GTDB taxonomy): Bacteria > Chloroflexota > Anaerolineae > Aggregatilineales > UBA2796 > JBBRMW01. Next base: position 19,653 of record JBBSEU010000025.1, read on the forward strand.
TTACTGGTCGTGACATCGCCCGGTTTGATCGTGTTGGTATAGCTGCCCGGCGGCGCTGTGACCACTGCACTTAGCACGCAGCTTTGGCCGACGCCCGCGTTGATCGTACCATTTCCGTACTGAAGCACGGTTGGGTTGCTGCCAACGGGTGCAAACGTCGCACCAGCACCGCAACTGGCCGGCGGCGGGCTGACCGAAATAACGGTCATGCCGAGCGGCAGCGTATCATCCAGCGTGACGACGTTCAGCGACGTAAGCGCATTCGGATTGGTGATCGTGAAGGTCAGCGTCGTGTTATTACCCTGAATGATCGGATTCGGCGCGAAATCTTTGTCGATGTCTGGCGGGCCGATGAAAGTCAGAGACGCGCTGGCCGTCGTGGAGGTGCTGACTTGCAGCGACGTTACCGATACAAAGTTCGAGAAGCTGGTGGGGTCTGGCGATGTTACGTCTACTGAGAGCGTACAGGTATCTCCGGCACTGCCACTCGCGGCCAGATTTCCACCTGTCAAACTCAGGATATTGTTTGTCGTATCAACCGTGACCGTACCGCCACCACAGTTGCCCACCTGATTCGGCTCACCCGCGCCTGATGCGAAGACCAGACCCGCCGGGAACGTATCGGTGAATGTGACGCCCGTTTGCGCCTGTGCCGCCGGGTTGGTGATGACGATGCTCATTCGGGAGAAAGTATTGACGAACAGTGTCGTCTTATCGAAGAACTTCTGTACTTGTAGCGATTGAGATAAGGCGCTGGTTTGGAGCGTGGCCGTGTTGCTGCCCGCACCCGTTCCGCCGTTGGTGGAACTAACGGGCTGTGTCTGGTTCGGATAGCTGCCAAAAGCAGGTGCCTGTACCGTTGCTGTCAGGACGCAGGGCGCTCCGGCGGCAATCGTGCCATTCGCAAAGTCAAGCTGGATGCCACCATTTGAGATCACGAAGGTTGCGCCCACACCGCACGCGGCTGGTGGGGCGTTGACAGCAGTAGCAATCATCTGTGTGCCAGCGCCGAAGTTGGGCAGCACATCGGTCATGCTCACGCCTGTCGCGGGACCCGGATTGTTATTCGGGTTGGTGATCGTGATCGTCAGTGTCGTTGAGCCACCCACCGGGATCGGTGAGGCCAGGAATGCTTTGGAAATCGTTGGCGGGCCTTGAACGGCAATCGGCGTAATATTCGATTTTGCGCCGTCACCGCTGTTATCGGATTTGATCAATCCCGTCTGGTTGTTGTTGTTAACGGCCTTACCGGGCTGGAAACCAACCACATCGACAGTCACAGTACAGCCCGCTGTCGGCGCGAAGGAGGCGAATGTCCAGCTAACCGATGTACCGCCGTTGGTGGGGATACCGCCAACGCAGGTACCACCGAAATTCGGTACCGCCGCCACCTGAATATCCGCCGGGAAGGTATCAGAGAACGTCATATTGATCAGGTTGACCGCTGGCGCACTGTTCGGGTTGGTGAGCGTGAAGGTCAGCGTTGTTGTGCCGCCTACCGCGATTTGTGCCGCCCCAAAGGCTTTCGTAATCGTTGGCGGTTGGACAGTTGAACCCGTCAGGGTTACGTTGGCCGTGTTGCTGGTGGTGCCAGCGCCAACGTTGGTTGAACTAATCACCCCTGTCGTGTTGGCATAGGTGCCAACAATTGGCGCGGTCACGTTGACGGTGATCACGCACGTCCCATTGGCCGGGATGGTGACATTGTTCAGTTTGATTATTTGCGTGTCGGGAACGGCTGTTACCGTTCCAGCCCCCGGACAACCCACCCCCGTGATTGTCACACCAGGAATTGGCGCAACAACCATACGCCCTGGCGCGCTGGGCAATGTATCAGTAAAGGTGCTGCCAAACTGCGGGAACGGATCGGGGTTGGTAATTGTAAATGTGACCGGGAATACCGAACCCGCCGTTTGCCCTGAGCCGGGGAAGGCTTTTGCGATGGTCAACGGGTCAGAGCCGAGGCCGGGACCTGGGTCAATGACTGTAATCGGCGCTGTGCCCTTACCTGTCACCGGATCGGGGTTGTTGCCGCCATTCACGGAACCGACCTGGGAGGTGTTATTGGTATAAACGCCCGGTACCACTCCCGTCACATTGACAGTGATCGTACAGGTGCCATTGGCCGGGATCGTGCCACGCGTCAGGCTGATCAGGGTTGTAGTTGCCGCTGCCGTAACGGTTGGTGCGCCGCAGTTTGTTGTCGTGAGGCCATTCGGGTTGGTGATGATCAAGCCCGGCAGCAAATTATCCGTGAAGTTGACGCCGCGTAACTGAGTCGCATTCGGATTGGTGATCGTAAAGGTCAGTGTGGTGAATCCGCCCTTATTGATAGGCGATGCAAGAAACGCTTTAGATAAGTTGGGCGGCAGCATATTGGGGCCAGTGACCGGAACTGTGGCCGTAGCTGGGTTTCCGGTCAGTGTGACGCCGTTGTTACGTCCGGTAGGGGCGGAAGTTGTGTTGGTGTAGACGCCGCCCGGCTGACCTGTTGAGTCGGTGGGAGTGGTCACGCGCACTGTAATGCTACAGGATACACCTGGATTGAGCGTACCACCCGTCACTGTTACAGACCCCGATCCAGCGACGGCAGTCACAGCAAGACAGCCGCCCGGTGCCAGTATCAGTCCATTCGGATCATCAATGACCATATTGCCCGGCAGCAGGTCAGTCATGTTAATGTTGGTTAGCGGCCCGGCATTACCTGCCGGATTGGCAACAACCAGCGTCATCGTCGTATTGCCGCCCGCCTGGAAAGTTCCGCCAAACGCTTTGGTAACTGTCGGTGGCGCTTGAACGTTCAGCGTGGCACTGCCCGGCGCGGTATTCGAGCCGCCGTTATATTTAACGTCACCGGCTTTGATGGTGTTCGTTAGCGCGCCCGTTGTGCCCGGTGCTTGTACGGTCACGGTGATCGTACAGGTGGTATTGGCCGGAATTGTTCCATTCGTGAGTGTAATGGCAGTTGCTGTTGTGGAGAATGTGCCAGTACCGACACAGTTACCATTAGTAGTTGGCGCGGGCACGGCCAGGATCGTCAAACCGACTGGCAGCGTATCGGTAAAGGTGACCTGCGTCAGGTCATTCTGGGCACTGGCCGGAACTGGCACCGGGTTCGGGTTGACGATGTTGATCGTCATCACCGAAGTGCCGTTGATCGCAACCGTTGACGGGTTGAAGTTTTTGTTGATCGTCGGGGATTGCAGCGCGCCCAGAACGGTCAGAATCGCATGACCGATATTGTTGCTGTTGAGTGCGTTGGCAGCGTTGACCGCACTGGTTTTGTTGTCATAATTGCCCGGTACGGTAGAAGTAACCAGCACCGTGATCGTACACGTCCCGCCGCCGGGGATTGTTCCGCCAGCGAGTGTCACTTTGCCAGCGTTCCCCTGGTTTACTGGCGTTATCGTGCCGCCGCAGTCTGAGACCACTGTGAAAGGCGTCACGAGTACCACGTTGGGCGGCAGTTGGTCAATGAAGTTGACACCCACCAGGTCATTGGCTGCGCCGGTTGGATTCGGGTTCGTCAATACAAACTTGAGAACCGATTGTTGTCCGGCATGAATGGTATCGACAGCCGGAGCCGTAATATTGTCGAAGGACTTCACCATCGTCGGCGGTTGAAGCGTCTGTGCATTCACGCTTGACGATGGGTACAGGCTGGATAACAGCACGGCCAGCATTACGAGCAGCGGAACGCCAAATAATCGTGTGCGGAAGAATAGCGAATGATGGGGCATCATAGATTTCTGCAATTGTTTCCCAGCCCTACGGAAAACTTTCAGTTGAGATGTGAAAAAACGATGTGCCATGTTAACATCTCCCGCCGCCCACAGGGTAAGCCTAAGGGGATAAAAAGATAAAAGAACTGCTCTTTTGCTTCATAACTTTCTCTTGACACATTAAGATGACTCATCAAGAGTTGCCAAACAAGGACTGAATCCTTAAGGCCTTATTTTGCGAGTTATCCGAAATTAAGCAAATTCAATGGCTATCATACATCAAATACCATTAGCTGCGAATACCGTTTTCTAACGAAATAAATACAATCTCAACAATTGCTGACCCTGATGTGCTGCTGCCTATGGCGCTATACGCTATAATCGCGCACTGCTTGTATGGTTTGTTCAGCAATTGTTAAGGCAACTTCATCAATGGCAAATTTATCTTTCCAGGATGTCATCATGGCGCTGCACCGCTTCTGGGCTGAGCAGGGCTGTTTATTATGGCAACCCTATAACATTCAGGTTGGGGCGGGCACGGGCAACCCGGCAACCTTGATGCGTGTACTTGGCCCCGAACCCTGGCGCGTTGCTTACGTTGAGCCGAGTGTGCGCCCGGATGATGGCCGTTATGCGGAAAACCCGAATCGGATGCAGTTATTTTATCAGTATCAGGTGATCCTCAAACCCGATCCGGGCAACCCGCAGGAACTCTATCTACGCAGTTTAGAAGCCATCGGCATTGATCCGAAACGGCATGATATTCGTTTTGTCGAAGATAACTGGGAAAGTCCGGCGCTGGGTGCGTGGGGGCTGGGCTGGGAAGTATGGCTCGACGGGCAGGAGATCACGCAGTTCACCTATTTTCAGCAGGCAGGTGGTATTACGCTAGATATGGTGAGCATCGAGATCACCTATGGTCTGGAACGTATTGTACTGGCCTTGCAGGGCAAAAATGCCGTCTGGGACATTCAGTGGACGGAGGGCGTCAGCTATGCCGATGTGTACAAGCGCAGTGAGTGGGAACACAGCAAATATTACTTTGAAGTGGCCGATGTAGATGGCCTTCGCAAAGTCTACGATACCTATGAACACGAGAGCCGCAATGCGCTTGCCGCCGGACTGATCATCCCGGCCTATGATTATGTGTTGAAGTGCAGCCACCTGTTCAATGTGCTGGATACGCGCGGCGCGATTGGCGTTACCGAACGCGCCCACTATTTCCGCCGAATGCGCGATATGACCCGTAACGTCGCCAAAGCCTACGCAGAGCAACGCCAATATCTCGAATACCCGTTGAGCGATAATGGCAAACATTGGCCGAGCATAATCACCACCAATGCCGCCGCTGCTGCTACCCCTTCTCTGCTAACGGAGAGGAAGTCAGAAGGTAATGATCTGTTATTTGAGATCGGCACCGAAGAACTCCCGGCGCACGATCTGGATGATGCCCTGGCGCAGTTGAGCATGGCCGTTCCAGCCTTATTCGACTCGCTCAAGCTGGCACACGGCGCGATTGAAGTGCTGGGTACGCCGCGCCGTTTGGTTGCCATCGTGCGGAACGTCGCACTGGTACAGCCAGACCGCGAAGAATTGATCAAAGGCCCCGCCGTCAGTATCGCCTTCACCGCATCGGGTACACCGACTAAAGCCGCTGAAGGTTTTGCCCGCAAGAACAATCTTCCGGTCTCGGCACTCGAAAAACGCGACATTGACGGCGGGCAGTACGTCACAGCATTGGTGAAGACGCCCGGTTTACCCGCCGTTGAAGTATTGGCGAAGGCGCTGCCTGACCTGATTAGCGGGATCAAGTTTGGTAAATCCATGCGCTGGAACAGCACCAATATCGCCTTTTCACGCCCGATCCGCTGGTTGACCGCCTTGCTTGGCGGCACACGTATCCCGCTTGAATACGCCGGGTTACAGGCTGGGACAACCACACACGGCACGCGCCCCGCCGGATCGCGGGAAATTGCCGTGCAGGATGCGGCGCATTACCTGAGCGTGATTGCCGAACAGGGGATCATCCTTTCGCGTGACGCGCGCCGCGAAAAAGTTTGGGCAGACGCGCAAAAGCTGGCCGCCGAAGTACACGGCACGATCATCCGCGATGAAGGCTTGTTGGATGAAGTGGCAAACCTGATCGAGCAGCCCACCGCTCTACGCGGCGCGTTTGATCACAAGTTTCTTGAACTGCCGTTAGATGTCCTTGTGACCGTCATGCGGAAGCATCAACGCTATTTCGCCGTTGTTGGCGCGAATGGCAAGCTGCTGCCGTACTTCATCGCCATTCGCAACGGTGATGAACAGCACCTCGACGAAGTGATCAAGGGTAACGAACACGTCCTGGTCGCGCGCTTCACGGATGCCGATTTCTTTTTCCGCGATGATCGTCAGCACAAATTGGCCGACTTTTTACCACGCCTGCGTACCCTGATCTTTCAGGACAAGCTCGGCTCGATGTACGATAAAAACATGCGTTTGGTGGCGCTCGTCAAGCCAATGGCCGAACTGCTCAAACTGGATGACGACGCACAAAAGATCGCGGATACTGCCGCCCGAATCGCCAAAGCTGATCTGGCAACGCGCATGGTGGTTGAGATGACCTCATTGCAGGGCATCATGGGGCGTGAATACGCGCTCCGTGAAGGGTATTCAGCCGAAGTTGCCGACGCCGTTTTTCAGGGCAACCTACCACGCAGTGCAGGCGATCAATTGCCTGAGTCGCCAGCCGGAATAGTGTTGGCGCTCACAGATCGGCTGGATAGTTTGATCGGGTTGTTCGCGGTGGGCTTGATCCCGACGGCCACTGCTGACCCCTATGGCTTGCGACGGGCGGCGTTGGGCGTCGTACAAATTTTGGTCGAACGCAAAATCGATCTTGATCTGCGAACAGCCATTGAGCGAGTCGCGGCGGCGCTGCCCATCCCGGCAGACGAAACAGTACGTACCAGCGTTATGGCGTTTATCGCGGGACGTCTGCGCGTGTGGATGCTCGATGAAGCCAAACTGCCCTTTGATGTGGTTGAAGCGGTGCTGGCTGAACAATCGCATAATCCGTATCATGCGCTGCTGGCCGTGCGTGCCCTTTCGGAATGGGTGAAACGCCCGGACTGGCCGCAAATCCTAGATGCTTACGCGCGCTGTGTACGCATCACGCGCAAAGAGGCAGAGACGTATACGGTTGAGCCGGTGCATCTGACGCCCGCCGAATCGCTTGATCTGTACATGGCAGCGGGCGCGGCAGCAGCCCAGATGCGCGCCACCGATAACGTTGATGAGTTTTTGACTGCTTTCGAGAAGATTGTGCCCGCCATCACCCGCTTCTTCGATCATGTCCTCGTGATGGATGAAGACATGGTGAAGCGCGAAAATCGCCTTGCCCTTTTACAATACGTCGCGCTGCTGGCAAATGGCCGCGCCGATCTCAGTAAGTTGAGTGGATTTTGACCTCCATTTATGTTCTCGTTGTGGTCGGGGCGTTTCTGACAGGGCTTTCAAAGGGCGGGTTGGGCGGTGCGTTAGGCGCTATCGTAACGCCGATGCTGGCGTTGGTCATGCCCGCACCCGTCGCCGTCGGGCTAACCTTACCGATGCTGCTCACAGGTGATCTGTTTGCACTGCTGGCACATTGGCGGCACTGGGATACGCGCATCCTGATTGGCGTTTTGCCGGGCACGATTGTTGGCGTCATCGTTGGCAGTCTGGTGATTGGCAGCCTTTCGCCCGTTACGTTGCAGCATGGTTTGGGCGCGGTGGCGATCCTGTACACGATCTACAAAATCTGGGAACGCCGCTTCCGCCGCGCACAGCTTGAAAATCAATCGCCCAACACGCCGAATCAACCGATTCGTAACGCGATCTTCGGCAGCAGCACCGGGTTTGCATCGACGCTGGCAAACGCGGGTGGGCCAATCTTCACGATCTATTTGCTGGGGATGCGTGTTTTGCCCGGTATTTTTGTCGGTACGTCGGCGGCCTATTACGCGATCCTCAACTCCATGAAAATCCCCGCCTATTTGAGCGCCGGGATTCTCAACGGGGATACGCTCATCATGGCGTCATTCGCTCTACCGCTTATCCCGTTTGGCGTCTGGTCAGGCGTGATCCTGGATCGTTACCTGGATATGAAAACCTTTGAAATCCTGATCCTGGTGTTCCTGGCATTTACGGGAGTAATTCTGCTGCTCAAGTAATCACGCGATATTTTCAATATTCACGAAAATTTCACAAACTCGTGATTTTCGTTACACAGTTCGTTATGTTCGTTTGGTATCCTGTTATTCAACAGAGGCGCTCAAACATCAATCAGAAAAATCGAAGCCTCAACACACTCACATCGACGCTTTCATCACAATACACTGAACTCAAACCGAGCCAGCACAGAAACAGCATCCTACTCTAACTCTGTTGCCATCCTATCAAAATCGACCCGGACTTCTTGTAAGAAGACTGATTGTAGCTTAATCAGTGAGGGTACTGAAAATCATAGATACATCCTCAAAGGAACGCCGCCTTAGCAATTGTTAAAGCGGCGTTTTGCTTTATATACATTCGTTAATTGCGGCATCGGGCGCTTTTCTGTATTATCAAACCATTCCGATCATTGGGAGTGGTTTCGATGCTGGTTCGCGCCTTTCGCCTGACCGATAAATTGAGTAATGCCCTGCTGCGGTTAACCATCTGGGCGGCGGATGCACTGTTAAACCAGCTTTTTCATTTGCGTCTGGCGATTGTCAACACGATTGGCTCAGTGCTGCTGACAGCGACGCAAACGGTTCGCACGGGGCGCGTTGTCTATCAGAATGCCGCGCAGACGGGTGAAGAACGCCATCGCGCAAATATGGCGCGTCGTGCCGTTGAAGCTGAGTCGCGCCCGATCATTCGGGAAGACCCGCTCAAAACCCAAAATCGCGCACTCAGCCTGTTCACGGTGGTGCTGCTCGGTTCATTGATTATGCTGGTCTTGTGGTTTACAGGCGTACAGCAAACCAACGGTAGCTCCGTCAAACCGGGCGCGCTGCCACCCCTGCAACCGACGGCCACTCGCGTAGCAGCCCTGCCGACGATTCGGCCAACCGCCACTCCGATCCCCGATCCGCTGCGTGTGGGTGGAACGATTATTTACACGCAGCATGAACGCGGTTTCGATAATCTGTGGGCAGTGGAGATCGGGCAAAGTGCCCCGGTTCGCCTGACCAATGACCCGGCGGATGATCGCACACCTGCCTGGAGTCACGACGGCACGCGGATCGCTTTTGCCAGCCACCGCGATGGCAACTGGGAACTGTACGTGATGGAAGTTGCCACTAACCGTATCAGCCGCCTGACCTATACCCCCGGCTACGAAAGCCACCCGACGTGGAGTCCCGACGATAAATTCATCGCCTACGAAGGGTATGACAAGGGCAACCTGGATATTTACGTGGTCGCCTCCGAAGGAAAATCCGAGCCGCAGCAGGTCACGGAAAACGCCGCGCCGGATTTCGCCCCAACGTGGTCGCCGCTCAATGGCCGCCAAATCGCCTACGTCAGTTTGCGCGATGGCAACCCGGAACTGTACGTGATCGACCTGGATCACCTGGGCAACCCGCGCGATAGCAATGCACTGCGTCTGACCAACACGCCCGATATTGAGGAAGACGCGCCCGTCTGGAGTCCCGATGGGCAGATGATCGCGTATACGGGACATGACTTGAAAGGCGATCTGATCTACACCAAAACCCTGGCGCAGCCGCAGGCCGAACCTACCGTGATCGGGCGCGGACACGATCCGGCCTGGGCACCCAACGGCGCAAGCATCCTGGCCGCGCTGGATAGTGGCTCAAGCACCACGTTAATCGCCAGTCAGGTCGGCAGTTTTGGCGTTGCCGCGACGACGATTGCCCTCAAAGGCCGCGCCCACAGCCCGAACTGGTCAGCCGCCGCGCTGCCCGACTCGCTCAAGCAGCAGCCACCACCTATCGCTATTGAACCTGTCGCGCCGGAGTTGTATCAGGAAACGCTTGGCTATGAGCAGACGAATCCGCCCTTTTACCGACTGCGCTCAATTCCCATAGCGGATGCTAAAAACGCGGTGCTAGTCGATAAAGTGGATGAGTCATTCATGGCTTTACGAGAAGCGACTCGTAACAAGGCCGGGCTGGACTTTCTGGGCGTCAAAATCGAAACTACCTGGTCAACTTCAGGGCCAGATCGGTACATCCCGGATCGCGGCCAGGAGATTCGGAATTGGCATTATGCCGGACGCGCCTTCAACTTCGATCTGAATCTGGTCTATAACAATCCACCTGCTGTCGAGATCATGCGCGAAGATGATGCGAACGGTAGCACCTATTGGCGCGTCTATATCCGTGTGGCTGAATCACTGCAAGGTGGGGGTTTGGGCGAACCGCTTAAACGGCTGCCCTGGGATTTTGCCAGCCGCACCTCAGACGATCCGAACGCCTTTGCCAACGGCGGGCGTACCAAAGCCAGCGTGCCAGGCGGCTATTACATCGACTTCACCGCGCTTGCCGAAGATTATGGTTGGGATCGCGTCCCGGCCAATCGATCTTGGCGCGCATTGGCGCAAGGAATCCTCTACTGGGAGTTCGATAAGCGCGAAAGTCTGACCTGGAATGATGCCATGCTGCAAGTCTACACTCAGGAAGAAATCGACGCCTTTTTGAGCGGCCCCGCACTGCGCCCCACCATTCCGCCTGCCAGTGCGACAGCGCCCGGCCCCACCCGCACACCCACCCCGATCCCGCCCGATAAACTATCATGACGGAGCGACCTATGAAGAAGCAAACTCAATCGCGGGACGCACAGGGGTGCATCGTCATTCTGGTGGCGGTACTGGTTGTAGGTTTTGTGTTGTTCCACAACGTACAGCCGAGCATGACCTTCACCTTGCCTGCCCCTACCCCCACTGGCACTCCGGTTGATGATTCATGGCGTCAGGTCTTGCAAGGCTCACCACTTGAAGGTGCAACCGTACTGCCAACTGTCGAACTGCCAACGGCTTATGTTGCCCCAACGCTGACGCCATTCGGCACGGCATTACTCGTGCAGCCGACTCAATTGTTCGTGGCCGCCGTCGCCAGTGCCACGCGCGCCGTACCGGTGACGCCAACCTTGCCCGGCGCAACTGCCGTCCCCAGCCCAACGGGTCAGATCATCGTTGCCAAGAACAACAATCCGCGCGAAGGCGAGTGGTCACTGCCCCCCGAACAAGTACCCATGTCGCGCGATCTGCGCGATCACTTCTACTTTCGCCGCCCGGTAGACTCGAACGCAAACAGTACCGCCCTGCAATACTATCCGTATGGCTCGAATGGCCCGGAAAGCGCATGGCGGGTGCATCACGGCCTCGATCTGCCGAACCCGGATGGTACGCCTGTACGCGCGGCGGCGGAGGGAATCGTCGTGTGGGCAGCCGATCACTACCGCTGGACAGAAGACGGCATCAGCGACGGCGCGGAAAGCTACGGCAATGTCGTGATCATCGAACACAACTTCGGCTATCACGGCGAACGGCTGTACACCTTGTACGCGCATCTCTCACACATCATCGTCTCTTTGAATCAACATGTCGCCGAAGGTGATCCGGTGGGCTTGAGCGGGCACTCCGGGCAGGTGACGGGGCCGCACGTCCATTTTGAAGTACGCCAGGGCACGAATTATTACTGGACGACTCGTAACCCGCTGCTCTGGATGGCACCGCTGCTCGATCATGGCGTCGTCGCTGGAAAGGTTCTGTACAAAGACGGTTCGTCGGTTGAACACGCGGTTGTGTCGCTTTCGCAGGATGGCCGCCTGATCGATACAACCGTCACCTACGTCAACCCGAAGCGCGTGGCCGGGCGTTCGCACGATGTTGATGGCGATGATAGTTGGGGCGAGAATTTCGCGTTTGGTGACGTGCCGCTTGGTCGCTATGAAGTATCGGTCAACATC
>JBBSEU010000026.1:0-31289 GCA_038239365.1 Aggregatilineales bacterium
ACGGATCGACTCGTATTCGGGCGGCATGAAGCGGCGCGTCAATATTGGTGTGGGGCTGCTCCACAAGCCGGAACTGGTCTTTATGGATGAACCAACTGTCGGCATCGATCCACAAAGCCGACGCAGCATCCTGGACGCGGTGAAAACGCTTAACGGCGAAGGTATGACCGTTTTATACACGACGCACTACATGGAAGAAGCGCAGGAACTTTCGGATCGTGTCGGCATTTTTGATCACGGTGAGCTGATCGCGTGCGGCAACCAGGGCGAACTGATGCAGAAGATCGGCGAAAAAGACACGATCCTGATCAATGTCGGTGAAGGTGCCGAAAATGCCCTTGAGATCGTGAAGCGCGTACCGGGCATCGACGGCGCAACGGCGGAAAATGGGACGCTCAAACTGCTGGCCGGACGCGGGCGTCAAACATTGCCCGCCGTGATCAAGACATTGGATGAGGCGGGTGTTGCCTTGCAGTCGGTGGAAGTCAAAGAGCCGAATCTCGAAGCGGTTTTCCTGGAACTGACCGGACGCGCGCTGCGTGACTAAGGAATAATTATGGACTTCCGAAAACTACTCACCATCGCGCTAAAAGATGTGCGCGTGCTGTTCAGTGATCGCAATTTGCTGCTCACGATGATCGCCGCGCCGCTGGCACTCACCTTCATCATTGGTGCGGCATTCAGCAAGTTCACAGTTGGCGGCGGGGGCGGTGATGTGCCGATTGAAAATATCGGCGTGGCCGTCGTCAATGAGGATCAGGGCGCAACCGTCTTTCTCCAGAAGTTGAACTATGGCGACATCATCACCAACATCCTTGTCCCGGCTGACCCGGCCAACCCGCCGAATGACACCCTGCACAAACTGATCAAAGCGCAGAAACTTACGCGCGATGAAGCGATCAATCAGGTGAAGGCGGGCAAACTGACAGCGGCCATTTTGATTCCGGCGGATTTTTCAGCGTCGCTTGACCCGAACAAGGACAAGCCAGCACAGACCCAAATTACCGTGTACCGTGATACTGCCTCGCCCATTTCGGCCAGCATTGTATCAAGCGTGGTGCGCGGCATTGTCAATAATCTGACGAGCGGCAGCATCGCCATTTTCGCGGCCAAAGATCAGGTGAGCGCGGGCAAGGCGAATCCGGCACTGCTCATTCAATCCCAGAAGATCGCGCAGACGGTCAACGATCAACTGCAAAAATCGCCGCCGATTACGCTTTCGGAGCGGAGTGTCACCGGACAAAAACCTGTCGGCAGCAGCTTCGATCCGCTTCAATACTTTGCCCCGGCGATGGCGATCTTTTTCCTGACGTTCACGATGGCGGGCAGCGCGGGTGGCATCATCGAAGAGGGCGATCACGGGACGTTGCAGCGAATGCTCAGTTCACCGACGACGCAGGCGACGATTCTGGGTGGCAAACTGGGCGGCACGTATATCAGCGGCGTATTGCAGATCACGATCCTGCTGATTGCGACGGCACTGCTTGCGCCGCTCATGGGCAGCCCGAACAGCGTTTGGGGAACGAATATCCTGGGTGTGGCGCTGGTGACACTGTGTGCAGTGGCCGCCGCTACCGGACTCGGCACACTGATCGCGGGATTGGCGCGCACGGCACAACAAGCCGATACGATCAGCAGCGCCGTGTTAATACTGTCGGGCGTGGTGGGCGGTGCATTTTTCAACCTTGCGGCGCTTGGCCCGGCTTTTCAAAGCGTCAGCAAGATCACACTCAACTATTGGGCGACAAATGCCTATTCGACCCTGGCGCAAACGGGTGATCTGGGCGCAGTCCTGCCCAATCTGATCATATTGCTGGGGATGTTCGTCGTCTACTTCGGTATCGGGTTGATGTTTTTCAACCGTCGTCTCAAGCTATAGGAGTAAACATGAACGGCATTTTCAATATCGCGCTCAATGATCTGAAAACCGTCTTGCGGGATCGCGGCTCGGCACTGACGCTGTTCATCGTGCCGATCATCATGACGGTTTTCCTGGGGCTGGCGACGACGGCGGGATCATCGGAAGCAGGGACGATTGATATTGTTCGTCCTGCCCAGGCAGATGCGCTGACCACACAATTTATCAGCCTTCTACGTGCTGAGGGCGGCGTGCAGTTCACCGTTTGCGATCTGGCAGATGCAGCGGCACAACCCGCCTCGTGTGGCCTGAGCGATCTGAAAGCGAGCGGTGACTTACGTGCGCTGGCCGAAGATCGAGTCAAGAATACGAGCACACTGGTCGCTATCGTGATTCCGGCGAACTTTGCCGCTGACGCGCAGGCGGGTAAAAGCGTGCCGCTGGATTATGTCGGGCAGGGCGGTTTGAACGCGCCGCAGGTTGTCCGCCAGAAAGTCGATGCGGTGCTGACACGCCTGAACGGATCGCTGTTAGCGGCGCGCACCGTTACTGATCAGGCCGCGCCCGCTGCTGATCAACGTCAGACGCTGTACGATGCGACGTACCAATCGGCAACGGCCATCTGGACAAGCAATCCGGTTCAACTGATCGAGCAGACCAGCACCGGCGATACGGTGAATCCGGGGACTGGCTTCGGGCAGAGCGCGCCGGGCATGGGCGCGATGTTCGTGATGATCAATGCGCTTGGGCTGTCAACCCTGTTCATCACCGAGCGCGAAACCTGGACGATGCAGCGGTTGATGATGCTGCCGTTAGCCCGTTGGCAAATTTTGGGGGGCAAACTGCTGGGACGCTATTTGCTTGGCCTGATCACGTTCGGCGTGATGCTCATCGTCGGGACGCTGTTCGGCGTCAAGTGGGGCGATTGGCCGGGCACGATCCTGACCGTGTTGGTCTACACGCTGGCAGTAACGGCGATGGCGTTGGCGCTCTCGACATTGGTACGTTCGGCAGGACAGGCGCGCGGGATTGCGCTGCTCGTCTCATTAACGTTGGCACCATTGGGCGGCGCGTGGTGGCCGCTCGGAATCGTGCCGCGCTGGATGCAAACACTTGGCCGCATTTCGCCGATTGCCTGGCTGCAAGACGCCTTCACGAAGATGATTTTCTACGGCGGTCATCTGGTCGATATTCTGCCACAGGTGGGCGTGCTGCTGTTGTTCGCGCTGGTCTTCTTCGCCTTCGGTGTGAGTCGTTTCCGCTACGAGTAACAACCTGAAAACCCTCTCCCGAAGGAGGGGGTTTTGTGACCGTTTAGCGTGCCGCCGCGACAGCAGCCGATGTGCTTTCGGACGGCGAGTACAGATCGGGCGGCAGTTGACCATGTTCATAGACATGCCACCACGCATCAATCAATGGTGAAAGTAGTTCGCGCTTCGGGTGATCGGTTTCCCAGGGCTTTTCGTACTGGTAATGAATCACCCGGATACGATTCCAATCCCAAAGCTGCGGCATATTGAACCAGACATATTGCAGCGTATTGTAAATATAGGGCAGGCCGTACCATTCCGGGAAAAATGATTGAAGAAAAGTCTGATCGGTGCGGCTCCAAAAAACATCCGGGCAATCCAGGTGTTCAAGCATCGTATTCAGCGTGCGGCGGTTCGGCTCAGCCACAAAAACGCCGCTGTTCAGACGATTGACATCCGCCAGCGACTCGTACAGATTCGGTGCGGCCACGAACTCCGGGAAAGTGAACAGCCGATCAATGTTCCCGATCACCAGTGTATCGGCATCCAGAAACACCACTTTATCGAACTGTTCTAAGTCCCACAGGCGAAGTTTGGCGAAGTTGTGGAGCGGGTCGTGGAATTTCGGCTTGTTGCCTTTGGTGAAGGGGGCGTTCGTGTGCTGCGCTTTACGGGTATGGCGGGCGCGAAACCCTTCTGAGAGCGGCAGCGGATCGACAGGTATGAGACAACAGCCCAGCGATTCGAGTTCGTCCAGGCCAGCGAAGTTCTCAACCACAAGCGCCGTTAGCGGCCAGCGCGACCCAACCATTTGCAACGAACGCGCCAGTGCCTTCGCGCCCGGCAGGTAGTCTTCATTGGCAATCAGCGTAACAAAACTGTTCACAGTGTCTCCATCACAGGTAAGCCGCGCCTGACGTTTTAACGTCAGGCTGAACCATCGGGAACGCTCAAACCAACTAACCCTGCACTGGCTCAGCCTTCTGGCGTGTGACCTCGTAAAATTCGGGATTCGAGGTCTTTTTCCAGGCGACGGTTGGCAGAATCAGGCGGCGATCAATGCGCTCTTTGTAGCGCACGGCCAGCTTGATCATCGTCTCCAACTCCGCACCATCCAGCAAATGTGGGTTCAAGCCCAGTTCTTGCAGCTTGGTATGGATCGGGTTGTAGTAGTGCTGCTCGGTTTCGATGCGCGGATTCTCGATGTGATCGGTTGTCACCTTCAAGCCCAACGCCGTGCCCGTGCGTGTGACCATTTCCGCCAGTTCATTAAGCGAAAAATGTTCCGTGATTTGATTGAACACGCGGAACTCACCCACCTTTGGTGGATTGAGGATCGCCAGTTCGATGCAGCGTACCGTGTCTTTCAGATTGATGTAGCCGCGCGTTTGGCCGCCCTGCCCGTACACCGTCAGGGGATATTCGATGGCCGCCTGTGAACAGAAGCGATTGAGCGCCGTACCATAAATCTGATCATAGTCGAAGCGCGTGGCAAGCGCATCATCAAGCAGCATCTCATCGGTGGTCTGGCCGTATACCACGCCCTGATTCAGATCGGTTGAGCGCAGTCCCCAGACTTTGCAGCAAAACATGATGTTGTGCGAATCGTGTACTTTGCTGAGGTGATAAAACGAGTTAGGCTGCTTGGGGAAGGGCAGCACATCGGTACGGCCTTTGTGCGTGATCTCGATGAAGCCTTCTTCAATGTCGATGTTTGGCGTGCCATATTCGCCCATCGTGCCCAGTTTGACCAGATGACAATCGGGCGCGTAGTCTTTGATCGCGTACAGGACGTTGAGCGTGCCCAGAACGTTGTTGGACTGCGTGTAAATGGCGTGCTTGCGATCAATCATCGAATAGGGCGCGGTACGTTGTTCGGCAAAGTGAACCACCGCTTCGGGCTGGAACTGCTGGAAACAGGTGGTCAGGGCTTCGTAGTCCATCGTATCGGCAGCGTAGACGAATATTTCTCTGCCGGTGATGCTGCGCCAGGCGGCCACGCGCTTGTGCAACGTTTCGACGGGATTCAGGCTGTCGAAACCATTTTCCAGATCGAACTGTCGCCGCATAAAGTTATCGAAAACGGCCACCTCATGCCCCTGTTTGGAGAGGTAAAGTGCCTGAGGCCAGCCCAGATAACCATCACCGCCGAGTACGAGAATACGCAAGTTGACCTCCAGAGTAAACGTTAATGCCGAACCGGAAAACGAACACAGCGTATTAACACACATACTTTCAGAAGGATACGTTGGCGGAAAAATCGGTTGTGCAGTCTGTTCAAGTGAAGGCACAGTACAGTTTGAGGCACGCCATGTGCTTACTAACATTACCAGTGCCTTGACTCGTTTTGCTATTCACGTTCGCAAGCATCAAATTTTGCAAAACATGACTCAAGCAGACGTGCAGGAGTAGAGTTATGAGTGTTAATGAGTTCAGCCAGAAAGTTCAAGCGATTATCGCCAGTGCCGCGTCACTCAAACAGCAGTTGGAGCAAAGCCCGCTTAGTGCCAACGAACTGATGCAAAGCGCATTTGACGAACTCTATACAGCGTTGGAAGAACTCCAGGTCGCAGAAGAAGAACTGCATCAGCAAAACGAAGAACTGGGTCTGGCGACTCACGTCACGCAGATTGAACGGCAGCGTTACCAGGATTTGTTTGAATCAGCCCCCGATAGCTACCTGGTCACGGATGAGTACAGCACGATTCGGCAAAGTAATCATGCCGCTTCGCACATGCTAAATATCGAAGCGAAACATTTGAAAGGGAAGTCACTGGTCGTATTCGTTGCTCCCGAAGACCGCCCGGAATTTCGTCGCAAGCTGGTGATGCTCTCACAAATGAACGAACCACAAGAGTGGGAAACACGCTTGCAACCGCGCCACGAACAACCGATAGATGTCATAGTATCCGTGACCGTTGTTCGGGACGAGATCAACCCATCACAGATAACCTTGCGCTGGCTGCTGCACGATATTACGCTGCAAAAGGAATATCAGGAACAGCTTCGTGTCCTGAATGCCGAACTGGAACAGCGTGTCAGTGACCGCACTGCCCAGCTTGAGGAATCCATTCGTATTCGTGATGAATTTCTATCTATCGCGGCGCACGAACTGCGAACCCCGGTCACAAGTCTGCACGGCTTCATCCAACTGATGCTGCGTCAACTGGATAAGGAAACGCCGCTCGATCCCGAAGCTGCCCGACGACACCTTCAAATCATGGATCGGCAGTCCACCAAACTGACGCGGTTGATCGCGCAGTTGTTGGATGTTTCGCGGCTTGAAGCGGGGCGACTATCGCTGGAACTACAACGCACAGATATTGCTAAACTGACGCGCGATCTGGTGGAACAGGCGCAGCGTAACACCACCGAACACACGCTTACTGTTAACGCCCCACCAAGCTATATGTCCCTGATCGATCCGATACGTCTGGAACAGGTGATCGTCAATTTGCTGAATAATGCGATCAAATACAGCCCCGAAGGCGGACAGATCAGTGTTGATCTGTCTGCCGCTGATGATCAAACCATTCAACTGAGTGTCACTGATCAGGGTATGGGCATTGCCCCTGAAGATCGGGAACATATCTTTGAGCGATTTTATCAGGGGCACAAAGACCAGAACATTGATGGCATGGGATTAGGACTGTACATCAGTAAGCAGATCGTACAATTGCACGGCGGCCACCTTCGCGCTGAATTTCCGCCAGAAGGTGGCACGCGCCTTATTGTTCATTTGCCATTCTATGCTGAGGATCCGCCAACACCCGCCCAGGTCTAGCCGGGCGTGCTATAATCGGATCGTATCAGCAAGGAACGAACTTCATGAACAATCAATCGCAAAACGATGCGGTGATGCGTGCGCTTAGCACGGTCATTGAACCCGAACTCCACAAAGATTTGGTCACGCTCAACATGATCCGCAATCTGTCGATCACGCCCGATGGTGTGGCACACTTCACGATCATGCTGACGACTCCGGCCTGTCCGCTCAAAGATGTGATTCACGGCGCTACCAAAGTGGCCGTTCTCAAAGTGCCCGGCATCAAAGACATTGATGTGAAGTGGGATGCCGAAGTTCGCGGCCAGCAGTTCGCGGCCAAGCAGCACGGCACGCTCAGCGTAGACATCAAAAATATTATCGCGGTAGGCAGCGGCAAAGGCGGCGTCGGCAAAACGACAGTCTCCGTCAATCTGGCCGTTTCGCTGGCAATGGAAGGCGCGCGTGTTGGCTTGATCGATGCCGATATTCTGACACCGAACGTGCCTATGATGGTTGGCCTGACGAGTGGCCGTCCACGCGTGATCCAGGGCAAGATGATCCCCTTTGAAGTGTACGGCCTCAAGACGATCAGTATGGGCTTCCTGACCGATCCGGCAACGCCTATGATCATGCGCGGCCCCATGTTGCACAGCGCGATTCGGCAGTTTTTCAGCGATGTGACCTGGGGCAAACTGGACTATATGATCGTCGACTTGCCACCCGGTACAGGCGATGCACCGTTGAGTTTGGCGCAGTCGGTGCCACTCACGGGAGCGGTGATCGTTTCGCAGCCACAGGATGTGGCAGTGGGTGATGCGGTTCGCAGCCTGGGCATGTTCGAGCAGCTTCACGTCCCGATTTTGGGCGTGATCGAAAACATGGCGGGCGATCTGTTTGGCGTGGGCGGCGGCGAAAAACTGGCGAAAGATCGAAGTGTGCCATTTCTGGGACGGATCCCGCTTGAAGTTGAAATTCGTAAGGGTGGCGATTATGGACGCCCGATTGTCGCCAGCGCGCCCAATTCCGACGCAGCGAAAGCCTTCCGGCAGGTGGCACGCGATATTGCCGCCCGGATCAGCGTTCTGCAATTCCAGAATGCGGACGTGATACCACTGAACGTGATTGGTTGACCTCACCCCAACCCTCTCCGCAAGCGGAGAGGGGCGATTGTGAAAGGATTGAGCATGATCGATGAGCGCGTCGCCGCGTTAGTGCAAACGCACGTCCAGCGTTACCCGGAACTGGATATTGCCGATGTCTACAAACTGCTGCATCAGGGCGTATTCGGGCCGGGGCACAGCATTCCGAATCGCAAAGCGGCGCGCGAATGGCTTGAGCAGGAGGCGAAGGGACAAATGCCCGGCGCTGGCCTGCTGGTCGAGTCGGTGCATCCTGAACACGAGATCGTCCGGCTGCACTTGCGCCCCTATCTGGCCGCGAACGGTGATTTGGGCGGGCTGTTGGAGGCTTACATAAAATCAGGGGAGGCGGTGCAGGGGTCGCCATCGCTCATGGCGACATGGTGGGAAACATTCGGGCAGATGGTTGCGCCGGGCGGCGCATTGGCCGGACGTTTTGAAGCGCGCGCAGTGGGCTTAGTTGGCCGAACGCGCGCCAGCGAACACTGGGCGGCCTGTCACCATTCGCCAGTCTACAACGCGCACTACAAACCCGTTTATCGTGTCCTGACGCGCGAACAAGCCGAAGAATTGCTGCATCGTCAATCGATCCGGTTTGAGATCGCCTGATTCGGTCAGGCTAATCGTACATGCCGATCACTTTGATCGCATCGCTGGAACCAACCGGGTTATAGCGTCCGAACAGCGCCCAATACAACAAATTGATGATCGCGGCACTGACTAACGCCACGTTGATTGTTGCGTTGGCAATCGCGCTGCTTTCCTGCTGCATAACCAGTGTGTTGCAAAGTGGCTGCCAGGCCAGAATGCAGCCGCGCCCCATCGCATAGGCGGCGTAGTTCCGCACGGTAAGTCCCACCAGCAGCATAATGAGCGCCGTAATGATGCGGCGCTTCCACTCGGCACGCTGAACGATCAACAGCAAGGCACTGAAAATCACCGTCAGCAATAGCCATCCGCCTAAATTCAATGTGGTTATACGCTCCCCTAAGTTACGCCTGAAAGTTTATTCTCAGGCGTCCAATCTTCTCATTCAGGCTTTTTCCATTTTCGTGGATGCTTTCGCCAGTTCGTCCAGACCCAACTGCGCGATACCATGCCAGCCCCGCCGCCGATAGGTTTCTAATAATTGCTGCTCTGCCCCGTCAAGCAATTCGCCCTGAATCGGCAAACGTGGATCATCAGTGACGCCCAGCAAATAATCAGTGCTGACTCCCAATTGATCAGCCAGTGCGACAACTGTGTGCGCTGTCGGATCACTGATCAAGGTTTCGTATTTTTGAACCATTGAATCGCTCAAACCGCAGCGTCGAGCCAGTTCTCGTTGTGACCAACCATGCTCCTCACGCAATTTGACAAGCCGATCAATGCGTACCCCAAGTTTTGCTTTCACACAGCAACCCAAATTGGTGCGAATACTTAACCAGACGCTCTAACTATCATAATATTATCGTTTGTCAATTACAAGTAGATTCTGGCCTGAGACTTGGATCCCAGGCCAATACAAGGGCGAATTATTTTTCCAGCGTGGCGGTCACTTCCATCGGTACGGCTGAGAGCGCCTTAGAAACGATACAGTTATTCTTGGTTTCTTCGGCCATCAGCTTGAAGGTGTGTTCTTCCACGTCCTCTACTTTGCCGCGCGTTTCCAGATGAATCTTGGTGATTGACCTGCCGCCAGGCTGTGGTGCGCCGAGTGTGACCGTCGCTTTGGTGGTTACGTGATGTACTGTGAAATCTTTGCCGCCGAGCGCATTGGCAAGCGCCATGCTAAAGCAGGCGGCGTGTGCTGCGGCCAACAGTTCTTCGGGGTTTGTACCCTTACCATCTTCAAAGCGCGTGCTGAATGAATAGGCCGTATCCTTGAGCGCGCCGCCTTCTGACGTAATGTGACCGTTACCTTCACGAAGGCTGCCGTGCCAGGTGGCTTCCGAACTGCGCTGAATATCCGCCATTGGGTAATCTCCTCATCAAAAGTTGAGCAACATGCCAGACTCTACTATGCTGGATCGGGAATGCCAAATCAGGTATCAGTCGTCAGGTATCAGGTTTTGCATGTCAACTTTAGCCCGGCGAGATAGGTCGCTAACTTCTTAAAGCTGACGGCTGATACCTGATTGCTGATACCTGATCGCTATTTCTCACGGGCGCGCTGCCGTTTACGATACTCCTGCCGTTCGCGGGCGGCTTCGGTGCGCGCCTGTTCTTCGGGGGTGCTGATAACAAGCGGCGGCACAGGGCGCGGACGCCCGGTTTGGTCGAGCGCGACATAGACCAGATAGGCAATATTGGTCGTGGTCGTACCGCCATTGATCGGGTCTTCGGCAGTCACCTGTACACGTGTCTCCATCGAGGTATGACCGGCATAGGTCACTTCGGCGTCGAGCGTGACGACATTACCGACATAGATTGGTTCCATGAAAGTCATAGAATCAATTGCGACTGTGACCACCTGAGCGCGGGCATGGCGCATGGCTGCCAGTGCCCCGGCTTCATCGGCCAGCTTCATAATCACGCCGCCGTGAACATTGCCCCCCGCGTTGGCGTGTTCGGGGTTCATCATCAGGCTCAGTCGGACGTGTGAGGCAGCGGGTGTTTTGTGATCGTTATCGATCATCGGCTAATCCAAATCCGGGCGGCGATCCGACAGCCGCTTGAAGATTTCCGGGTCTTCCTCAAGCACATCAATCGTATCATAGCCGATCTCGGCCATTTGCTGTGGGAGCGGAGCGCGTCCGGGCAGATCAGACTTTTTCAGCAGCGGCTTGGCTGGCAAGTTCGGATTGAGCGGCTTTTTCGCTCCGGCACGTTTCCGCAGGATTCGCCCGTCTTTGCTCAGATCACCCACCCATTCGCCATCGCGGGTGTAGATCGTGCGCCCTTCCACAAAACCGATGTATTCACCGCGCCCGTCGAACACATATTTTTCGATGCGGGTGGCTTGCCAATCGCCATGCGTATCATAGATAAATTCGGGTTTTTCGGCCATGCGTGCGTTTCCTTCACTGTACAGAAAGAATGCAGGGCATTATAGCATTGATGTACGCCGGGCATTTGAAAAAGACTGAGTGGCTAAACCTGAGCCAGCCAGCCCAGCACCTTGTTTGCATATTGATCCGGCGCTTCGAGCGGCAGCCAATGACTGTATTCCGTGAAGTGATGCACATTCGCTGCGCCGAATCGTTCAGCATAGACGGGTGCAATGAACGGATCACGGTCTCCCCAGAGTACCAACGCGGGTTTATGTTTGAGCAGCGCGGTCAGCTTATCTTCCCAACCGATGAAATCGCTACTGGATCGGGCGCGATACATGCGTAGAATCGTTTTGCGAACATCTGGCGAACCAAAACCACTTGCGTATGACTGATCGATGTAGGCATCTGGCAGTGCCGGGGCAAACTGTTTGAGTGACTTGTTGATTTGCGCCTTCGATGAAGTTGCCATAAGCAATTCCCCCAGCAGCGGCATACGATACAGTTTGGCAAACGTGTGCCACTGGTAATCATGGAAGAAATTCGTGTTGGAGATAACCAGACCGCGTACCTGTTCAGGATATTTGACGGCAAACGCCAATCCATAGTGGCCGCCGAAGTCAGTCATCACCAGCACGACGGGTTCAACGATTTTGAGCGCAGCCAGCAGTTCGTGCACAAAATCGGCCATGTGATCGAGTGTCACTGCGAAATCCGCTGGAAGCGTTGAACCGCCAAAACCCGGTAGATCAAGCGCGAAGCAATGCGCCTGTGCCGAGAGCTTAGCGATCAGCGGCGTCCACATCGCGTTGGTATCCGGCGATCCATGCAGCAGCAGCATAGGCACGCCTTGCCCACTTTCCTCTATGACAACCTTGGCTTCCTGAACCGTCACGATATGCCCCACGAGATTATCCCCCCCCAATATGCGAATATGAATTTGCATTCGTATAATATTATAGGATAAACTGATAAGTTGTCAACTGGAAGTTATGCTTTTTGTGAAAACCACTACATGAAAAATGAACGTGTTCGTCCCGCCCCAAAACAAAAACGCGGTCAGGAACGGGTTGAATTGATTCTGAATGCGGCATCGGAATTGTTGGCGGAGCTTGGCTACGAGGCGGCAACGATCACTGCCATTGCCGCGCGTGCAAACACTTCTGTCGGTTCGCTGTATCAGTTTTTTGCGAACAAAGAAGCGATCTTGTATGCGCTGGTAGAACGCTATGTCGAACGTGCCAGCATCGTCTTTGCCGGAATGCAAGTCGAGGCATTCCCCGAAATGACGCTTGAGGAGAGTATTAAGGCGATGTTGTTCCCCTTAAAAGCGTTCATTCAGGATAACCGCGATTTCCAGGTGATCCTATCCAGTTCGATCAGTTCGGCGTTTTTGGCTGAAACGATTCGGGCGATGGATGAGGCTTTCTTGGCACGCATTGACGCGATGATAGCGTCCGCGCGGCCTACGCTAAACCCTGAAACACGACGCAAATATGAGTTGGTCTGTATGATGATTATGAAAGCCCTTCTGGGACTGGCGGTTCCGTCTGCCGATCCGGTAAGAGGGCTGACACTAGACGAGGTGTTTGAGGAGATGGAAGCTGTGTTTCTTCTTTATCTCACACCCGTTATGGGTTAACGAAGGCTCAGGTTTGCGTGCGCCGCACATCCTCGATATAGATCGGGTTGCTCAGAATCCAGCAGCGTTCTTTGCCGCGATAATTCCGCCACACTTCGACTCGATACGCGCCCGTTTGATGCGCGGTATAGGTCAGGTTTTCCAGATTTCTGGCCTCGGCCACCACGTCGCCATGCCGAATCAATTTGATGTGTGCGCGTGCCGGGGCAAGCACTTGCAGCGTCACGCCCGGTCCCAAGCGTAGCGATCCGCCCATTGTGGCCGTGCCGTTCTGCCCATTCGCCGAATAGCGAAAGCCGCGCGTGCTGCCCGGAACGTCGTAGCCGATAAAAGTACGCCCTTCTTTCACGGCGCGATAGATAATCGCCTGATCATAAGCCCATTGCCCACTGAATGGCTGCGTCGTCAGAATATGCGTATTCACACACCGAAATAGAAATTCGTAGGGGAAAATCGCTTTGCGGAGCGGCCCCACCTGAACGATTGTGCCGTGTGCATCGGAGTTGCCAACGCCCGCGACGTGTTTGCCTTCACTGAGCAGTCGATCCCACAGCGCCAACCCATCCGGCGATGGGCCGATGAGTGCATTTTGCGGTTGAAAGACGTTGCGTACCCCGGTCAAAAACGTGGGCAGCACCCTCTTGAACGAGGTCATATAGTTCCAAATTTCGATCCCGGTGTAGCGTTCGATCTCCCAATCGACCCAGGGGATCGGCGGTTCATTCAGCCAGGGAATGACGCCGTCCGTCGGATGTGCCAGAAAAGTCGAGCCACCCGCCGCGTTCACGGCATCGATCAATTCCTGTGGGTTTGAGGCACAATGCGCCATTTCGCGCGCCGCACCATATACCAGACAATGATTGACCTGTGGCAAGCGCGCCTGATCGTGAACTTCTTCACCCGTCAGCAGCAGCACATGGCCGCGCGCCTCATCTCCGTAATAGCCTTCTACGCCGTTAACCAGCACGTTATGATCTGTCACAACCACAAAATCCAGATTCGCACGGAGCGCGGCATCCGCGATCTCGGCGTGAGATGCTTCACCATCGGAGTAGGGCGTGTGCATATGCAGGTTGCCGACATATTCGTAGAGACTATTCACGGCTCATTTGCTCCACGCCCTTCACGCTACTCTGGAATATCTTCGAGTCGAATACCACGCCCTTCACGCAAACTCTTGCGTGCTGCTTCAATGCGATTCAGGAAACGAGGATCATTCTCCAAGCGATAATCGAACCAATCATCCTCTGACTCAAAGCCAATGAGAATGCCTGCTGGCTTGCCGTGCCGCGTAATAATGATGTCCTCATTTTCAGCTTGCCGTAGATACTCTGAAAGGTTATCTTTGACCTCAGACAGTGGTACTTCTTTCATGTTTCTGGCTCTCCATTGGCCTCAAGCCAACTATCTGCTTCCGATTTCGGCACAATCGCCAAAACTTCTACTGTATCTTCCGTCACGTCGTAAAAAACACGAATTTCATCCACGCGAAGGCGGTATTGAGGTTGACTCAGCCCTCGTAATCGTTTGATGCGGCTTTTGCTGACGGCGGTTGGTTCGTTTTGCAAATGCACATTGATTGCATCACGCACAGTCGCACGCACGTTTGCTTTCAAACGATGCAGATCTTCGGCGGCTTCAGGTGAGAAAACAATTTCGTAACTCATTCTGGCTACAGAATAGCCAGAATCGGCTAGAAATGCAATGAATTTGTTAGCATCTCCGGCAACGCTTGACTCGACCAAAACTCACGCTAGCATACACACGATTGGTTAAAGCAAGGTGAACGGATGATTCAGGTTGAGCATTTGACCAAACGGTACGGCGGCTTTACGGCGCTCTCCGATGTGAATTTTAACGCCGAACCGGGCGAAATTTTAGGATTCCTGGGGCCAAACGGCGCGGGCAAAACAACCACAATGCGAATCCTGACGGGTTACATGCCGCCCAGCGAAGGGACAGCCCATGTCGCCGGGTTCGATGTGCTGAAAGACTCGATTGATGTGCGGCGGCATGTCGGCTATTTGCCCGAAACCGTGCCGCTTTACCCGGATATGACGGTGCGCGGCTACGTGCGCTACATTGCCGATTTGCGAAGTGTGCCGCACGCCGGAGACCGTGTGACCGAAGTCCTCAAAACGGTGGGTATGTACGAGCGGCGTGAAAGCCTGATTCGCAGCATCTCGAAAGGGATGCGCCAGCGCGTCGGGTTGGCACAGGCGCTTGTGCATGACCCCGAAGTGCTGATTCTGGATGAGCCGACGATTGGCCTTGACCCACATCAAACGCTTGAAGTGCGCGATCTGGTACGCGATCTGGGAAAGTCGCACACGGTCTTGTTCAGCACGCACATTCTCTCTGAAGCGGAGCAGGTCTGTGACCGTGTGATCATCATCGACAAAGGGCAGATCGTGGCGATTGACGCACCACAAACCTTGCGAGATCGCTTGCAACAGGGCGGACGCCTGTTCGTGCGGGTCGCGGCACAAGCCGAACCCAAAGCCGTGATCAAGAAGCTGTCCGGCGTTGCCGCCGTTTCGAGCGTCGAACCGTTTGGCGATGGTTATACGATCACGGCCAGTGCTGCCGCCGATATACGCGCGCGACTGGCCTCAACCATTATCAGCGCCGGATGGGATTTACTGGAGCTAAGACCGTTAGCCATGTCGTTGGAAGATATTTTCTTGGAACTGACCACCAGTACCCCTCAAAGCAGCAAAGAGGGCAAGCGCCGTGCCTAAATTCCTGACCATTTTTCGCCGCGAACTGGCTGCCTATTTCACCTCACCGATTGCCTACCTGGTCGCGTTTGCAGTGCTGCTGCTCACTGGCCTGATCTTCAACAACGATCTGGCACAGCGCAACGGCCATCAAAGCACCGACGGCACAATTGTACTGTCCTGGTTCGCCTTCTTTACCTTGTTTTTTGCACCGCTGATCACGATGCGACTCATGGCCGAAGAAAACCGCGAAGGCACGATTGAACTCTTGATGACGCTCCCGGTCAATGACAGTGACATCGTGATCGGCAAGTTTTTGGGCGCGTGGGCGTACTACACGATCATCCTGGCGATTACGGGCATCTATCAGGTAATCACGGTCTGGCTCAGCCCGCCCGATGTGGGCACGATCATCGCTGCCTACATCGGCTTGTGGTTGTATGGCGGCGCGGCGCTGGCCGTTGGAATCCTGTTTTCGGCGATCACTGAAAATCAGATCGTGGCGGGTTTTCTGGGACTGGCTGCTATGCTTATTTTATGGCTGGCCGATCAAGTCGGCACGATTGTCAACAACCGCACGCTGGCCGTATTGGCGCGGACGTTCAGCTTTCAGAGTCACTATGTCTACTCGTTCGCGTTAGGGTTGGTTCGCTTCGATGATATTGTGTTTTTTGTCGGGGTCATCGCGGCTTTGCTATTCACCACGACACGAGTTGTCGAGTCGCGGAGGTGGCGATGAACACCGTCAACAATCGCCAAATACTCAACAAACTCTCGGTGGCTCGGCTCGGCAGCGGAATCGGCGCGCTCAGCCTGATCGCGGCGATCCTGATCTTTCTGATCCAGCGGGAAGTGACCGCCGCCGTATTCCTGGCTGCGATCATCGGCGTGATCGGTCTCACGCTCTGGTTGACGCTTGCCCCGGACGATCTGCGGGCGATGATCAGCGAACGACAGGCTTTATACGGCGGTAATAGTCTCCTGGTGAGTGTGCTCGTGATCGGTATCGTGGCGATCCTGTACACCTTTGCCGCTGCCGCCAATATCACCGCCGATCTGACCGCCTACCGGGTTTATTCGCTGCGCCCCGATGTGGATGCGCTCGTGAAGTCGCTCACAGAGCCATCGATCATCACCGTCTTCTACACTACCGCGCAGTTGGATCAGCAGTCTCGTGATGTACCGATTCTGCGCCTGTTTACTGATGCCAGCAGCGGCAAGATCAAGATCAATCAGGTCGATCCTGAGCAGAATCCGGTTGTCGCGCAAAAATTCGGCGCAACGCTTTCACAGCACGCCTTTATAACGGGTGTCACAGCCGACGGTCAACCCGACATTGGCGTTGGCAAGATCGTCACGTTGAATAATGATGTAGTCGGTGAACAACAAATTGCCGATGCGCTGCTGTTATTACAGGCGCGCGGAAAGTTCCGGGTGTTGTTCACCACCGGGCACGGCGAACTGAACACCGATACGAACACCAACGGCGAAGCCACCGCCATCCGCAATGGCCTGACGAAGGTCGGCATCACAACCGATACACTTGATCTATCGACTCAGGACATTCCACAGAGTACGACGGCGCTGGTGATGCTCTCTCCGATTAAGGATTTGCCCGCCGCTGAAGTCGATAAAATTGGTCAGTATATGGGCAATGGTGGCCGATTACTGGTCATGGCAAGGCCACTCTTGTACGAGAACACCAATGCGCCAACCGCGCCGCTGGCCTTCACATTTTTGCAGGAGAGCAGCCCCATGACCAAATATCTGTGGGACGAATGGGGTATTCGGGCACAAAACAACATCGTTTTCGATCCCGGTTCCTACGTGAGCAGCCCGGTAAGTTTGCTTACGTATACCGCGTCTAAGCATCAGATAATGGCCGCCGATCAGGCCAACACCAAGCAGCTAAAAGCCTTGTTGGTCATTGCGCGTTCATTGGAACTCGCACCGCAAAGCCAACACCCCGACGTGACCCATATTCCGCTGATTGGCACGAGCGATAAAGCCTTCGGCGCGACGAATATTCGCAGTGTACAGGTCAACGCCGACAAATATATCCGCACCGATAAAGATATGAACGGGCCGTTCGTATTGGCCGCGGCGGCGCAAAACACCAAAAATAACAGCCGCCTCGTCATCATCGGTGAAAGTTCATGGGCAACCAACGACATCATCACCGAGTCGGGCAATGCGCTGTTGTGGTCAAACATGATGGACTGGCTCACCCAGTTCCTTGAAAAAACGACGGTCAGTCCGACAGTCAGCCCTTTACCACTGAGTACGGACACGGGCACGCTGAACAGTATCGTTGTGGTCACGCTGATTATTTTGCCGGGGATCATCCTGGCGTTGGGCGGCTTCGTGTGGTGGGATCGGGCGCGCCGATGAATCGCCGACTCACCTTAGTGATCGCGCTGGTTTTTGGCGGGTTGCTGGCACTCTCTGTGCTGATCAACATCGCACGGCAAACCCAACGGGCGTCTATCGTGCCGCCAACGTCTTTCGAAGGGGCCATGTTCCCGGACGTGCAGCCCGCCGCTATCACCCGCATCACGATTCGGGATATACGCTCAGGCACGCGCCTTACGCTCACCAAAGCGCCCGGCGAATGGCGCGCGACGGATGCGAATGGTACGTCCCGAACCGTTGACAATGCACAAATTGCGCGGATAATCCAGATTTTGGCAACTTTGCGCTATAATCGTACTCTACAGCAGGAAGACGTGTCAGTATATGGCTTGGCCGGGGACGGACAGGTGAGTATAGACTTCGAGGCAGGAACAGCGCACACCTTGCGGATCGGTAATCCGGCGCAGGTTGGCGATGCCACATATGTACAGCGCGATACTGACCGCGCCGTTTATCTCGTCTACACCGCCGCGACAGACATTCTACGGAGTGTGCTGGCAAGCCCGACACCCACAGTCCCATAGCCCGGAACGTTTCGGACTTGGTTTTGTAGTCGGTGCCCTGCCAGCGTAGCAGGGCTTTTTTTTCGGATGATCACAAGCGCCCCTTTTTGAGACGTTTACGTGGGGTGAGGATATGATGCTCGATAATGTGTTAGTGATGCCGCGACAGCGAGTCGTTCAGGTGGGAATGGCAACGGACAAGGTAATTCAGCAGCAGTTAATCGCAAAGGGCGCGACACAGGGGTTCATCACTTATGATGATATTCTGGCGCTTCTGCCCGGCGCGGAAAATAATGTCGAGATCGTCGAGGAGATCATGGACGACCTGGGTAAAGCTGGCGTCATGATTCTTTCCGAGCCGCCTGCCCCGGTTGAGGCCGATCCCGTTCTGGTGGATGAGCCAAGCGACGAGGAGCTTCACGACCTGGACCCGATGCTGATCAACCTGATCGACGACGCGGGCTATCAGCAGGCACTCGAAACCGACGATGTGGTTGGCCTCTACCTCAAGGAAGCGGGCAGTGTGCCGCTGCTTCACTATGAGGAAGAAGTGTCGCTTGCCAAGCGCATGGAAGCCGCTGCGCTGGCTCAGGCGCAGCTTGAAGAATACGGCGACAGCCTGCCGATGGATGACCGCTTCGATCTGGATGAGATCATTCGGGATGGCGAAATGGCACAGGAACACCTGATCCGCGCCAACTCCCGTTTGGTGATCAGCATCGCTAAGAAATATGTCGGGCGCGGCGTGCAGTTCCTTGATCTGATTCAGGAAGGCAACATCGGCTTGATCCGTGCGGCGCGTAAGTTCGAGTGGCAGCGCGGCCACAAGTTCAGCACCTATGCGACGTGGTGGATTCGTCAGGCGGTTGGGCGCGCGGTGGCCGACCAGGGACGAACGATTCGCGTGCCGGTTCACATGGGCGATCAGATCAACCGTTTGCGTCGGGTCACACTGACGCTGACTCAGGAGTTGGGGCGCGATCCGCTCACTGACGAAATTGCCAAAGCGATGGAAACGACGCCCGATAAGATCAACGATCTGATCGAGATTGCTCGACGCCCGATCAGCCTGGAGACGCCTACCGATGAAGACGAAGAATCGGAGATCGGCGACTTCGTAGAGGATGTGACCAGCCCCGCGCCGTCCGAAGCGACAGAGCGCGAAATGTTGGGCGAATACCTGCAAACGGCGCTCAATCGGCTGCCGGAGCGTGAGTCGAAAATCTTACAGCTTCGTTATGGCCTGCTCGATGGCGAAGCGCATACCCTTGAGGAAGTCGGTAAGGAGATGGGCGTCACTCGTGAGCGGGTACGTCAGCTCGAAGCACAGGCTTTGAATCGGCTGCGTCGCTCATCATCGCACGCCATTCTGCGCGATTTTCTGTTCGACGATAAGTAGGGGCATGTATGCGTTCAACTACTCGTCCGCCGCTGATCCTTCCGATTGCGCTGGTTATCGTCGGAATCGTGCTGCTGCTTCGCAATTATCTGCTCATCGAGAATATCGATGTGCTGCGCTTCTGGCCTGTGCTGCTGATCCTGGCAGGCGTACAAGTCCTGATGCGCGGCGATCTGGGCTTCACCTGGCAGTCACAAACCTTCGGCATCACGCGCGGCAATGTTCAATCGGCGACGCTGGAAGTGGGCAGCGGTGAACTCGATGTGAAGGTGCGGGCGCTCCGCCGTGAAGGACGCTTGATTGCAGGGCAGTACACGGCCCGTTCGCGGCCAACGCTCAGCGTTCGCAGCACCCATGCGCGGCTCAGTATGCAGCGCGGCCAAACCTGGTTGCTCTCGTTGGCCGATTGGGAGATCGGGTTGGCGCGTGACCTGCCCTGGAATTTGCTGATCAGCAGTTATCTGGGCGATCTGGATGTGGACTTGCGAAACCTGAACATCGAGCAAGTCCACGCGGCCAGCGGTTTTGGCGACGTTCGCCTGACGACCTCAGATGTTTCGCCGGGAAGCGTGTATTGTAGATCAACCTTTGGCAGCGTCGCGCTGACGATCCCGCCCGATACGCAAGCGGTGATTCGGGTTCAGGCGGGGGTGTTCGCGCGCGTGCAGATCGATGAGGCGCGTTTCCTGATGCTCGAACCGGGCGTGTATGCCACACTCGGCTATGAGAACAGCGAACCGCCGCTTAACGCACAAGTTGCCAGCACCTTTGGGAATATCCGCTTGATCTGAACCGGGATGAACAAGAGGGCTGAACACTTTGAAACACCGATTATGCTGTTTAATCATGCTCGGTATATGTTTGTTGCCCAGCTTGGTTCAGGCGAAACCGTCCGCTGTTGTGACTTACCAATCGGGAACTGATCTCCAGCGCGATTTGAAAACGTTGGCTCATGAGCGAATTTCGCACTGGTTGGACGAACATCCGCTTGATCTGGACACCACGCCTCAATTTCAGGCTGATGAGTATTTTATCACTGTGACCCCACGCGATTTCAAAGGCGATGGTGATCACGAATGGCTGTTCACCATAAGGCCGATTGATGCACAACGCCATGTTTTTGGCGTTGAAAATGCCGATAACTATTTGGTTGCTGAACGAGACGGAAAAGGTGGCTATCGTCTTATCAGAACACCTCTACCCTGGTTCAGCGAAGGCTTTGGCAGGGGATATTTAGAAAATGGATTAGCCCAATCCCTCATATTTCAAGATATAAATGCTGATAGTGTGCCGGAGTGGGTAGTTGCTGTTGGCGGTGTGGGCGGTGGGTATATGAATTTTGGGTGGCTTTACGTCCTGACTTGGCGGAAAGGTGAAATCATTAATCTGGCAACCTACGGTTATGACAGCAATTCACTTGATTATGCTTCACCAGCAGGTGGCGGAGCGTCGGTTTTCCCATTTGGTGTCTATGTTGAATTTCTAAAATCGCTAACGAATAATGCAACCGATATTGTGGTTCATCACGAAATGTACGACACATGGGATTGCCGCTGGCTCGAAACACGTATTTTTAGCTGGAACAGCACAATTTATGCGCTTTCAAATCGCACTATCGTTTACGACGATTCGCGTAGTTGCGCGTGGCGGAATGCAGAAGCAAGCGCATGGAAAGGCGACTATAAGGCCTCAATTGCATATTATCAGCATGGCTTTCACTTGCCAACTACATCCTGGGCGTATTCTATGGATGCCACTGACGAATTACAACAGTACATGCAAATTCGCTTGCTCTTGGCACTCAGTTTGAATGGACAGACGCAACAATGGGCAGAGCTACTTCAAATACTCAAAACAGAAAAGCCCACTTCTGAGTTGATGCGCCAATTTATTCAAGCCCTAGTCCCAATATCGACGGCATCCCCTTATGCGTTGTGTTTGGCGGCTTATAACGTCATTAATTGGTACTGGCCGACAGATCCGGTTATCGACGAGGACTACTCGTATGGCAGGCTACCAACCCAAATCGTTATCGGCATGACGTTGGACAATTATGGTCCCCCAATTTCATTTCAAGGCTTGCCCGATCCAAAACGTGCTGGGTGTGATATTTCAGTTCCGCTTCAACGGTTTTTCTAGGAGTCCTGAGAGAAATCTCGCGTTATGGTGAACAGTCCTCTGATCTCATTTCTACAGGTATCTAACGAAGCGATCACGGCAACGGCGGTGATTATCGCGGCGTCATTGCTGCTCTACAATCTGTCGCACGGGATTGTTGATCGCGTTGTGCGCTCGTCCAGCGTGGTACTTGGTTGCGTCACGGCGGCCTATATCGGCGATGTGTTTGTGGCGCTCGGCAGTGGCAACCCATTCTCCCATGTCGAGGCATGGTTGCGCTTCCAGTGGATCGGGATCGCGTTTGCACCGGCGGCGCTGTTTCACCTCTCGGATGCGCTGCTCGAAACGACAGGCTTAGCATCGCGTGGCCGCCGTAAGCGTGTCGTGCGAATCCTCTATTTGTTTGGGATCGTGTTTCTGCTCACAGCGACGGGTACAGACCTGATCATCCATGATCGGGTGTTGAGGCCAATCGCGGCCATGCAGCCCGGCCCGTTATTTGGCCTGTATCTGCTCTATTTCGGCCTGACCCTGGCGGTGTCGTTCAACAACGTATTGCGGGCGCGGCGGCGCTGCCTGACCAGTGTCACTCATCGGCGCATGACCTATCTGCTGCTGTCATTTTTGATGCCAGCGGCGGGCATTTTCCCCTACTCGTTGATCCTTTCGCAGGCGTCGGATAGCACGGTCTGGGTGCTGCTGCTCATCAACCTGGGCAACGTAGCGGTCGTGTTGATGCTGGCCTTCATGGCCTACCCCCTGGCTTTCTTCGGACAAAGCAAACCGGATCGTGTCATCAAGTCCGATCTGCTGCGCTTCTTTTTGCGCGGCCCGGCAACGGCGATCATCGTTTTGATGGTGATCCTGTTTTTGCCCGCGACGCGCCTTCTCGGATTGCCGGGCGTGGAGTTTTTGCCATTCGTTGCGGTGGCCGCCGTATTGATTGTGCAATGGGCGATTGCTGTGTTGATCCCCTATCTGGATCGCTGGCTGGTCTATGGCAAAGACCAGGAAGATGCCCGCCAACTCCGCGAACTGGGTGAACATCTGCTCACCAAAGCCGACGCCCGCCAACTGCTCGAAGCGATTTTGGCCGCCACCTGTGACTACTTGCGAACTCCCAGCGCGTTTATCGTTTCATTGAATGGTGACGGTCCCAAGCTGGAAAGTTCTGTCGGGTCGTTGCTGCCTGCCCAAAGTTGGCTTGCTTCATCCGAGTTATCGGCGCTTGTCTCAGCCCTGACCGAAGCACAAACCCCGATCCCCGAAGAACCCGCTCTGGAAATCGCCGGGATGGGTTTTCCGCCGGAGCGTCTGGACAACCAACCAGAGGGTCAAAGCAATCTGCCAATGCTCCCCGATGGTTTCACCGGACAGGGCGATCTGATCACCTGGGGATCGTTCTGGTTAGTGCCGCTGCGGAGTGTGCGGCCTAACGGTCACACGGATCGATTGATCGGGCTGATGGGCGTCTGGGCGCGTTCGCCGCAACCCGATCTGGACGACTCTGAGAATGACGTATTCACCGCGCTGTATAAGCGTGCCGCCCGTGTGCTGGACGATGCGCTGTTGCAGCAGGAAATTTTCGGAACATTGAAGGGTCTGTTACCGGAGATCGAGGCGGTGCAGCAGCTACCCGGCGCGGCGCGTTACGGCAATGCCCCGGCGCTGGCGCAGCCCACCAGCGAAGCCGTGCGCCAGCCGGACTTCACCGATTTGATCCGCGATGCCTTGCGTGATTATTGGGGCGGCGCACGTCTTACCGAAAGCCGATTATTGCAATTGACCGTTGTGCAGCGTGCCCTTGCCGAAAACGATGGCAACCCGGCGCGGGCAGTCCGTGCCGTCTTGAGCAAAGCGATTGAGAGTTTGCGTCCCGAAGGTCAGCGATTGATGACCACCGAATGGATACTCTACAATGTGCTGGATATGCGCTTTGTGCAGGGACGCAAGGTGCTTGATGTGGCCGATAAGCTGGCGATGAGTGAGGCGAATGTCCATCGTAAACAGCGCGTAGCGATTGAGCAGGTGGCGCAAAAAGTTGCCGAAATGGAGCGCGAAACGGTCAGTGGTAACGGGACGGCCAAATAGTTCTCTACACCATTCGCACTTCGATCCCGGCCTGCTGGAACGCCTCACGCTGATCGAGTGGTGCCTGCGTATCGGTGATCAGCAGATTAATTTCTGTCACCGGGCAAATCAAAACGTGCGATACCAATCCCAATTTGCTGCTATCGGCCACAACAATCCGCTGTTTGGCCTGTTCGATCATCTTGCGGATCACGGTTGCCTGTTCAATCGTGGTGGTGGTCAGACCCTTATCACAGTCGATAGCGGTCATGCCGACGAACACTTTATCCACGTAAATCTGGTTGAGCGACAATTCGGCCAATGGCCCCACCAGCGAAAAATAATTGCCACGCAGCACGCCACCCGTCATCAACACCGTGATTCCTTCGCGGCCATTCAATTCCATCGCAATGTTGACCGTATTGGTCAGGACGGTGATGTTCGTGCGGTGGCGCAGCGCGCGTGCCAGATACATACTGGTCGTGCCGGACATGAGGCTGATTACTTCGCCATCCTGAACCAGATCAGCGGCGGCTTGCCCGATGCGCTGCTTTTCTACCGGGAACTGCCCCATATTGCGCTGAAACGAGCTTTCATACTTGAACGGCTCATACATCAGCGGTTCAATCGCTACCGCACCGCCATATACCCGCTTGATCAGGCCGCGCACTTCCAACCCCGCCAGATCACGCCGAATCGTCGCGGGCGAAACGCCGAGTCGCTGTGCCAGATCGGGGACAGTGACTCGCCCGGCGCGCAGCACATCCCGCCGGATAAAATCGGCGCGCGCTTCTTCCGAAGGTGAAGGTTGATCAGAGTTGTTCATCGTCCCAAAATCATAACACACAAACTTGCTGCAAACCATCAATCGCTGTATACTGCACAAAAATTTGCGTATTTGCAAGCCAAACACGTAGTATTGATGATTGATCGCGCATCCTCTCGCCCCGCACAGATAGGAAAAGACTCAACATAATGACAGATACGACTCGCGCTTATGACGTGCTTTGTATGGGACGCAGTTCCATTGACTTGTATTCCAACGACGTAGGCGCACCCTTTGAAGAAATTACGAGTTTTGCGGCACTTGTTGGCGGCTGTCCGACGAATATCAGTGTCGGCACGCGGCGGCTTGGCTTGCATTCGGCGCTGCTGACCGGGATCGGTCAGGATAAAGTGGGTGATTTCATCCTGCACTTTCTGAAACGTGAAGGCGTCGATACGCAGTTCACTCCCACCAAATCGGGACGGCGTACCAGTGCGGTGCTGCTTGGCATTCAGCCGCCCGATCACTTCCCCCTCGTTTACTACCGCGATAACAACGCCGATATTGAACTGACGATTGACGATGTGAACGCCGCTCCATTGGCCGAGAGCCGTGTACTACTGATCAGCGGGACTGGCCTTTCCAAAGACCCCAGCCGCAGCGCGACGCAATACGCCGCCGAACGTGCCCTGTCATTCGGAACAGAAGTGGTGCTTGATCTAGACTATCGCGGCGATCAATGGCACGATGCACGCGCCTTTGGTGTGGTCACGCGCGTGACCTTACCGCTCGTCGATATTGCGATTGGCAATGAAACTGAACTCCTGATCGCTACCGGCATGAGCAGCGTTGAGG
Organism: Aggregatilineales bacterium; assembly: GCA_038239365.1. Classification (GTDB taxonomy): domain Bacteria; phylum Chloroflexota; class Anaerolineae; order Aggregatilineales; family UBA2796; genus JBBRMW01. The sequence goes on from JBBSEU010000026.1 coordinate 25,471, forward strand.
ATGCGATCAAACGCCTCTTGGAAGGCGTTCGTCAGGCACTCATCTTCAAACTTGGCGAAGAAGGTTCGACGGTCTATCTCAAAAATGGCGAAGTGCATCACGCGCCGCCTTTTAAAATTGACGTGCTGAATGTATTGGGCGCGGGCGATGCCTATGCCAGCGGCTTTTTGTACGGCCATCTGAACGGCTGGGATTGGGCAAAATCGGCGCGGATGGGCAATGCCAATGGTGCAATTGTCGTGACACGGCAGGGCTGCGCGAACGACATGCCAACGCTTGACGAAACGCTCAGCTTTATCCAGGGCTACGGCGGTTTCTAACGCGTACCATGACGGCTCTATCACAAATTACCCCTGGCAAGTATCGACATTTGATGCAATGCAGCAGTGCGGCGGGGCACTTCGCAATTCTGGCGATTGATCATCGTGGCAACTTGCGAAGCAGCCTTGATCAGCAGGCCGAACGCGCGCTGACCGATCCCGAATTTCGGCAGTTCAAATATGATGTGATGCGGCATATGCTCCCTGCCGCAACTGCTGTACTAACCGATCCCGATTTTGGCTTCGGCGCGCTGCTCGATCCAGCGATGGGTACAGATGCGCTCAAAGGGCTGCTGATGCCGCTCGAAGTGACTGACTACTCGATACATGCCAGTCAACGGCAAACGGAGTTCATCGATGGTTGGTCAGTCGAAAAGCTCAAACGGGTGGGCGCGGCGGGCGTCAAGCTGCTGTTGTATTACCATCCCGACGCGCCAAATGCGGCTCATCAGCGCGATCTGGTGAGCCGCATCGTTGCTGACTGCCAAAAATATGACGTGTCATTTTTTCTGGAACCGATTACTTATTCCCTTAATCCCGATGTGCCGCTGCCCAACAACGAGTTACATCAAATCGTGGCCGCGAACGCGCGCACTTTTAGCGATCTGGGTATCGACATTCTCAAAACCGAATTTCCACTTGACACCAGAATCGAACCCGACGAGTCGGTTTGGCGCTCTGCCCTTCAAGAACTGAATGCGGCGTCGCGCGTCCCCTGGACAATATTAAGCGCGGGCGTCGAGTATCCGATCTTTCGGCGGCAGGCGGAACTTGCCTGTCAGGCTGGGGCCAGCGGCGTGATCGTTGGGCGCGCGGTCTGGGCAGAGGCGGTGCTGCTTCAAGGCGAAGTGCGTGAACAATTCCTATCGACCACCGCCCTACAGCGCATGGCAGAACTGACCGCGATCTGTGCAGCAGCGGCGGCCTCGTGGCGGGATCGGATTGCGCCACCTACTTTAGCGCCGGGCTGGTATCAGGATTATTAGCGCCGTCTGCCTGACATTTGACTGACAATCGGCTCATCCTATCGACAGACCGCGCGTTTTACGGTATTCTGATGCGCTGTTCTTTCCCGGATTTGTTTTTAGTTCGATTGAAGGAGGTTCTTCGTTGAACCATACAAAACGCTTTTCCCAATTTGCCAAATCAACGCTGCCGACTGCGCTCGGTGCGGCGGTTCTGATCTTCGTGTTGTTGGCCTCGGTCACAATGCAGACCTTTGCAGCGCAGGCAACCCCCACACCAATCCCGGCACAACCCGCCACAGCAACAACTGTTGCTGCTGCGACAGCCGCCACCGCCGCCCCTGGCGTTACGCCGATTACCGTCCCGACGCTGGCCGGAACGCCCGGCGATAAGATGATGGAAGCCTATTTCAAGGCGAAGGAGCTGCTTGGTAAGAAGATCGGCAAGAAGATCGGCGTTGTCAAGAACTGGACATTCGAGATCGTCGCCTTCACCGATGATGGCCTGGGCTGCGCGCCCGCCGGTACCGTCGTCAAGCCCGGCTTCAATGGTGGCTACAGCTTCGTCTACACGCTGTTCGATAACAGCCAGTACGAAGTTCACACTAATGTCGATGCCAGCAAGATTTACATTTGCCCAACGGTTGGCGGCGCAACAGCGGGTGGCAAACCCGGTGTCGCACCCGTCCCCGGCAAGATCAGCGGCGGGTTCGAGATCGGCGGACAGGTTCAGGATTTCAGCCTGGGCACAGTCGGCAAGATGAATCAGGCGCGCATGAAGTGGGTCAAGTTCCAGTTTGCGCCCGGCAATGGCGGCGCGAATGGCGCGATCTCCGCCGGACACACGCAGGGCTTCAAGGTACTCATCTCACTCAAGGGTGATAGAAGCCAGGTGCTTCAACCCGGTTATTTCGATCAATACGCATCAGCGGCGGCAGGTCTGGCGACGGCTGGCGCGGACGCGATTGAAGTCTGGAACGAGCAGAACCTTGATCGTGAATGGCCGAACGGTCAGATCGATCCAAACAGCTACACACAGCTTTTGTCGAAAGCCTTCAACGCGATTCACACCGCCAACCCAAGCACCATCGTGATCAGTGGCGCGCTGGCCCCGACGGGCGCGGCAGGCCCCGGCGGCAAGACCGCCGCCTATTGGAATGACGATGTGTATTATCAGGGCATGGCCGCCGCCGGAGCGGGCAATTACGCCGACTGCATCGGCGTTCACTACAACGAAGGCGTGGTCAGCCCCACCCAGACCAGCGGCGATCCGCGCGATAGCTACCCAACGCGCTACTTCACCACGATGCTAGCCCGTGCCATCGGGCCGTTCGCCGGAAAGCCTGCCTGCTTCACGGAAATCGGCTTCCTGACGCCCGAAGGTTATCCACCGCTCCCGGCTGGCTTCACCTGGGGTCAGAACACGACCATTGCACAACAGGCACAATATCTGGCACAGGCCGCTGTTGCGGCGTCGGCGTCGGGGCGTGTACGCCTGATGATCGTCTTCAATGTCGATTTCAGTTACTACGGTGCAGACCCACAGGCTGGCTATGCGATTATTCGCATTGGTGGCACCTGCCCGGCCTGCGATTCGTTGGCTGCCGTCGCGCAGTAGTTAACGTGAGACCGTAAATTGTGCGCCTGGGACTTGCGTCCCAGGCTGAACGAACAAAGTCCACTTTTGTGGACAAAAGTCGATTACTGTCTACTTCAGTAGACTTCGTTACCTGAGCCGGGGACTTGAGTCCCCGGCTCGACTATTCCTTCGTCGCCCCGGCCAACGCCCCGCTGATCACGTACCGCTGTGAGATCAAAAAGACAATCGCTACGGGCAGCACCATCAACAAACCTGTTAAGGCGGCTTCGGGGCGCTTTAATGGCAGGTCAGTCGCAAACGTTGGATACAGTGCCGAAGTGCCCGTGATCAGGGCTTGCAGACCGAGCGGCAAATTATAGAGTGATGTGTTATTCAGCATCACAAATGGCAAAAAGTAGTTGTTCCAGTTTGCGGTAAAGCTGAGAAAGGTCAGCAAACCGAGCAGCGTTCGTGCCAGCGGAAAGCCCAAGAAGCGGAACAACTGCCACTCGTTCGCGCCATCGACACGAGCCGCCGCCAGCAAGTCTTTGGGCAGGCTGGCCGCGAAATAAATATAGGCCAGATACACGCCGAACGGAAAAAATGCCGAGGGCAAAATGACTGCCCAGGGCGTGTTGACCAGCCCCACCGCGTTAATTTCCAGAAAGAGCGGCAGCACCAGCGCCGAACCCGGTAGGATCATCGTGATCAACGTCAGTGTCAAAATGAGCCGCCGCCCGAAGAAGCGCGATGTTGCCAGTGCATAACCCGCTGGCAGGGTCATCAAAACGCTAATCAGCAGTGAGGAAACGCTGTACAGCAACGAATTGAATGCCCAGCGGGTAATCGCTCCCTTGTTGAACGTATTCAGGTTTGCCCAGGCCTGTCCATAGCCACCCAACGAACCGAAAGCTAGCGGCGACAAGCTGAGCAGTTCCCGATCCGATTTGCTGGGTGCCAACAACAGCCACAACAGCGGAAGCCCAAAGAAGATGGCCGCCACAATCAGGATAATCAGCCAGAACAAGAAGCCCGCCACACCCAGATCACCAATGATCGCCCGGTACAACCGGAACACGAAGGGGCGTCTGACCGCGCGCGCTGGATAGGTACTGGTTACATTAGCCACAGATGCGTATCCTTTCCTGTCGTTATTAATTTGCTTAATTTGCAATCGCATCCGTTCGGAATAGATTCGTGAAGCGCACGACCAATATCGCGCCAAGTAGTCCAATCGCCAGCATCAATAAGGAAAGCGCCGCCGCCGCCCCGAAATTGCCTAATGTAAAGGCAAACGCATAGCTAAGCTGGTTAGGCGACCAGTAAGCGCCAATCGTGGCTCCCTGCACCCTTGCCAGCAGTTGTGGCTCGGCAAATAGCTGAATATTGCCTGCAAAACTCAGAATCGCCATGTACGCAATGTATGGGCGGATCAGCGGCAGTTTGATATACCATGCGACTTGCGGCGGGCTACAGCCATCCATCACCGCCGCTTCCTGAATCTCCTGCGAAATACTGTTTAATCCGCCAAAGAAGATAGCCACCCAACCACCCGCCCCGGCAAAGAAACTGATCAGCGTGAACAACAGCGGAACACGGCTGTCGCGTACTACGTCGTTGACCTTCTCGAAACCCATCACGTGCAGCAGATCGCGGAACGGCCCCACATTCGGATCGAACATGAAGATCGCCAGCAGCACGACGGCGGGGCCAGCCACCGCGCCCGGCACAAAATAGATCGTTCGCATCACTGCCGTGAAGCGGTTTGGCCGCGCGTGCAGCAGCAGCGCCAGCAGCAGCACGCCGATCACACCGACTGGCAGCGAAATGATCAGGTAGTTCAGCATATTCTTCATGGCGTTCGCAAATCGAAAATCCGAAAAGACCGTCACGTAATTCGTCAATCCGGCGGCGAACAACTGGGGGCGTCCTCCCACAAACTTGGAAAAGCTGAACACAAGCGCCATGATTCCTGGCAGCACCCCGAACAGTACCAGGAAGATCACATAGGGCAGCACAAACAGATGGGATGCACGGATACGCAGTCGCGCAGGTGGGCGAACCGTTCCAGAAGCGTTCATAAAGTCCTCAAAGAATCGTGCAAAGCATTTGACAGCAAAAAGTGCCGCGATCAGGGTACCTGATCGCGGCGCAAAAACGCACTATTTCTTAGGTGTATTGACGACGGTATAGCCTTGTGCCTGTGCCAGGCTGGTCAGATCGTCACCATAGGCTTTCAGTGTTGAAGCAACCGTTTTGCCATCGGCCAACGCCGCCATAACGATGCGCGTGAACGACTCAGCGCGATCATAACGCACGTTGCCCCAGCTCGGATCGAGCAGCGCAGCAGATTGCTTCAAGACCGGGAAGGGGTCTTCGGCATAGACTTTATTGGCGGCCAGCGTCTTTGCCCACACGTCGGCAGCAGGCGTATAGGCCGGATAGGTTGGCGCTGTGCCCTGATAACCATTATCGGTTGTGACCCAGACGATGAATTTGGCCGCCAGTTGCGGATTCTGGGTGTGCTTCGAGGCAGTCCAGGCCGCGCCGCCCTGTCCGCCCGTCAGGGCTTTCGGATCAGCTGCCCATTTGGGCGGCGGCGCAACACCAAGCTGACCTTCTGCCGTTTGATAGTACATGCTGTCTTTCTTGCCGCCGAAGATGTATTCACCGTACCACGATGCGGCGGGGATCATCAGCAGTTTGCCATCGGTAACTATCTTCACGAAAGCCGGGTCAAACGGGTTGATCTTCGGCAGCGATCCTTTGGCGATCAGCGAGTCAACCATTTCCGCGGCGCGCGTACACTTCGGATCGGTGGTGTTGATGTAGACGGTGTTCGCGTCAACCAATTGCCCGGTTGGACAACCACTTGACCAGAAATAAGCGTTCAAGGCCTGATCATCACCGAAGGCACCCACCACATAACCCGGATGTTCAGTGGCAACTTTTTCG
>JBBSEU010000027.1:0-30720 GCA_038239365.1 Aggregatilineales bacterium
CTGGTCACGGTCTGGTGGGGCTTTGGCTTTCCGATGCTCTTGTTTATCGCCGGGTTGCAGGGCATTCCCGATTCACTGTACGAGGCAGCGCGCATCGACGGCGCGAACAGTCGGCAGTTATTTTTCAGAATCACGCTGCCACTCCTGCGCCCGACACTGTTATTCGTGACAGTGACGCAGTTCATCGCGCAGTTTCAGGTGTTCGGTCAGCCGTATATCATCACCAACGGCGGCGGGCCGGGGCAAGCCTCTTATACCGTGATTATCTACCTGTATCAGCAGGCAGTCCGTTATCTGCACGCGGGCTACGGCGCGGCCATTGCAATTGGCCTGGCGGTAGTGATGATCACATTGACGGTTTTGCAATTCATCTTCCTGGGCCGGCGTGACGAAGCCTGATTTGACCAATTGTGGAGTATAAAATGACGACTCAAAAGTCACTTCAAAATGCAGGGCTGTATTTCTTCCTGATCCTGATGGTGCTTGTAGTCGGATTCCCGCTGCTGCTGCTGATTGGCGAATCGTTTATGCACAGCAACGAGATCATCCGCTGGCCGCCAATTGTGATCCCCGGCAATCCGACCATCGAGAACTATACCAAGCTGTTTTCACAGGATAACCTGCAACTGCCGCGCTGGTTATTCAACAGTGTCCTTGCGGCGGGCGGCACGACGTTCGTTGTGATCATCCTGTGCAGTATGGCGGCCTATGCGTTTGCCCGGCTGCGCTTCCCCGGACGGAACATCCTATTTTTCATTTTTCTGGCGACGATCATGATTCCGGGGCAGGTAACACTCATCCCGAACTATCTGTTGATGCGCGATCTCAAATTCCTGGATACCTATAACGCGCTCATCTGGCCGGGTGTTGCCAATGTATTTGGTGTGTTTCTGCTGCGTCAGTTCTTCATGGCGATCCCGCGCGAACTTGAAGAAGCCGCGATTCTGGATGGCGCGACCCGCTTTGGCGTCTATTGGCGGGTGATTATGCCGCTTTCGGTGAATGCGTTGGTCGCACTGGGTATTTTCGTTTTCCTGAACAACTACAATGACCTGTTCTGGCCGCTACTGGTCACGAACCGCACGGAAATGCGAACGCTGCCCGCCGGACTCACGGTGATGAACGGCGCTTACGGCACATTGGATCGCGGTTTGGTGCTGGCTGGGGCGGCCTTTGCCAGTGTCCCGGTGCTGATCGTGTACATCATTTTCCAGCGCCGCATCCTCAAGGGAATCACGCTCACGGGTATGGGCGGTACGTAGTTTATTTTCAGTCTGAGGAGATTTCTCAATATGCGCCTTGAACGCTCATTAGCGGGTACGTGGCAATTCGGGATCGATCCCGACGGTGCTGCACACATTGATCATTTACCGCTGGATCGCACGATACCAGTACCGCTCCCCTGGCAGGCGGCTTTCCCTGAACTAGAAAGCTACAGCGGCTATGCCTGGTACGCCTGCAACGTCGATCTGGATGAAGCCTGGCTTGGCGGCGAACTGCTCTTGCACTTTGGAGCAGTCGATTATTGGGCGCAAATTTATGTGAATGGTCAGCTTGTCGGTGAGCATGAGGGCGGCTTTACCCCGTTCACATTCCCGATTCGTGCCTATGTCCGCGCGGGCGCAAACCAGATCGCGCTGCGGGTTTATGATTCGGCACAGGACGGCTTATTCATCCCGCGCTGGTCAAAACCAATTCCCGAAAGCACGCAGCCGCCCTTCAATGCGATCAATGTTCCGCATGGCAAACAGGAATGGTACCTCAACGTTGGCGGTATCTGGCAGGACGTGACGCTAACTGCCGTCCCGACAACTTATATCCAATCGGTGCGCGTCACGCCTAACATTTACACTGGCGATGCGCTGTTCGATGTGCAGATAGCGGGCAATTTCGTAGACGTTCATGGTTCGCTGCGCGTCAAAATCGAAGGTGCAGAAGCGGCGCTTCCGCTGGTACACGGCAAAACAACTTATCAGGTAACGGTCAAGGTGCCGACGCCGCGTCTGTGGGATACCGAAAACCCGAACCTGTACACGGCCAAAGTATCGCTGAACGGCACTGATGAGATCGACGTGCGTTTCGGCTTCCGGGAGATCAGCACCCGCGACGGTCAACTACTGCTCAATGGTCAACCGATCTTCCTGCTCTCGGCGCTCGATCAAGACCTGTACCCGGAAACGATTTACACTGTCCCATCGGAAGACTATTTGCGCGATGAATTCCGTAAGGCCAAAGAACTCGGTCTGAACAATCTGCGCTGCCATATCACGCCGCCCGATCCGCTTTACCTGGAATTGGCCGATGAAATGGGTTTGCTGGTCTGGGCAGAGATTCCATCGTGGCGGACGTTTTTCGTCAAGACGACCATTCACCCGGACGCAACTTGTCTGGATTATGAGATCACAGCGCGGGCAAAAGCGACACTTGAAGAAATGATCGCGCGCGACTTCAACCATCCATCGCTGATCATCTGGACAATCGTCAACGAAGATTGGGGCACAGCGACGGCACTCCGCGCTGATGATCGGGCATGGTTGGCGCAGATGTACGATCTGTGCAAGCAGCTAGACCCGACGCGCCTGGTGGTTGACAATTCGGCGTGCGGCAATTCGTGGGGGCCGAACATCCACGTTAAAAGCGATCTGGATGATTATCACGTTTACACGAATATCCCCGATCAAGCGCCAGTCTGGGCACAAACAATTGAGCAGTTCGGTCATCGTCCATTGTGGACATACACCAGTCATGGCGATTCGCAGCGCACCGGGCACGAGCCGTTGATCCTTTCGGAGTTCGGCAACTGGGGGCTGCCGTCTGTACGCGGTCTCAGCGATGCGAATGGCAAGCCGCCCGCCTGGTTCAAGTTGGGGCCGTGGTGGTCTGCCTGGGAAGGCGAACCGGGTTGGCCGGAGGGCGTCGAAGATCGTTTTGAGCGGTTTGGCCTGAATGCCATCTGGCCGGACTATGAAGCCTATGCGACGGCGACACAGTGGCACCAATTTCAGGCGATGAAGTATGAGATCGAAGTGATGCGCCGACAGGCCGGAATCGCTGGTTATGTGATCACCGAACTGACCGACGCCTACTGGGAGAGCAACGGCCTGCTCGATTTCAACCGCTGCCCGAAGGTTTATCACAGTCAGTTTGCGATGATCAACGCGCCCGATGTGATCGTGCCGCAGGTGTATCGCTACGCCACCTGGGATGATCACGAGGTGCGGGCACGACTGCACGGCGCACACTACAGCGCAGCCGATTGGTCAGGCGCGCAGTTGAGCGAGTCGATTGACAGCGCAGACGGAAATGATGCACGTTCAATTAGCACGGCTGAACGTGGGACCATCGCTGATTTCGGCTTGACGCGCTGGCAGTTCCCGAAAGTTGACACGGCCAAGACGGTAGAGGTTAACCTGACTCTAAGCAGTGCCGATGGAAGTACGCTCGCACAAAACAACGTGTCGATCCTCGTTTTGCCTGCCAGTGCCCGTGAAGCCGCCTATTCCGAACCAGTGGCCGTGCTGCTGCGTCGCAAGTCCGCGCCGTTCACCGAGGCACAGGCGACGCTCGAAAGCGCACAAACTGCACCCGCTGCCAGTGAGCCGAACGCCACTTCTGGTAATTTGCCAGGGGGCGACGCCACAACAGCACACCAGACCGATCACGCGCCGATCTTTGATTTTGCTGGTGTTCTCGGCTCGGTTGGCTACGACGTGCAGAGGCGATTTTCACCAGAGACGCCCCTTATTGTCACCGATTACCCGACAGCGGACATGCTCACCTGGGTTCGAGAAGGCGGCTCGATGCTCTATTTGAGTAGCGGTGCGGGGCCGTTCTTCTGGCGACAGGGGCGCGTTGGCGCATATGGCGGGGCGTGGCTTGCCAGTTTCAGTTGGCTGCGTCCGGGCATTTACAAACGGCTGAACAATACAACCAGCCCGCTTACCCTGCCGTTCATGCACCTGATGCCGACTGGAACTATCGTTGGTCTGCCCATTGAAGACGCGGCCATGCAGCCAGACTTTTTGGCCGGACAAATTTCGGGCTGGGTCAATCACCCGGCGATCCATACAGTACAGTTTCGCTATGGACGCGGCAAGGTGATTCAGACGACCTTCGCCTTCAAAGAGGCACTGCTAGATGATTCGCCCGATCCGGTGGGAATTGCCATGCTGCACGATCTGATCGATCATCTGACTTCGGAAGCGTGCCAGCCAACCCTGACCGCGAATTTTTAGGGAATGATGGCCGTCAGGTAAACAGGTAGTCCAAAATTTTATCGGGGAGTGTTGCAATCGCATCCTTGACCAGACGATAGGTGACTGTCTGGTCATCGTGCCTTTCTTCAAGGATCAAGCCGCTGTCGCGCAGTTGGGCAAGCTGCCGCGAAACCGATGACGGTGAGAGATCAAGCTGTTCCGCGATCTTCTTGCCGTGCATCCGACTGCTGTGTTGTGCAACGAGTTTCAAAATGCTCAGACGGGTATTATCACTGAGCGCCCGCGTGATCATCAACGCCTGTTCTTTGCGCTCCTCGATCTCATTCAGGCGCGCGAGTGTCGCCTCGGAGTCGAACAAAACGGTCACGTTGCCATAGCCGTAATACATGTAGCTTAGGGCGGTAGCATAATAGACCGGGACATAGGTCACTTCGGTGATAGGCAGATCGCCGGGCACATAATTGGGCAATGAACGCTTATGCGTCAAATGTTCGAGCAGCGTGCGGCCACCACTGCGTGCCAGGATATGGCTTTTTTCCGAAATCGCGCTTGACCATCGCTCCGGCAGCGCGTCGGACTGATCGCTAAAAAACGGATCCCAATAGCGTTCCCAGAGGCGAGTTAGCCGGGTCTGATAACCGCGCACATCCTTTAATGTTTCACGTAAGGCAGCGGTATAGCCATAACGCGGATGCGACGCCCCATCACAATAATCGTCCAGTCGACTGACGATGAAGTCTGGATCAAGCTGGTATTCTCTCAGATCATCAATCGAGATCACCCGCCCGATGAAGTAGAAGATAAACGTCGCCGCGTCCATTTCTTGGACATAGCGGATAAAGCCGGGCACGTCATTATGATTAGTATAATTGACTGGTAGTTCAAAGAACAGTGCGCCATTCTGGTACGGCTCATACAAATCGCTCAATTCCGTCCAGAAGGCATCATCAAGTGCAATGTGTGCCTGAGTCGCCAGATCGGAATGGCGCTGACCCACTACTAACGTATGTAAACTGACCAGCATTTCATAAATGTACGACGTGCGGAATTGGGCGACACTGGTCAGCGGGTCAGCCGTTTCGATAATTTCTACAGGCATATTCTGTTGTTCCGTTAAATCTTAGCGAAGATAACACGCGGTCAGCTTATTCACCAGCGCCTTGAGTTCGGCAGCACGGCGCGGCAGTTCGATCACGTCCGTCACGCCAAAGTGTTCGCACAAGGCCAGATTGATCGGTGTTAAATGCTGCCCAATCGCCAGTATCGGCAGGTTGGGGTGTTCCGCCCGAAGCTGCGGCATCAACGCCAGTATATCCAGCGTATGTGGCTCCAAACCAAGCATGATCAGGCTGAGTTCGGCACAATTCGGGATGTACAGCGCCTCGTCGTGGGTCGTCGCCAACAAATAGGAGACGCGCGACTCGAACAGCCTGCCAAACATATCGATCAGCGTATGGGCAGGCCCGCCATCTCGATCAATGGCTAAAAATTGCATCGGACAGTTCACGGGTAAACCGTAAGGCGTGAAATGGTGTTCGTGCTTTTCTGGTTGTGCATCTGCCGAAGGAGGCTTTTCCGCCGTTTCCCTGTTTTGCATGAGAACGCCCTTTGCACTAACTTGACCTTATAAGCCAATTGCGTAATCGCGCAATTAATCAATTACAGTATAACACAAATTGGTACAGAGTCAATCATATGGATTATTAGCTGAGAAATGTGTTAGACTTCGGTAATTCTTGAAGAATACGCACGATCTGGGGGATCGAACATGCCGGTCTTGATGAGTACCGCCGAAATGGAAGAACTGGCGACAAAACTTGCAAAAATGCGCTATTGGCGTGCCAAATGGAAAGCCTGGAGCATGGATCGCAAGGCGCGCTACGATATGTACCGTGTGGCCGTCAAACCGGGCGAATGGCTCACCCGTTTGACACTGCCTTCAAAGGGCATTCGGATTACTTTTGTGGAACGCAAAGAGCAAAAAGGTAAACCGGATGATCGCGGACGGGTGCAGACACGCTTCCGCTATGTGGAAGCGCGCGTTGAACCGCTGCCTGCGCCTGAACGCACACCGACGCCAACTTATGAACACGTAAACTGATCGGAGAGTTTCTACGCCGAGACTTTGTACGCCTGGGATCAGCGTCCCAGGCTGAACGATCAAAGTCCACTGAAGTTGTATACTACCGCGCGTTAACGATCCCGGCGCGGACGGCTGCGAAACGACGGTAGCTCGATGATTGGCTTGGCGGGTTGTTGCTGTGGCGGCGGTGCAGGTGGCTGCTGTGATGCGGAAGTCGCCAGCGATGGCATTGGATTCGTCGCCAGTACACGCTCCACCTCGTCACGAATGCGCGCCAAGCGATCCAGTGCCGCGTTGTTGCCACGTTCGGCCAGGTCTTCACCCAGCATATCGATCCATTGCAGCAAATCCGGTCCAAATTCAGCGGTATGTTCGGTAATCATTGCCTTCGCTTCATCGAAGCTGGACAGCGTCATCACCTGATTGATGAACTGGATCGCGGGCGGCGCGCTGGCCTGCAAGAGCGCCACAACTTTTTCAAAGATCGTTTTGAGTTTGGCCGCGCCGCCGATGTTCTGCGATTGCTCCGCCGCCTGAATGTTGTAGGACAGCACTTGCAGGAACGTATCGTCAATCAAGTCGATACGGCTGTTGATGGCGGCTTCAATATCCGGGCTGTTCACAATCGCGGTGAGTGTGTCCGTCGCGCGCTTGACAATCGCCTCATTCTGCTGATCGACCATGCCGACCAGTTCCAACAGGCGCTTACGCAGCGCGTCTAACGCCGCTTTTTCTTCGCCGCTGGCCGCATCGACGCGCGCTGTGAGCGTCTGGAAAAATTCGTAGTCCATCAGCGGGCGTGCCAACCCGACGGTCACTTGCAGCTTTTCATCGCCGTCCTGTGCCAGTTCCAGGACAAGGTTCACCACATCATCGCGGGTGGCTTGCTCAGTCAGGGTGTTGAAGCGTTCGGCCACTTCCTGAATCATCGCCTGCTGCTGAGTAGTGCTGGCTAAGGTTTGCTGGCCGTAGCTGGATAAATCAAGCAGTTCTTCGCGCAACTGCACAATGCTGCGCGCCACATCTTCGCGGCCACCTTGTAGAGCAGCTTCGGCGCTGGCAACCAGCATAGCGAAAAACTCTGCGTCGATGCTGGCGTCGTGCTGCTGCACCAACGCGGGCAGTTCATCGGGATCGGTTTGCAGGAAGGTTTCGACCAGCCGCATCTTTTCGCGCTGTTTTTCGATCATATCGGGCGTCACGCCGTCTGCTTCGAGGATAAGTTCCAACATGCTTTGCAGCGTCAAGACCTGCTTGGGCGTGAACAAATAGCCCTTACGCTTTTCCGGCGGCAAGCTGTTGACGACGGAGTTGGTCAGGCTGCCGATCACGCGCTCCTGTTCCTGTTTGGGCAGGTTCAGCTCCATCGGCACATGAATGATCAACAACTGCTTATCGGGATCGTGGTAGACAAGCGGCGTGGAAAGCATCGACTGAAAGCCACAATGTGGACAGGTGACAGCGTTGATGCGACCAGATAATAATCGCGCTTTTTGCTGTGGGTCTTTGCTTACATCGATCAGTTGTTCAACCATCGCCTGGAAGGGCTGACGACAGTTCGGGCAAGTGATTGGGGTTACGGGCATCGCTCAAATCTCCTTGAGGAATCGGTTCCTACCGATTATCGGATTGTTCTCGTGGAATGCTAAACGTAAACGTCGAACCGTGTGCTGGCTCGCTGCTGACGCTGATCGTGCCACCGTGCGCCTCGGCTACCGCGCGTGACAAGTATAGACCCAAACCGGTGCCCTGCGTCTTGCGACTCAGCGTATCCTCGACGCGATAGAACCGCTCGAAAATACGCGCCTGCTCATCGGGTGGCAATCCGACACCCTGATCGCTCACCGAGAGCGTCACCGATTGATCATCAAAGGTGCCGCGAATCGTAATCGCGCCACCTTTCGGTGAATACTTGATGGCATTGCTGATCAGGTTGTCGATCACCTGCCGCAAGCGGGTTTCATCGCCCTGAACGGATGGAAAGTCGGGCGGAAATTCGACGCTCAGTTTATGAATGCGCGTTTGCGTGCGGAAGCGTTCCACTGCACGCCGCGCCAGATGTGCCAGATCAACATCGCTGATCGTGGTCAGGCGCATCCCTTCGGCCTGCAATTTCGACGCCGCCAACAAGTTTTCAATCAATTCGGTCAGGCGATCCGCTTCTTCTTCGATCACTTCCAGCCCTTGCTGAATGACCGACGGATCCCAGTTGGCATCATCGCGGCGCAAGGTGCTGGCATAGCCCTTGATCAACGCGACGGGTGTTTTCAGTTCGTGCGATACCACCGAAACGAAGGTGGATTTCAACTCCTGCGCCTGCCGAAAATTGGTGATGTCGCGCACATTGGCGATGATATTTTTCAGGCTGCCATGTTCATCCATCAGCGGCGCATAGGTGATGCCGATGCTGATGTGTGAGCTATCCGAACGGATCAAATCGCCTTCAACATACAATGTGTCGGGCGGTGCATCAGCGGGGCGCATATGCGGCCAACCGTGATCAAGTGCGATGTTCAGCTTTTCGCCCTGATCGACGCGCTTCCAGGTGATGATCTCATCATGCGATTTGCCAATCGCCTCATCGGGCGAAAAGCCGGAGATGCGCGCTAACGCCTTGTTGAAACGCAGGATCGCGCCGCTGGCGTCCAGGATCATCACGCCGTCGGCGCTGTGATCAAGGATCGCGGCCAGACGAAGCTGCTCCTCTTTGACGTGTTGGTAGAGGCGTGCGTTGTGTACCGCAATCGCCGCTTGATCGGCGAAACTTTGCAGCACCAGTTGATCGTTGAGCGTCGTCTCACCACTATAGGCGCGAAACACGAAAATGACGCCGACGACATCCCCCAGCATGACCAATGGCAGCGCGATCACCTGACGCAGCCGCATATCGAGCGAACGCGCCACCTGACGCATTTTGCGCTCCAACAGTTCGAGGTTCAGCCCTTCGCCCGTGTCATCCAGAATATTTTCGAGGAGCGACTCGAACAGCGGTACGGTTTCGAGCGGAACGCCAATCGTTGCACGAGTACGGAAGGTCATCTGATCGTCATCGTCCAGCAGCGCGATCAAGCCAACCTGCCCGGCCAACATAGACCCGGCGGCTTCCAAAATACGCACAAGGACTTCGCCCAGGTCAAGCTGAGCGGTCATCGCACGCGATATTTCCAGCAGGTAATCACGCTGCCGGACACGGTAATCAGGAAGGAGCATCATAACGGGAATTGTAACATGCTTCTTATTGATTCGGGCGTGCTGATGCGGATTTCTAGCGCGGTTCTAACGCTGCGAAATTGGCAATAATTTACCGTTGGGGTTATGGTGATTCGCTATCCTGGTAGTTAAATTCGACTTTGCTCTGGATCATAATTTCGTTCATGACTTCTGTTAATCCACCGGTATTTGTCACATCTTCAAAAGCCATAACCAAGTCTGGAATGTTGATAATACCTTCAATAGCCTTCATATAAGCGGCCACTACCGTATCAATTCGATACTTTGCAGCGGCTTGTGCCTGAATAGCTGCCCAAATTTGTGAGCTTGTGTTCATCGATTTCACGACAAATGTGATCGGATACCGCTGGACTTTATCAATGTCCAAGAAGTATTTACTGACATCGGTTGTTTCTGTAACCTGGAAAAAGCGACCCAAAGGTTTCATCACGAAATCGATTCCACCATCATTGGCGTTGGTGCGTCCGGTCTTGAATAACACTAAGCCAGTCTCGGTGACTGATTCTTTCGATGTTCCTAACCAAATTGATTCCTTGCCGTATTTTGCTTTCAAAATAGCGAAGCTGATTATCTCGAAAATCCGGGCATCCACATTTGGCTGTAACTGCCCAATGATAAATTCAACGGCTTGTGCTGCATCTTGACTGCCGATCTCAGCCATTTGTCGACAGGTTTCCAAAAATGTCTCAAATGCGGCTTGCTTAGTAGCAACATAGGCATCAATAATCGCAAGTACGGCGGGCGCAATATTATAGGTATGATCCGTTCCGTCGGTGTGTCGAACCTGAACATGCAAAAGATCTTCCTGAAGCCAATAGCGTTGGGTAGTAATATCACGCACAAGCGGCGGTTTGCCCAGCGTCGGGTAGAATTTGCGGAACTCATCATTAAGTCTGGAATTCAGGGCGTGATTCTGTAATTTCGTGCCGAAAGGTAGTTCGCGTTGGCGCTTCAACAAGTCTGAGAAACGCGCGCCTTCATATTGAGAATAAGGTATCCCCGCTCAACCATCATAAAAGCCTTTATTGAGATAATCCTCAACCATGACGTACAAGGCATAATGATTTGCAAACGCGCCGCGTGCCTTTGAGCCGCGATTGGCTGATCGCGTTTTACTGTTCAAATACCCGATCAATGGGCTTATTTCAAAAATTTCTTCGGCATATCCACCGTAGTGCTTTTGCAATATCGCAACAATCGTTGCGCTAAAAGCGTGACGCGGACTTGCTGCTTTATTCATCAAATAGCCTTATTTGCGTTACGCCTCCGTCATCTGTGAGCGGTTGATTCGGATGTTTGCGCGCGTAATGTTTATCAGGTGAGCGGAGACTCTCACCTTCAAAATGGCTGCTGATGCCAAGCCGACGCAAGCCGATTTTGACATATTCGATTTCCGATTCAATACCGATTGAGCGCCGTTCCAGCCGTTTGGCAACGGCGCAACTCGTAAAAGTGCCAGCGAATGGATCGAGGACAATATCTCCTAGATTGCTGCTGGCCTTGATAATTCGTTCCAAGAGCATTTCGGGCTTCTGAGTCGGGTGTTCTTCATATTCCGCCATACGATAGCGCACGCGCGGAATATACCAAGTGTTGCCAGGTACTTTGGTTGAATGGTAAGGCGTTGGTGTTGTTTTGCGATAATCAATCAGTTTTCGCACCGCCCCGGTTCGAGCTTCTACCTGAATATCATCTGCGTTAAATGTGTATTGTTTCGGGTTTTTCACGCAAAAAAGGATCGGCTCATAAAGTGAACCAAAATGCTTTTTAGCCTGAACCCCGGAGCTATCGTAGTGCCAGATGATGCGCGACAAAATGGTAAGGTGGTTGCGAAGCCAGAGATCGAGATAAGGCATTGCCTGTGTGCTGGACATTACGTACAAACTTCCGTTTGGCTTGAGCTTTTGAATGCACAGCATAAGCCACTGATAGCACCATTCAGCATATTCAATATCCGACGGCCAAACGTCGCTGAATTCGCCAAATTTTTTGCCTATATTGTACGGTGGATCGGCAAAGATTAAATCAACTGTATTGGCTTCTATCTGTGTCAGGATTTGAAGTGCGTCGCCATGATAGATCGTTGCCAGATCGTTTTCGTATTTCAACTGTCAAACTTCCCGTTGATCTGCACTCGATTATACTTGATTGGTGACTGCTACTCCCGCAAGCTACGAACGAACTTCATCACCATTTGTCGTGACTCGCTGGGAAGGGCGGCAATCGACTCCGAGATGAGCGCAAGTTCGGGGTCAATCTCAAGAGGCCGTGCGACTTCGGGAAAGCAGAGTACCAACAGTGCATTCAGGCTGGTATTCGTCGCCTGAGACAGCTTCAACAAAAACTCCAGAGTCGGGATATTTTCCTCACGCATCGGATCAGCCGTAAACCGAACAATGGTGGTGTGAGACACGCCAATGAAAGCAGCAAACGCACGGGGTACCATGTTTCTTTGCTTCATCTCAGCTTTCAAAAAATCGCGGAAGCCGTCGTGATTCATCACTGTCCTAGTACGGTTCGCGCCTCTTATTCGCGTAAACTCCGAACGAACTTCATTACGATCTGACGTGACTCACTGGGCAAACTGGCTATTTCATCGGCGATGAGCGCAACTTCAGGATCAACTTCAAGTTTACGTGCTGTTTCGGGGAAACACAGTGCAAGAAGGGCGCTGAGGCTAACATTCGTCGCTTGAGACAGCTTTTCCAATAGATCGATTGTCGGGATGTTTTCGCTACGCAACGGATCGGCAGTAAACCGAACAATTGTGGTGTGCGATATACCAATTAACGCCGCGAATTCACGCATAGACATATTACGCTGCTTCATTTCATTTTTTAAGAAATCGCGGAAACCGTCGTGATTCATTCAACGCCTTGTGCATTTGGCACAAATTCAAACCAAAAGTAGTTGCCTATTTGTACCAAATGTATATAATGGTTTTCAGGTATTCCGATTGGCAAGGAGATAGACCATAATGTTGTTGTTAGCAGCGCCACGTATCGCCGGATTATTGCCCGCGAATGTGCCGTCGTCGCTCATTCCGCTCAAAACGGAGTGGACAAAAAACGGCATCACCCGCCCGTACATTCATTCAACCGAGTGGCCGCCCGGTGTCCCGACACTCGAAGAATTTGACCAGGATATTGAAGACACGCTTCGGCGCTGCTTTGAACTTTTGCTAAACGCGCGATACCCAAAAGTGATTGACATCTATCCAAAGGATGGTCAACAATGAACGATAAAATCCGTAAAGGGCTGAACGCGGCTGAAACTTTGCGCGGTATCCTCATTTCGATGCGCGAATCGGTCAAGGCCGCCCGTGAGCCATTCGAGGATGACATACTGGATCATCCGGCGATCATTGGCGAATTGATCGATCTTGAAGGATATATTCAAATGGCTGAACGAGAAATTTCAGCTATCAACGCCTCATCAGTGGAAATGCTCAATCTGATTGAGCGTTTACAAGCCCGGTTTCATGCACTGCATCACGCCTACAACATTGCTATTCGAGAAAACGAATTGCTTGGCAGCCTGAACGCTGGTGTAGACCTGGAAACACTGGAATTATTGCTTGATGCCGCCAAAATATTGACCTCCATGAGCGACGAAGAACGCGGCGCAGCTTATCAACAAATCCGTTTAGCCCTGTCTTCGTAGTTGTTAGCTTTTATACTTCGCCAGAAACTTCGGGTTGCTCACCTTTAATTGATCGATCAGCGTTTGCCGGACGTGTGCGTGAATGCGTTCGGCCAACTCGCCTTCAGCTTCACCGGAGCGAATATAAGCCCCCAAAGCCCGGTTCAGGGTACGGATTGCATCCCGATGGGGCGCACCCGCTGTGATAATCCCAGGGAATAAAGTTCGCAGCCGCGCCAACTCTTGATCCATTAGATCATCACTCAACGTCAGTTCGCGCTCGGTGATACTTAACAGATTGGCGGCGATCAACGCTTTGAAGCGCAAACCGCCATCACTGATTGTCGGGATCATTTCGTTGGTGAGCAGTTCGCGGATCGCTTCCAACAGTTCGGCGGCAGTCGGTCTGTTTTGCAAGGTTAGTTACTCCTGAGGATCGGGCCGCGTTCGATCAGATACAATGCTTCAAATTCCATTTCGACGACACGCCGCCCAATCGCCGCCAGTTCGATGCTGCGATCTGCGCCGCTCAGGTGTCGCTGCGCCTGCTGCACCGCGCCCCATGCCCAACGCAAATTTCCGAATATTTCCCAGTAATGCACAATCGCCGGGTCAACTTGCCGCCCACTGGCCGCTTCATAGGCACGGTAGAACGGCTCTCGATCCGCGAAGCCACCGACGTGCCGATCATCGCGTCCAAAGCGCCAATCGCGCATACACAACCAGGCGATGTCTTCCATCGGATCGCCAAAGTGCGCGAACTCCCAATCGAGGACGCCGCTTAAGCCGTCGGGCGTGAGCATGAAATTGCCTGTACGGAAATCGCCATGTGTGAGCGTTATCTCCCGTTCGGGCGGCGCACTGCGGATCAACCAGCGCAGTGCCAGTTCGATGGCCGGGTACGCATCGTCCAATTTGTCGAGCGCGTGCAGGGCATCAATCACGGCCACTTCTGCGGCAGTGGATCGTCCTTGCCATTTGGTTGATCGCGCGCCTTCGTGTTTTTCGAGAAAGGCAACCGGATCGGTCAGCGTGGGTACATCTGGCGGCTTGATCGTGTGAATACGTGCCAACACCTGTGCCAGTTCGTAGGGCAGTTTGGCGCGCGCATCGGTCAATGACTCGTCAGTGAGCAGCTTGCGGGCAATCGCTGTGCCGGAGATGCGCTCCATCAGGTAAAACGGGTGGCCGATCACGTCCGACGATGGCTCAAGCAGGAATGGTTTGGGCGTCCTAACTCCGGCTTTGCAAGCTGCTTCGATCACGCGGTATTCATCGACACGGTTCAGAGAGGCTTCAAGCGCCTTGCCCTTATCCGTTCGCAAAACGTATTCTGCCGGGGACGCTTCGCCAATCGCCAGATCGAGCGCGTAATTATCCTGACAGGCACCGCCGATCAACGGTTTGATCATGGTGATTTTGGCAGGCGTGCCCAGACGTTCAGTCAGGTAGTGTTCCAGAAGGTCTTGCATCCTAGAATTCTTTCAACCCCTTGAGGACGTTGCGGGCGATCACCATGCGATGTACTTCCGAGGGGCCGTCAGCGATTCGGGCGGCGCGTGCATCGCGGTAATAGCGTTCCAGCGGCAGATCGGTTGAGTAGCCGAGTGAGCCGCAGATTTGAATGGCGCGGTCAACAACTTTGCCGAGTATTTCCGAGACATACAGCTTAGCCGTCGAGGTGTAATGGCGGCTGTCCATACCCTGATCGATGATCCAGGCGGCGTGCAGCGTCATCAAATGTCCGGCGTGAATCTCCGTTGCGGAGTCGGCCAGCATCCACTGAATCGCTTCATGTTCGGCCAGTCGTTTGCCGAAGGCATCACGGTTGAGCGCGCGTTCGGTAGCGATCTCGACTGAACGCTGAGCCAGTCCAAGCCAGCGCATACAATGACTGAGGCGCGCGGGGCCAAGCCGTGCCTGTGCCAGCTTGTTCCCTTCCCCAACACCGCCTAAAATTTGCGCTTCGGAGACTTCTACATCTTTGAAGGTCAGTTCACAGTGGCCGCCCGGCCCGCTGCTGCCCATCACGCCGATTTGCCGCTCCATTTTGTAACCGGGCGTATCCTGATCGACGATGAACAGAGTCGCGCCGCTGCGGGGATCATCGCTGGTGCGCGCCATAACGATGATAAACGCCGCGCCATCGGCATTGGTGGTGTACCACTTATGACCATTGATCACCCAGCAATCGCCATGTTTTTCGGCACGAGTTCGTAGCAGTGACGGATCAGAGCCAGCGCCGGGCGCGGGTTCGGTCATGGCGAAACCGGATCGTATCTCACCCGCAATCAATGGCCGCGCGTAACGCTGGATGAGATACGGACTGCCCGCCTCGATGAGCAGGTGCATATTGCCTTCGTCGGGCGCGTCACAGCCGAACATATAAGGCGCAATCAAACATTTGCCCATCTGCTCGAACAGCGCGGCCATGCCCACCATGTTCAGACCCAACCCACCATATTCAACAGGCAGATGAGGTGTCCATAACCCGGCCTCTTTGACCTTTTGGCGGAGCATATCAACCGTGGCTTGCGGGACGCGCCCGTGTTCATCGATCTCCATCTCATGCGGCATGATCTCGGCACGCACCAGTTCCGCGACTCGATCCCGCAGTGCGATCACTTCAGGCGGAAATGAAAAATCCAAAATAATCGATCCCTTATTTTTTTTGATCGTGCAAGGCGAGCATAAGTCTAATCCGTTTTGAGGTGCTTATCCAAAAACTTCTCCAGAAAAAGTTAATCATGGCTGCCTAATTATGCGGATGTATCTTCTGGAATATAACGCTCAAGCAAGTAGGTTTTCGATAAACTCACGGGTGTCGCTGTAGGAATCATAGCGACATTCATCACGTATCCAGTCCGGCAATTTACCAAGTGCGTGTAATTGCCTGATGAAACGTTCACGACACACGGCACAGGGTCCATACTCGTACAGGTTCAGCAACGCGCCGACGGTTTGTTCGGATGGATGCACATCCAACATATCCAGCACGCCCCATCCTAGCGAGTGGTAGTCTTCACGATCTTCGGGTTGTTGCGCCGTCAACGCCTCGATAAATTCCCAATCGCCCTCTACGTAGTTTCGCGCCAAAATGCTAACCATGTGCCCAATCAAGTAACCCTTAGCAATACCGTCGAGAGCAAACTGGCGCACAACGGGGCTTTGCACATTCGTTAGCGCATTGATCGCACGTGCTGCAACACGCAAATCCTCATGGTGAGCTAATTCAAATAGCCGTGTAGGATCAAGGGGGAACGGTGCGCGCCTGAACAGAAGCAGATAGCGTTTCAGGGTTCGCACATCAGTTTCGAGCATTAGATCATTGGCTGCTTCGAGAAGATCGGTAGGATCGGCATGTTCTCCCCATTGGTAGAACGTGCTTTGAGCAGAGTTTTCTACGATCTGTCGTTTGACCTCTACATAAGGTAAATGTTTATATTCAATGGGACCAGAAGTGCGTTTTCGCTCTATATTGACCAGTTCTGCAAAAGCGCGTGTATTCGGATCATTTGTCAAGCGGTCAAGTACCTTATAGGCTTCTTGATCGCTAATTTGGCTTTCAAGTTGGATGAATAGATGACCAGCTTTATATTCATCCTCGTTGGCACTTAACAACGTGCCAAGTTTTGCGGCAACAAGCTCAAATCCTTTAGCATCGTCTAACTGAACAATATGATCCGCCCCTATATATCCAGCAAGTGTCGGATTTGCGTCAAATGTTGCGTAGATTATCTGGCGTGCCTCCTCGTCATCGCGTTCCGCAAATAATCTGGCAAGCTCATATTGTTGAGCAACGTCATGATCAACATCATCAGTCACGCTGCTCGTATCCACAAATGCACTCAGCGATGCAAGAATACGTTCCCGATAAAATTCTATGTTGGGTAAGCTGTTGATTAGATCGAACATATAAATTCCGCGTGCCCCCTCAGCCTGCTGATCAAAGGATTGGCAGTGCAAACACGCATTCAGAACGATGTCCTGGTACGAGGTCATATCATTCTGCTGTGCATATAAAACCGCACGTCCCAAACCAAGTTCAAGCATTTTCGGAAAGTCTTTAATCAGCATGAGGTTTCAATCTGAGGTTATAACCCCTCTCCATCTGGAAAGGGGCAGGCGGCAAATTATAAGCCTAACTTACCAGGGCACAACACATTGTTCGGATCGAGGCCGTGCTTGATTCGGCGCAAAACATCCATCCCCGATCCAAACTGCGCGTCCATGTACGGTGCAAGTCGCATCCCGACGCCGTGATGATCATTTAGCACCGCGCCCGCCGCCAGTGCCGCCTCAATGCCCGCTTTGAAGATCGCGTCGTGCAGCGCCTTCGCCTCGTCCAGATCGGCGGGGCCAGTCGGCACCTTCATGCGTGCGTAGATCATCGATCCCCATTCGTACCAGTGCGAGAAGTGCGTGTTCAATCCCAGATTCCATTTTTCCGGCACAGATGCCCGAATCGCCTGTGTCGTAGCATGGTAAACCGCTTCAATATGTTCAAAGTCGGCTACTACGTCGCACGTCCCCCAGATGCTTGGCAGTTCGGGCGCGTAGGGCGGATAGTAGAACACGTAGCGTTTTTCCCACCACGTCTCAC
The DNA here is from genome assembly GCA_038239365.1 of Aggregatilineales bacterium. Classification (GTDB taxonomy): domain Bacteria; phylum Chloroflexota; class Anaerolineae; order Aggregatilineales; family UBA2796; genus JBBRMW01. Next base: position 17,777 of record JBBSEU010000027.1, read on the forward strand.
CGAGTCCGGCGGGCAGTGCTTCGCCTCTGTGTGCCTTGCAAACCTCGAAGGCAGTAGCCGCTTCAAGTTCAACCAGATCGGGGTATTCGCCATCGAACATCAGCACGAAGGTCGGATCGTTGAGCGGCATTTCGACAGCACGCGCCAGACTATGCGCGGCGGCATTCTGATCATAGTAGCGCGCAACCGCCGGACGTAACCCGCTGGTCATGATCACGCGCCCGGCTTCAAGGCCATCGCTCAGGTTTTTGAATGAGTACGCGCCGAATACATGCTTTTTGGGCAGCGGCCGCAGCTTGACCACCGCCGCTGTCACGATGCCGAGTGTGCCTTCTGCTCCAATCAGCAGTTGAGTTAGTTCGGGACCGGCGGCATGGCGTGGCACGGCGGGAGTATGCACCAATTCGCCCGTTGGAGTCACGAATTCCAGGCTCAGGATATGATCTTCGATCTTGCCATACTTCGAGGACAGCACGCCCGATCCGCGCGCCGCGATGCAGCCGCCGATTGTTGCCCATTCGGTTGAGGCCGGATAGTGCGTGAAGGATAAGCCTTGTGCGTTCAGTTCGGCTTCAAAGTCGCGCGTGATCTTTCCGGCTTCAACAACGCACGTCAGCGATTTGTGATCGATAGATCGAACCCGGTTGAGTCCCTTCAGATCGAGGATGATCCCTCCGCGATCTGCATTGGCCGCGCCCTGTACGCCGCTGCCACCACCCCAGGGCGTAATCGGCACGCCGGACTCATTGGCGAATTTGACGATCTGCGCGACCTGTTCGGGCGTCGTCGGACGAACCGCCACATCCGGGCGACTAATCGCGCGTCCGGCAGCAGCGGCGGCAATCGCGTACCAGTATTGATCGTTAGCATAGGGGCGAAGCGCCTCACCGCCCGTAATCACTCCCTTTGCGCCTACGATCTCGGCAAGCGCACCCGCTACGCTGCTGATATTGGCTACCATGCTTTTCGTTCCGTGAAGTCGCGGTTCTTGATGGTCACTTCAACCTTTTCCAGTTCGGCCACTGCGTCGATCAGGTGTGCGGAGAAGCGGCTGAACGCGATCTCACCCTTTTCGGCAGTGCCCCGCGATGGAACACCCATCGTGCCGGAGTCGGTGAATTCCTCGTGATCGAAGGGGAAATTGAAATACTGGTAGCCCTGGAACTCCGCATCGGGCATCCCGTCTTTCTTCTCCCAGGCGGGACCCAACCATTTGGGCGAATGGGCTTTATCGGTTTTGGCGCGGTCAAGCCGAACCAGCGCCGGGTTATGTGCCAACACCTGCGATGTTTCCAGTTCGCCCGCGTGCCAGCCGGGGGTTTCCTCAACGGGGCCTTCCAGCACATCTTTGAGCATCCCGATATAGCGTTCGGCATACGGCTTGTAGTAGGCGATCAGCGCACCTGTCTCGTAGCGCAAACGGCGCAGCACCGGATCGACGACTTTCACGTTTGAGCCGTGACCATTGACGAAAATCAGGCGGTTGAAGCCGTGATGAATCAGACTGCGGCCAATATCGTACAGCAGGTTCATATAAGTATCGGCACGCAGGGTGATCGTGCCTGCTCCAAAACCGGGTGCGCGCATATGCTGTGGCGAATAGCCTAACCACATCGTCGGTGTGTACAGGATTCCGGCCTGCTCCCCGGCACGTTTGGCGACTTCGGTAGCGGTGATCGTATCGCAATACAGCGGCAGATGCGGGCCGTGCTGCTCAAGGCTGGCTTTGGGGATCAGGATCGTGTCGGAGTGTTTCAGATATTCCTGCACATCGACATAGCTCAGATCGCCCAGGCAAAACGACGGAAACTTCAGATCGAGCGTGGATCGGCGTGGTGCCGACGTGCCATTGCTGCTAGGTGGGGTCATTTTTGGATAGTCCTCGTTACTTTTACTTACATTCACACTGCATGAAGTACGCGCATCGTCTCGGCAAAGACCGCATCCGCAAAACGGTTATCGTTGATATGGGCATCGATCTCCTGATAGCAAATGTTCTGGTTCAGGCTGGACTTGAGCAGATCGCGGCTCATCTGATTCAGTTCCGGGTCCCAGAACGCGCCGCCCGCGATGTCCATCACGGAGCCACCGCCAAGTGGCACGATCACAGACACCATTCCGCGCGCACGGTTTAGCTTATCGATCAGAAAGCGTGTGGCAGCTAGCTGCTCGTCGCGCGTGAGACGAACCAGCGTGAACTCCGGGTTGTGATAATACATTGGGCGATCATGGTACTTGTCTGGCACTTGATCGCGTGCGCCGAACGCCATAAAATCCAGGCAGCCAGTCACGATTACCTGGGAAAGCCCGGCCTGTCCTGCCGCGTCCATGCGTGCTGTGCCGCCATCGTGGAAGCCACCCGCGATATGTCCGGCGATCTCGCTGAGCGTGTAATCCAGCACAGCATCGACATTGCCCGCCGTGATCTGTTCTTCCATCGCCGGTCCGCCGACACCATTGGCATGAAAGATCACGAAATCGTAGCCCTGTTCCTCGAACAGCGGGCGAATGCGGATCAGCGGTTTGGTGGTGTTGCCAAGCATGGTGGCCGCTAATGTTTTGCGCGTTTTGGGCAAGCTCAGGCCACCGCCGCGTTCCTCGTAGGCTTTCGCCATGCCGCTGATCGCCGCCGCTGCCCCATCATAAACCGTGCAGCTAATCGGGTTCAAACCCAGAATGTCGACAATCGAGTGCATGACCATCACATCGCGCGTGCCCATGAACGGCCCAAACTTGCGATGCCCGGATGCAATGGGCGACACGATCAGCTTTGGAAAGCCAATCGGCAATACTTTCATAGCGGCGGCAGCGAGTACCGCCCCTTCCGCGCCGCCAAGCGATACGACACCCTGAATTTTTCCGGACTCGAATAACTCAACGGTCAGTTTGCGAACGCCTTTCAGCATTTCTTCGACCGCTTTACCGCGTGTCCCGGCGTTGCGAAGCGCGTCAATCGTTGCGCCCGCCGCCACTGCAACGGTGCTGCGATCAATATCCGGCTCAATGCCAACCGCTTCGCCCAATATGCCCGAATCCATGACCAACGTGTTACACCCCAGGGCGCGAATCCGATCCCGGAGGTAACACGTTTCTGGTCCTTTGGTATCGAGCGTGCCGATCAATAGAACGCTCGCCATGTGTAGTGACGGTGCTTACGCGCCGCTGGCTCGCAAATGCGTGATGCAGTTCTGGCAGTGGCGCGTGTAGAGCGCGTCACTCATCAGGTCGCTGCCGTGATCGCGGATGAACTTCAATTCGGCTTCGCTGGCTTCTGTGCCCGAGTCGCTGTCCTGAGCCTTTTCACGCAGCGGCGAACGATCCATTGGTACGACGAATTCAGCGGTCATTGCGCCGTCGTAGCCTGCCAACTTGAGCGTTTCGATGATCTTTTTCCAATCAAGTGTTCCCTCACCGGGCGGACGACGGTTGTTATCGGCCACATGAAAGTCAACCAGTTTACCGGCGCGGCCTGTTTTCAGGATCGCGTCGTAAATGTCGGATTCTTCGATGTTGATATGGAAAGCGTCCAGGCACACGCCCACGTCTTCACCGGAATCGGCGGCCAGCTTGAGCGCCTGGTCGTGGCGATTCAGGAAGTTCGTCTCGAAACGGTTGAGCGGCTCCAGACCAATTTTGACCTTACGCTTGCGGGCATGGTCAGCAATGATCTTGACGCCTTCGACTGCCCAGTTCCATTCGGTATCGGCGTCGGCCATCGCGCGCACTTTGCCGACTTCGCTGGGCACTACTGTGATCATATTGCCGCCCAGTTCGGCCACCATATCAATACATTCCTTGATGTACTGCTGGCTCATTTCCCGGTAGTACGGGTCGGCATGGATCAAGTCGCGGCCCGTGCCCATGATCGTGACCGTGCCCCAGCATTCGAGCTTGTGGTCGTGGAGCAGCTTCCGCACTTCTTTAACGTCGTACTTGCGCGGCTCACCCATGATCTGAATACCATCGTAGCCCAGGCTGCTAAGCCGCTTGATGGTGTGTTCGATGGGTTCTGGCCGCATCCAGTTGTGCATCACTACGCGCATCTAAAACAATCCTTTCTGAACAAAAACATAAGTTGTATCAGGCAACTAATTGAGATAGGTTATATATTATAATTCTTTGTAGGCCTGTCAAGTTTTGGAGCAAAACGAATTTTGATAATTGAACCTGTTCAACGCGGCGCGCAACTGCTAAATGATATTGCCGATACACGATCCAATCCCGGCGAAGTCTACATTTGGTGGCTTGGGCAAAGTGGCTATGTGATCAAAACTGTCTCAATCACGTTTTACATTGATTTGTATCTATCCGAACATCTGACGCTTAAATATGCGAACACCGAGAAGCCGCACATTCGCATGACCAGCGCGCCGCTGCATGGTGAAGATTTGACAGCGGCAGAATGGGTTTTTGCCAGTCATAAACATTCCGATCATCTTGATCCGGGGACAATGCCTACTCTGTTCAAAGCTGCACCGCGTGTACGGCTCATTCTACCTGCCGCGATTACGGATTATGCTTCGGGTTTAGGCTTAGATCGGGATCGGATGCTGCCCACGCGCGGTGACGAAACGTTTCAAGTTGGCGCGATGACCGTTCACAGTATTCCATCGGCGCATCCCGGACTCGACTTTACGGAAAGTGGTGGCTATCCATTTCTGGGATTTGTGTTCCAGGTTGATGGCCTGACGATCTATCACAGCGGCGATACGATCCTGTATGATGGCCTGGCCGAGCGCCTGACCCCCTTCAAGATCGATATTGCTTTCATACCGATTAATGGCACGAGTCAGCGTCTACAAGCATTGGGTGTTGCGCCAAACACGAATGCCGCTGAAGCCGTCGCGCTGGCAAAGCAAATCGGCGCGAAACTGCTCATTCCACACCACTATGATATGTTCACCTTCAACACTGCCGATGTGGACGACTTCACGCGCCTTGCAAAGGAGGCCGGACAACCATTCGCCGTACTGCGCTGCGGCGAACGATTTTGCTTCCGATAATAATTCTTATCAGGAGTAATGGGTACACTATAGCCGTTTCTACAGCGGTACAATGCCGCGCCGCCATTTTCCGATGATTGTGAAACTCTACAAACGCGGTAAAGTAAAACTCGACAAACTGATCGCTGAGCATCACCCGCTTGACGATTAATCAAGCTATTCACGGCGTAGGCCTGCATTTTGCGCGATCTTCTACAATCACGACATAAAAAAAGACTTTTGGAGAACAATATTAGGATGCGTCTCAAAGATAAAGTAGCCATTATTACCGGGGCAGGCGATGGGATTGGGCGCGGAATCGCCATTCGGTTTGCGGCGGAAGGGGCAAAGGTTGGCGTGTTGGATATTGACGCCACCAAATGCCGCGAAACGGTTCAGATGATTCAGACACAACATGGCGAAGCGATCCCACTTGTGGCTGATGTGCGCGATCCCGATCAGGTGAAACAGGCAATTACAGAACTCCGTGAAAAATACGGGTTGATCACGATTGCTATCAACAACGCGGCAGTCATGCCAGGCGGCAAGCTGCACGAAACCAGTCTTGCGGACTTTGATCGGACACTGGCCGTCAATTTGCGCGGCGCGTACCTGATTGACCGCGAAGTGATCCCGATGATGCTTGAAGCGGGTGGAGGTTCGATCATTCACATGTCATCGGTAACGGGCATTCTGGGTTTGCCGGGAATTGCCGCCTACTCCGCGACGAAAGGTGCGTTGGCGGCGCTCACGCGCGCTATGTCTACCGATTACGCGCGTTTCGGGATTCGTGTCAATTGTGTGTCGCCGGGCACCATCGACTCGCCGATGTTGCATAACTTCGTCGCCGCACAAACCCGCCAGGCCGAAATTCGCCAGGAATTTGATGCGATGCACCCAATTGGCCGAGTCGGGCGGATTGATGAAGTTGCCAGCGTGTTTGTGTTCCTGGCATCTGATGAAGCATCATTCGTGACTGGCGCTAATTACACAGTTGACGGCGGATTGAGCGTGAAGGGTGAACAGCCACAGGATTGAGTCGGTCATCAAAGGAAAAAGGAAGTATGCAAAGTACCGAGATCGCTCCACGTATTCACCGCATCGCCTGCGTGTTTGGCGGAGATCGGATCGTTTATTGCCATTTGTTAGTTGGGCGTGCCCGCAGTCTGTTGATTGATACGGGCATGAGTTACACGCCCGATCAAGACCTGCTGCCGTATATGGCCTCCATTGGCGTTAACCCGGAAACGCTGGATTACGTGCTGATCACCCACTCGGATGTTGATCATCAGGGCGGCAACGATCTGATTCGGGCGGCAGCGCCCCGTGCACGCTTCATGGCGCACAATCTGGATATTCCCTGGATCGAGACGCCGGAAGCACTGGTACACGGGCGCTATCTGCAATTTATGGCCGATCATGGTATCGGGCCAGATGTGAAAGGCCAGCAGGAAACGCTTGATGTATGTCGCAGCAACATACCCATGGACATTGGGATCGAAGGTGGTGAAGTGCTTCGGCTCTCCCCGGACTGGCATGTGCAACTGGTTCACACGCCGGGGCACACCTGGGGGCATACTGGCGTCTATGATCCGGTGAGCAAGACGTTTATCGCGGCGGAGTCGGCACTGTGGAATTCAATTCTGGGCAAGGACGAGCAGCCCGTTTTGCCGCCCACCTATTGTTATGTGAACAGCTATCTGGCAACGATTGAACGTTTGCACGGCATGGACATTCAGATGTTTTCGCCCGCACACTGGTCTGTTCAGACGGGTAATGATGTCAAAACATTTTTGGATGAAAGCAAGAACTACTGTTTGCACGTCGAACAAAAATTGCTGACAACACTTCAGGCGTCCGATCAACCACTTTCACTTAAGGCGTTGATTGCGCGGCTAAAACCCGATCTGGGCACCTGGCCGGACTCGCAGGATGATAATTTGGCGTATCCTTTTGCCGGGAATCTGCGCCGCCTTGAGGATCGTGGTCTGGTGCAGCGTGGCCGCGATGGAGATAACTTTGTGACGTGGTCAACTGCGAAGGGTTAGCTCCGGATCAGCCTGTGGCGACTATGTCTCTGTTTTTCCAAACAGGTGCAGATCTCCTCTACAATGCGCGAATCGTTCAGCAGAGAGGAGATCAAACATGGTTGTGCTAAAGGATTTCCACGAATTCGGCGGCGTGAAAGAAAACCTGAGCCATCAGATTCTTGAAATCTGTCGCGTAGAACAGATCGCAATTTCAGTGTTGGAGCGCGCCATCAATTAGGTTATAAACTCCGCACTGGATAGATCTGGCAACAGGAAATTTTTGATGAAGCGTTACCAACTATTTATTGATGGTGAATGGCGTGACTCGCATAGTGGCAACTGGACGCCCAATATCAATCCGGCCAACACGTCGGATGTGATTGGCGAATTCGCCTCGGCCAATGCAGATGATGTGGCACTGGCCGTCGATGCGGCGAAACGCGCCTATCCCGGCTGGCGCGCGACGCCAATGGTGCAGCGTGGCAATATTCTTTTCAAAGCGGCCAATTTGCTTGAGGCGCGTTTGGATGAAGTTGCCCAGGCAATGACTCGTGAAGAAGGCAAAACGCTTGTCGAGGCACGCGGCGAAACGGCGCGCGGTGTGGCGATCTTGCGTTACTATGCGGGTGAAGCCTCTCAGCCCGAAGGTGAAGTGTACCCAACGGCGCTGCCCAATCGAATGCTGTACACGCGCCGTGAACCCATCGGCGTGGTGGGCATGATCACGCCCTGGAACTTCCCCATTGCGATCCCCGTCTGGAAGATCGCCCCGGCGCTGGTTTATGGAAATACCATCGTGTTCAAGCCCGCCGAGATCACGCCGCTCACCGCCTGGCACATCGTCGATGTCCTGCGCGAAGCGGGTTTGCCGCGCGGCGTGATCAATTTCGTGAATGGCAAAGGCAGTATTGCCGGAAATGCGATGGTTGATAGCCCGGATGTGAAAGCGATCAGCTTCACCGGATCGAACAGCGTTGGGCGGGCGATTCAGGCGCGCATGACGGCACGCGGCGCAAAAGTGCAGCTTGAACTAGGTGGAAAAAATCCGGTAATTGTGCTGGATGACGCCGATCTGAATTTGGCTGTCGAAATGGTGACGCGCGGAGCCATGAAATCTACCGGGCAAAAATGCACTGCAACCAGCCGCGTTTTTGTGCAAAAGGGTATCTTCGGCAAGTTCAGCGATGCACTCAGCGAAAAAGTGAGATCACTGCGAATCGGCGATGGCATGGATTCGAGCGTGTATCTCGGCCCCGCCGTCTCGAAAGATCAACAGCAATCGGTGCTGGAATATCTGGAGATCGGCAAAAAGGAAGCCGCGCGCGTCACGGCAGGCGGTGAACCCCTGAGTGGCGGTCAGTACGAGGGCGGGTTCTATGTGCCGCCGACGGTCTTTGTCGATGCCGAGATCAATTCGCGCATCATGCAGGAAGAAATTTTTGGGCCTGTTGTGGCGCTTGCCCCGGTAGACGATCTGGAACGCGGACTCGAAGCAGCGAACGGCGTTCCCTATGGCCTGAGTGCGGCGATCATCAGCCGCGATCTGGGTAAGATCATGCGCTTTGTAGACGGCATTCAGGCGGGTCTGGTTCACGTCAATGACGAAACCGCCGGTGCCGAACCGCAAGTGCCCTTTGGTGGCTACAAAGAGAGCAGTTCGCAATCCCGCGAACAGGGCAAAGCCGCCCGCGAATTTTATACCCAGATCAAGACTGTCTATCTCGATTATCCAGCGGGTTGATCCTTCAGACACCGTGGGCGGTGTGTGCGCCGCCCAAACGTTAATTCAGCATAAAAACTCCCCTACGCAGTATTGTTCAACTGGCCGTAACAGTCTATAATTTGTCCTGTCTCACGTGGTTATCTGTCCGGTCTAGAGGACGTTACGGGATGCAAGCGAACGATCATTTTATTTGCCCAAATTGTCATGTCGGCTACCTTGACCTCAAGCTGACGACCTACGTTCGCAAATACGAGGAGACGATGATCTGCGTACCCAATACGCCTTGCTGGGTATGCGATGTGTGCCACGAACGCCATTTTGATCCGTCCGCGATTCAACGGCTTGAACTGCTGATCGGCCCGGTGGGGCCACCACCCAATCGCCACCAACCTGTCACTCGTCCGGCCAAGCGTGCCGAACAGCGCCCAGACGCCACCGCCAAACCCGGCCAAAAAGCGAAATAACCCGCTAAAGTTTGCAGGTCTGCTACTTGTTTGTAACAGGCTCGATTCAACTCCGGGCTATTTTCGTTTGAAAATGGTGTAGAATCGCTCTCGATGCCGTTTGATATGCAATCAGCCAGTTTTGCATCGGGGCGCACGAATGACCGAAAATCTCCTGTCCATTAAATTCGATCTGAGTGAACTACTCAACCAGATTGTTCAGCGCGTCGGCGAAGTGATTCCATTCGATGATGGTGGCGTGCTGATCTATGACCCTGAGACAGGATGGCTAACACCGCCTGACTCTCCAAAGATGGCTGATCAAAACAGGTTTCTTGCGGAGTCATTTCGGTTTGGCGAAGGGGTTATCGGACAGGTTGCCAAATCACACCAATCCCGGCTGATCAATCAGATGGATGATCAAGGTGGCGCGCAGCTTGTCGTACCGATCCTGTTGCAAGATGAGCTGCTCGGCGTTTTTTCGGTGGTGTCATATCAGGCGAATGCCTACACAAAGCAGCATTTGACAATTTTATGCGCCTTCGCTGATCAGGCGGCGTTGGCACTGCATACCGGGCATTTGTACGAAGCGTTGGCGCAGCGATATGAACGCCTGAACGAATACAACGAGCAACTGGTCTTACGCAACGAAATCAGCCGCATGACGGCCAGCGGCCAGCCTATCGACGCGATTTTGCCAAAAGTCGCCCAAAAGCTGGCAAAATTGATCAATGCCGATGCGTGTGCGCTGACCCTCTGGGATGCACAGCACGAACGCACCCAACGCCTGACGGCTTATGGCGTCGATCTGAATGATTATTTATCAGAGCGCCGCCGTCGCACCGATATGCCTTCGCTAACCAAAATCGTTGTTGAGGAGGAGCGAACTTTCATCTTCAACGATGCCCAAAGTCTTCAACCGCCGCCCACGCCGTTAATCGAGGAGTTTGAAGTACACGCCATCCTTGCAATGCCTTTTGGCGCACGCGGACGGCCTATCGGCGCTACCTTTCTGATGAATTTGACTCCAGGCCGCCCGTTTAGTCAGGCCAACGCTGATCAGATCGCTTCGGCACTTGATCAACTGGCATTGGCGCTCGATAACAGCCAACTGCTGCAAGATACCCAGGCACGTCTGGGCGAAACCTCACTGCTGCTCGAAATTGCGGCGATTGCCTCCACCAGTCTTGAATTAGACGATATGTTGGCGAAGGTACTCAAGCTGAGCCAGACGATGCTGGGCGTCTCGGCTGGCGCGATGATGATCCTTGATCGTGCTGATGATACCCTGGCGATCATTCCCGGCGCGGGTTTTGGCTTCAGTGACGAAGTACTGCAAACGCGCTTTCCGATATTTGATCAGAACAGTCGCATCGCACAGGTGTTCCAGTCGGGTACGGGCTTCTTCACCAACGATTTGTACGGTACGGTACACGAGTCGTATCGCGGGTTGGCCGATAAAGGTGGCGTATCCAATATGCTGGTAGCCCCGATGCGCGTTCAGGATGAGGCAATGGGTGTGTTCATCGTGAGTGGCAAACGCGACGATTTCACCCCTACCGATTTAAATTTAATACTGGCGATGGGCAGTCACGTCGCCGCCGCCCTTCGCAATGCCGATTTACTGAACACAATGCGTCAGCGTGCCGATCTGATGGCGCTCATCAACAAGATTAGTCAGGAGCTAACGGCGACGCTCGATTTGCCGGGATTGATGCGGAAAGTCGTTCGCGCGATTCATCAACTGCTGGGTTACGATGCGGTTCATATTTATCTGTTAGATGAGGCGGGTACGACACTAAGTGTTCAGACGACAGCCGCCCAGACTACCGAAACATTGGTAGAAGAAGGCTATACCTTTCCGATCAGCAAGGGTCTGGTGGGGCGGGCTGTTCGCAAGCGCAAATCGCAGCTTGCACCAGATATTCGGCGTGATCCGGATTTCTTCTGGCCGAAGATCAATATGATGCAACTGCCTGCCGGAAGTGCGCTTGCGGTGCTGTTGCAAAATCGGGAACGGATGCTTGGGGCGATTGAAATTGTCTCGTTCCGCCTGAATGCGTTTCAGGACGCCGATCTGATCGCATTGGAAACGCTGGCCGCGCAGGTTTCGACGGTCATTGAGAACGCCCGGCTTTGGGATCAGGCACAACGGCGCTTGCTGGAACAGGGCATTATTCACCAAATCGGCCAGGATTTGACTTCGATTCTGGACTATACCGAACTGGTGAATGCCGTCGTTCGCCACATGACGCGGGCGCTGGATACGGCCTTGTGTCTGTTCATCGGCATCGACATTGATACACAGCAGCCGCGCGTTGAGGCCGAGTATCGCACACCGGAGATCGCGCGTCAGGTGATGCCCCGTCTGCTTGGACAAGTGCCCGCGCCTGCCGAACATGAACTCGTTGAGAAAGTGGTAGCCACACGGCGGCAGCATATCCTTTACTGGGATCAGCCCGCATCCGGCACGCCGCCGCGTTTTGAAACGCTGACCGTAACGGCTCAAATGGCACTGCCGATGATCGCCGGTGATCGGGTGATCGGGTGTATGTTATGGATCGAAACGCGCAGTGTTCGCAAGTTTTCGGATAGCGATTTGCGTCTGGCACAAACGCTCACCACGCAAGCCTCTATCGCCATCGAAAACGCCCGGCTGTATCGACAGGCACAGCGTCAGGCGCGTGAACAGGCCTTGCTGCGCCGAGTCGCACTGAGTTTGAGTGCGCTGTCCGGGATCGAGGCCTTGCTTCAACAATTTCCACGCGAAGTATTGCAGGCGATGGCCGCCAATAATGTCATGCTTTCACTGCGCGATGATGATGGCATCTTCCGGGTGAAAGGTCACGCCCTGACGACGCGCATGACGAACCAGATGGTTTTGGGGCGCGTTCGTAGTGAACCTAGCGCAGCCTGGGCGCTCTTGAAAAACGGCGCGATGATCCAGGTATCAACAGCCCTGCTTGCTGAAAACTCGGCTCAGGAAGAATTCGGAAAGGTGATGGATGGACTGCCCGGTGTGTCCGTCGTCGCTCCGATTATGCGGCGTGGCGAAGCATTTGGTCTGATCGAGATCAGCCGGGACGATCCGCGCTCATTATTTGATGCCCAGGAACTAAGCCTGCTTGAGGCACTGGCCGGACAGGGCGCTGTAACAATTGACAACATCGGATTATATGAACGTGAACAGCGCCGTCTACACCAACTCGAAAAAGTGCAGGCAAGCAGTCGTTTGCTGGCTGGACAGCTACAAATTGACGCCCTGATGACGATGATCGTCGGTGAAGCCTCCAAGATTTTTGAAGCCCAGGCCGTCAGTCTGGTCATGGCCGTCGCAGATGAGACGCGCTATGTGACCAGGGCGACACTGGGTTTATCGGATGCAGTGCTGCTGACTACACCGCTTGATATGACTGAACAGGCGATACAAGGGCCGCTGTATATTGCGGATGTGCGGAACACACCGGGCGCACTGCCTGAACTGCGCTCTCCCGATCCGATCCGCAGCATCCTCACACTCCCGATCAATAAAGCTGGTCAGCATTTGGGTTTGCTCACCCTGTACAGCCTGGACTACGTTCGCACATTTTCTGATGAAGAAATCGAACTGGCACAGCTTTTCGCCAGTCAGGTGGCGGTTGCGCTCGAAAATGCCCGGCTGTTTGATGAACTGGAACAGCGCGCAATTGAACTGATGAAAGCCAATCAACTGAAATCGGAATTTCTGGCGCGCGTTAGTCACGAACTGCGAACACCGATGAACAGC
>JBBSEU010000028.1:0-29696 GCA_038239365.1 Aggregatilineales bacterium
CGTGTCCGGCATGGAGTCGAATCGCTGCTTGAAGTGTTTCTTCGACTTCGGATTGGCTTAGCACATCTTCGATCACGATGTAGCCGAAGCAGTCAAAGACGAATTGATCCATCTCGGTCATTGCGCCGGGTTTTGATAAAGGCAGTAAGTCCATTTTTGATTCTCGCTTTTGAAGGTTTAAGTTGTGTAGATGGGTGCTGGCTGCAACCAGCACCCTATTATAATGCACAAATAGCTTACCAGCCGCGCCGGGCGAAGCGTTCTTCGTCCCAGATGCCTGCCGTCATCGAGTAGCCCGCCTGCTCCCAGAAGCCGGGGCGATCTTCGCTGACGAATTCCAGGCCGCGCAACCACTTGCCGCCCTTCCACAAATAACGATCTGATGGTGCGTGCCGATTCGGGATCGCGCCGATTACGCCGCGCAATGGGTAGCCGTGATCGGCTTCGAGCGGCTGGCCGTTGAAGTGCGTCGCAAACAGGAAGTTTTGATCAAGCATCGACTCCACGTCAAGGTTCACGGTGAAGCCATATTCGCAGTGCTGCACGCAATATTTGGCTTCGGGCTTCAGGGTGATGATCCCCTGATCGATCAAATCCTTGAGGTGAACGCCTTCCCAATGGGTATCGAACTTACTCCAACGGGTGACGCAGTGAATATCCATCTCGACATTGCGGCGCGGCAAAGCGTTGAACTCCGCCCACGTCCATTTGATCGGCTTTTCCACCAATCCGGTGATCTCAAGTGTCCAGGTATTCGGGTTGAAAGGCGGGATCGGGCCATAGTGCAGCACCGGGAACTTTTGCGTCAGGGATTGACCCGGCGGCAAGCGCCCTTCCTGCTTGACCTGTTCCTCTTTCTTGCGCCGATTCATAAAATCATTCAGCACGGCTACGACTCCTACTCTACGATATGGCTAGCATCATTGTCATCATAATTCATTACGAGCAGATTATATGCCGCTGCCTATGTGGTCTGCCAAATCGGGAATTCATTCCTACCATACCCGGCACAGCAAACCTTTCAAGTATGCGCCTTCGGGAAAGGTGAGTGCCACCGGATGATCGGCAGCTTGCCCTAACCGTGCGACGATCTGCCCCTCACGCCGCGCATCGACCAACGCGCCAAAGACTACCTTTTGAAATAAATCGGCGTCTACCGCGCCCGAACACGAGAACGTCATCAGCAACCCGCCCGGCTTGATCAGTTCAAAGGCCAGCAGATTGATGTCTTTGTAACCGCGCGTCGCCCCTTCGACCTGCTTCTGATTCTGAGCGAACTTGGGCGGATCAAGCACGATTAGATCAAAACGTTCACCAGCTTCGCGGTAACGCCGCAAAACCTGAAACACATCGCCTTCGACGTAATCCGCCTCATCCACCTGACCGCCGTTCAGCTTGACGTTGCGCTTTGCCAGTGCCAGCGCATCCGCCGACGAATCGACGTTGATGGCGCGTTTGGCCTGACCATTCAGGGCGTACACCGAAAAGCCGCCCGTATAGCTGAAACAGTTCAAAACGGTTCGTTCCTGGCGATCCGGATCATCACGAAGCCAGTGCCGGAGCGTATCACGGCTCTCACGCTGATCGAGATAGAAGCCAGTCTTGTGACCGTGATGTACATCGACCAGGAAATGCCGCCCGTTCTCGACGATCTCAACGAATGGTGGCGGCTCCTGACCGCTCAAAATACCAGTTGAGGGCGGTAGCCCTTCTTTGGCACGCACATCAACATCGCTGCGTTCAAAGATTCCGGCGGGGTGCAGCAGATCGTTCAGCATTTCAGCGATCAACTGCTTACGCTGATCGATGCCCAGTGTCAACGCCTGCAATACCAGAAAATCAGCGTAGCGATCCACGACTAAACCCGGCAAGCCGTCATTTTCGGCGTTGATCAGTCGATAGGCGTTGGGTTTGCCCGCGTCGTGTTCGATATTGAGCAAGGTGCGGCTGCTGATCGCCCGCTGGAGTCGAGATTGCCACCACGTTTCATCCAACGTTTCGTCCTGATGCCACGAGAGGACGTGTACCCGAATTTGCGACTGGCTGTTCCAATAGCCGCGCGCCAAAAAGTCGTCGCGTTCGGTATATAGGCTGATCAAATCGCCGTCTTCGGGCGTGCCATTCACGCTTTGAATCGCGCCCTCAAATACCCAGGGATGCCGCCGCTCGAACGGCTTTTCTTTATCGGAATAGATGATCGCGCGCGGTTCAGACATTGCCTTCGTCCGTTTCAGGTGGCAGATCGATCAAAGCACGGAAAGCCGCTTCATCCAGGATCGTCACACCCAGCGATTTGGCCTTGTCCAGTTTGCTGCCCGCTGAGTCGCCTGCCAGCACGTAATTCGTCTTTTTGCTGACACTGCCGCTCACCTTGCCACCATGCTGCGCGATCAATGCACCGGCTTCCTCACGAGTCATAGTGGGCAGCGTGCCGGTTAGCACGAAGGTCATTCCTGCCAATTGATCGGACGTTGGGGCACTGGCCGTCGGATCAGCCTCAAAACGAACGCCTGCTGTTCTCAGTTTTTCGATCAGCGTGCGATTGCGTGCTTCGGCAAACCAGGCCGTGATCGCTTCGGCAGTGGATGGGCCAATCCCGGCGATCTCGTCAATCTCAGTGACAGAAGCGTTCATCAATTCGTCAATGGATTTGTAGCGCATCAGCAATAGCTCCGCGATGCCGCCGCCGATCCCGCGAATGCCCAGCGCCGCAATTAACCGATCCAGCGGGCGATCCTTTGCGCCTTCGATGTTTTTGAGTAGGTTCTGAATTTTCTTTTCGGCGTAGCCTTCCAGTTTTTCCAGGTCTTCGGCTTTTAGCGAAAACAGATCGCCTTCATCATGGATCAATCCGGCGGTCAGCAGTTGACGAACACCCTGTTCCCCTAAACCCTCAATATCCATCGCGCCGCGCGAAACGAAATATTCAATATTGCGCGCCACTCGTTCGGGGCAGGCTGGGTTTGTGCAGAAGTAGTACACTTCACCGTCGGCGTGCGCGATGGGCGAGTCGCAGACCGGGCAGCGTTCGGGCGGCGTGATCGGCACTTCGTCGCCTGTTCGTGCGCCGAGAATTGGCCCCACCACGAACGGGATCACCTCACCAGCCCGTTTAATCAGCACGCGATCATGCAGGCGAATGTCTTTGCGCGCAATGTCTTCATAGTTGTGCAGCGTCGCCTGCCGGATCGTCGCGCCGCTCACAAAAACGGGTTCGAGTTCGGCTTCGGGCGTGATCACTCCGGTACGACCAACATTGGCTTTGATGGCGATGAGGCGGGTGGTCACTTCTTCGGGTGGGAACTTGTAGGCGACTGCGCCGCGTGGATTCTTGCCGACGACGCCCAATTCATTATAGGTTGGCAGATCATCGGTTTTGATCACCATACCATCGATCTCAAATTCGAGTGAATGGCGCTGTGATTCGTAGCCAGCTACATAATTGATCATCGTTTCGAGATCATCAAAATGCTTGACCTGATCGCTGGTCAGAAAGCCAAGCGCGTGTAGATATTGAATCGTTTCGTATTGGCTGCGCGGCACAGCGCCACCTTCGGACTCGGCAATACCAAAAGCGTACATCGTCAGCGGACGGGAAGCAGTAATGCGCGCATCCAATTGTTTGAGCGCGCCGGACGCCGTGTTGCGGGCATTGATATATTTCAGCGGCTCCTCAGCTTCGGCCTGTTCCGCCTGCATTTTGGTCTGAAACGTTTTGAAGTCGGACTTGTGGATCACTACTTCGCCGCGCATGACCATATGCTGCGGCGGTTTGGGGCCATCCGGGTTGACCGGGATTCGCAACGGCACGGATCGGATGGTGCGAACGTTGGCTGTCACATCATCGCCAACATAGCCATCGCCGCGCGTCGTGCCCTGTGTCAACACGCCGTCGGTATAGGTCAGCACGACGGTGAGGCCGTCAAACTTTGGCTCAATCGTGTAGGTGATCGGGGCGCTGCTGTCGAGAAGGCGGTCAATGCGCGTGCGCCAGGCGTGTATATCATCAGCAGTATAGGCTTTGGCAAGGCTGAGCATCGGCACCGGATGGCGCACTTTGGGCAGACGCGTATCCAGATCGCTGCCCACGCGCTGCGTAGGCGAGTCGGGCGTAATCAGTTCGGGGTGTGCCTTCTCGATGGCATCCAGTTCATCGAACAGTGCATCGTATTCGGCATCGGAGATGATCGGCTGGCTGAGTACCGAGTAGCGATAGTTATGAAGGCGAATCTGGTCACGCAGATCGGCGGCACGTGCGGCCAATTCTTCGGTAGTTGCGGGTTGGGTGTTTAGCTCATTCGCCGTCATTGCCCGACTCCTTCGTAAACTGCGTTAAAATTTCTCCAATCGACCACACCTTAATGTCATTTGAAAAACGGTTGAAATCAACCACGTTAAGCCTTAATAAATCCGCGATTCCATACGTTTGGATGGTAGCAACAATATTCGCATCGTGGATTTGTTTTCCGCCCATCGGAATTTTTTCGAGTAACTCAAGCAGTTTATTGGTAACCAAGCTGTTTTCATCGGCAACTTGATACTGCTTTTGAAATAGTCGGATCATTTCGAGAAGTTGATCGGGAGATGTTGGCTGCATGTATGTTTGAGGTCTTGTCATGTTGGCAAGAAATTCCCGCAAAACCTGGCGACTGATCCACATGATGACCTTGTTTTCCGACAATTTGGCAAGGACATTTTGAATTGATGAATGCTCTGGTGCAGATGCAACAACCGACCGAAGCAGGATATTAGTGTCCAAAAAGAGCGAGTTAATCAATCTTCTTCACGCCCTTCACGTTCTTCCACGAAATTTTCCGGCCACGGACCCAAGTCAAGCACTGGCAGTTCCAGACGAGCCGGACGCTTGCCTTCTGTCGCCAATGCGTCCTGGACGGCTTCATGGATCAGACTTTTTAATTCTTCGCGCAGAAAGATTCGTAGCTCATCTAAGGTCAAATCGCCAACGCGCTCGGTTGCCATATATCACCTTTCAGAACAGATATTCTAGCTCAAAACCGTCTACTGCGCTACCACTGTCAGGAAGCGCCGTGCTGCCCACCCGTCGTTATTCGGGTTGCCGGGGTCTTGAATGTGCCACCATTCTTCATCACTGGCCGTCTGTGGTCCTTCTTTGAGGATGTATTTTTCGCCATCTCTTGCCAGAAATTTTGCAGTGAACTGCTTACCGGGGCCACTTCGTACATTAAGGCCACTGCCGCCAACACCAACGATTTGCACTGTTGCGCCAATCGTGAAATTGCCGGGCGGTAAGGTTGCGCTGGACGCAATCGTGGGTAAGGGAGCAGTTGGAGTCAGAGTTGAGGGTTGGGGAATCGCGGTTTGGCTAGCGGGCGGCCCAATCGTGTAGGTGGCCGTGATCACGATCACGATGGGCGTTGCACCGCCGGGCGCGGACTGACCACCCACTGTGTTAACCACCAGCAGCGCCCCAAACGCCAATCCGCCCACCACCGCCAGCATAACGACCAGCGACCACCAGGGCAAATACATGCCGCTTTCACTGGGCTGTCGTTTTTTGCGGCGTCCGCGCGGTTCAGGGGGCGGTGGATAGTTTGGTTCGGGCGTATAGAGCGGCGGTGGCATAACGGGCGGCGCAACCTGGCGTTCGGGGCGCGTTTTTTGTTTTGGCCGACTTTCGGTGCGGCTGTTATAGGTGCGCGTCGGCAGTTCGTCGGGCGGGTTAACGCGGCGTGTCCCCTTCGGCGGCGTGATCGATTGCGAAGGGGTGTCCTGCTCATCCGGTTCGTACATCGACTCGTCGGGAAAGTCGCTCATAGCACTCTCGTTGGTGAGATAATTTCCCGACTATTTTACCACGTTAGGATGCAGCTATTCATCCAGGGGAATAACTCAAACTAACGAACTTACACCTGCAAAGCAGGTGATGCAGGTGTATGAGGCTGCTTAGCAACCGAAAAACTAACCACACAAAGACGTTAGCCGTACCTTCCTGACTAAGCGCCGAAATTGTTGAGTGGGACGGCTCACCCTTGCGTTTCGGGGCAGAATACGGTATATTTCCCCTACTCCGGCGATGTAGCCAAGTGGTAAGGCAGAGCTCTGCAAAAGCTCCACCGTGGGTTCGATTCCCACCGTCGCCTCAAGGTCAGATAATCTGATAACGATCCTGCCGCATAGAACTGAAATCTAACTGCGCGGCGAAGGCTTGTCCATCCGGGTCTTGCATGAACTTAGGCGTCCAGGCTTCGGCGTCAGTCGTTGATGTCCAATGCAGGATGATCGTCCATTCGCCGTTTGCGCCTTTGGCCGCCTCACGGCTGATGAAACCCGGCTGTTTCGTGATTTGTCCACTGGCAAGCCGACGTTCGGCGGCGATAAAGGCTTGCTCGTCGGCACCCTCTTTTAGCTTGAAACGGGCGACTTCTACCATTGCCATGATTGATTTATCCTCTCTATCGAACAGGTTGATAGATGCAGTGTAGAGGGGAATTGACGGGTGGCAAAGGTAAATGTGCGAATAAGAAGGGTAAATCTGCGCCGAATGCTCTCAGGGTTGTGCGGGGTTGTACTGAGCCGTTGTTAGATGAAACTTGCTCAGACCCTCTCGGAAAGTGGTAGGTGTTTGCCGGGTGTGGCGTTTGAAAAATTTGATCAGGTTAGTTGGCTCATCAAAGCCGGTCTGCTCCGCGATTTCTTTGATCGATAAATCGGTGTGAACCAACAGCCGCTTGATTTCCAGGATCACACGCTCATCAATAAACACCTTGGCGGGCTTGTTGAGGACAGTTTGCGAAAGTTGGTTCAGCTTCTTGGGGGAGTAACCGAGTGCGCGGGCATAATCGATCACGTTGCGGGTACGTGGATAGTCGTTTTCAAGACGGTCTTTGAAGCGGGCAAAATCCTGATAGTGGGACAGTGCTGTTGGGAGTGTTTCGGACTGCTTGAGGCGTTCGGCACGTAAAAGCAGCGTCCGCACTAAATTTCGCATAATCTCGGCTTTGAACGAGTCCGCGCCAGGCTGATCAAACTCCTGTCGCAATTCCTGAAACAGCAACAAGAAATGTTGATAATCCGTATCGTTCAGCAAGAGCATTGGCGATTGCAGCGAATAGTCGAAGATGCGGTATCGCGCTAACAAGTTTCGATCAGCGGCGCTCTGGTACAAAAATTCGTTCGAGAAGGCCAGCACTAGTCCCTCATTTTTCAGATTGATTTGCCACTGGTGTACCTGATGTTGAGCAACAAACAGCAGCATTTTTTCTCGATAGTCATACACCTGAAAATCGACGAGATGCTGGCCTGCCCCTCTGGTAAACAGCGTCACCATGTATGAATGAAGACGCTGCGGCATATCCATCGGGTACGCAGCACTGCGGCTGAATAAAGTCTGGAGCGGGAGAATCATGCACTCCGCCGCCATTTGCGGCTGCGGAAATGGCCGAACCTCCAGTATCGCTTCGGTCATTTATTCCTGTGCGCGGACAGATGTGTTCTGCCGGAAAAATGAAGCGGCAGCAACGGTCATCACATTAAACAGGATGCCCAACACCAACCCGACCAGTGCGGCTTGTATGGGCAGGTTGCCCGCCGAGAGTGAATACAGCGCGAAAATGATCACATCGGCTACACTGCCCAGGATGAGCGGAATAATGATCCTGACCTGGGTTCGGCGCACGATCATATAGGTAATCAGGATCGAAATCGCAAAGACGATCAACAGCAGAACGGAAACAACACTCACAGCACACGCTCCTTAAAGGTGAAGATCACGCAGCACGGCGCGCACTGGCGAACCACAGACCGCCGAAAGCCGCAGCGGGAGTGCTACCAGTTCGTAGCGACCATCCGGTACACCTGTCAGTTGCAGCGACTCCAGATTGACCATGCCGCGCGTCAACAACTGATGATGACACGGCAATGCTTTCGAGTCTACATGATCCACTGAGGGCGAGTCCAGACCAATCAGTACCACACCGCGATCTGCCAGATAGTCGATCAGTTCAACAGTCAGGTAGGCAAAGGTGTTTGACCACTCGTGATCGGCTAAGTCGCTGGCGGGCGTATGAAACAGGACTCGTTCCGCGCCGTCCAAATCGATCCCGGCTAATTCAGCGGGCGTAATGCCACCTTCGGCGCGCAGCAAACTGATCACCTGTGCCGTGCCCATATATTTTTTGAGCGGCATTTCGGCGGGGTGCAACCCATTCGAGTCGTAGTGCCAGTAGGCGTCGGCGTGCGTGCCAGTATGCGCGCTCAGGTGCAGCGTGGTCAGGTTAACCGACGCGCCGGAGTCCTTGCTCATGACCACATCATAGCTGAACGGCGTATCACCCGGCCACACGGCGATCTGTGGGCTGACGGTGCGCGAAATATCATACAGGCCGTTCACATTGACCACGTTTTACCCGGTCCCACTTGCACACAGGCTTGATCGGGCGTAAACAATTCCCAGTAGGGCACACCATCCCATTGATCATCGTCAAGCGTGGGGCTGATGACCAATTGACCACCGTTACCGAATGTTAGCGTTAATGACAAATGTTCCGGCTCAATATCGAAGGCGGTTACCACTTGATTTTCCATGACTGGAATTTTTTGACGGATCAATTCAACGTCATTATCGGAGGTGATATATACACCATTTGCAACAAGAACTTTCCAGGTGGTGCCGCGTGAACCCAATATCCATGCGCCCTTTTGCTGGTCACCTAACCTTTTCGACGGGTAAGGACGTTTGTCGCCCATATGCAACTGTAACTCATCGGCGTAGCTGAGGCGCGCTGCCCAACATAACTCACCAATGACGCCGCGCGTCGCTTCGTTAAGCTCGGTAAGATCAAACGCTATTTGATTAGCCATCTCATTCACCCTCTTCACCCAAAAACTCGCGTGCCTTCTGGCGCATTTCTTCGTAAGTAAAGTCTCCACGCGCGTTAGCCGTCCCGGTATTTCCGGCTTGTTTCTCGAATTCCAGAAAATCTCCAAAATCGCGGCGTTGTTCCGTGCGTCATGCCAAACTCTCTTGCAACTCGTTCGACCTGTTGAATATCGCGCTTTTTGCTCATAAGTGCAGCAACAAACTATCAGCCACGCTTACACATCCAGCGACAATGATACATCCAACCCATAAGCAAGGTACAGCGCCGCGAAGTAGTTCTTGAGTGCCAGAGTCGTATCGTCGTCGGCATCTTCGGGCACAAGCTGAAACGGGAAACGATCCGCAAAATCGGGCGGCGCGGGCGTCAGGTTTTTGAGAACGTCGGCTTCCATATCACGTGGAATCACGCTAAAAAAGAGCATCAACATGGCCGCATAGGTGGGTTGAATCGCGCCAACCAGAAACAGCATATCGAAAACGTGATTAGTGGTGATCTGCAAGCCTTCGACTCGTTTGGCAAAAATATCGTTCGTCTCAAAAATGACGCCGGGGGTAGCGCGCGTCCCGGCCACTGAGTCGCCCAAGCCCGGCGAGTCGGAAAGCACCTGTCGCAAGAGCAGGAAAGGCAGCGGTTCGTCTGGTACAGGTAATCGCTTGAGCAGCCATACTTCGCCCGCGCGGGAAATTGGGTAAGGAATATTTCCGAAGCAGCCGAATGGTTCACCTGTGCGGTTGGCCGGACAACCGATGCAGTGTCCGGCCAACGGATCAAGCTGAGCGGCTTCATCCAATAGTTCCTGAACAATCACAACGCGCACTTCTTCCTCACCGTCGGGCGTGCGCCGTGCCATCTCGAAACCCATCTCGGATGGTGGCCGTTCGTCGCCATTATCACGGTAAAGCTGAATAATTGCGCCCGCCCGCTCGCGTGCCTTGATGCGTGCCAAAATGCCTTCTGTGGAGAGCGTCGCCTTTGGCACGCACTGCAAATCGATCACATAGTCGATACCCACGCGGCTAGAGTCCCTTCAAAAAGTCGAGTGTGTAGCGGTTCACCATGTCCGGGCATTCCTGCTGCACCCAATGCGACGCACCCTGAATGTACTTTATTTTCAGATCGTCCACGTAAGGCCGCGTCCATTCGGCGGTTTGTGTTGTCAAATAGGCATCCTGATCGCCCCAGATCAACAGCGATGGCACTTCAACCGTTGAATCCGTGCTGGCGACGCGGCCTCGTTCTCGGAACAGCGCGCGATACCAGTCGATCCCGGCAGACAGTGCGCCTGGCTGTGACCAGGCTGTTTTGAAGTAGCTGAGTTCCTCATCGCTGATCATGTCTTTAGCGGCGTGCTTCAAGCCGTCGGTCAAACCTTTGTAGTCGTTCATACTGATCGCACGCTCTGGCAAGCCGGGAATTTGAAAGAAGGCGATGTACCAGCTTTTGAAGATTTGCGGCAGGTAAAAGGACTGTAGAACCGTCTTCCCTACCGATGGATGCGGCACGTTGCACACGATCAGTTTATCAACCAATTCCGGGTAGCGCGCGCCAAATGTCCAAGTGATCGCGCCGCCCCAATCGTGACCCATCACAGCGGCGGCCTTGTCGTAGCCCAATGCGCGGATCAAATTGGCGACATCATCCGAGAGCGTGAAAATATCGTAAGGGCCGTGCTTATCGGTCAGGTTATAGCCGCGTTGATCGACGGCCACGACTCGATAACCCGCCGCCGCAAACGGTTTGATCTGATGTCGCCAACTGTACCAGAACTCCGGGAAGCCATGCAGCAAAACGATCAGCGGTGCATGTTCCTCACCTTCGAGAACAACGTGCATGTTCAGATCGCCCACTTCAAGCATCTGGTGCTGAAAATCTTCGGGGCGAAGGATGGTTTGCTGTGCTTCCAATAAACGTGATCCTGTTTTTCAATAGCCAGATTATAGCCCAGGCAATCTATGTTAAGGCGAAGTTGCGTCCGAAAACTGCTCGGTCAACAGCTTTTTATCGATCTTGCCGGGGCCGGTCTTGGGGAGCGCCTCCACAAAAATAACCGACTTCGGCACTTTGTAGCGGGCTAAGCGACTGGATAGAAAGGCGATCAAGTCCGACGCGCTGACGTTTTGAGCAGCCTTCAGCACAACAATTGCTCTACCCACTTCGCCCCAGTGAGTATCCGGTACGCCGATCAGCGCAGCCTCGGCAACGGCGGGATGGGCGTGCATGACACTTTCCACTTCAATTGGGTAAATATTTTCGCCGCCGCTGATGATCATATCCTTGAGCCGCCCGACAATCGAATAGCAGCCGTCCGCGTCACACAGCGCCAGATCACCCGTATGCAGCCAGCCATCGCGGATGGCCTGTGCCGTCGCGGTTGGGTTGTTCCAGTAGCCGGGCGTGACGTGTGGCCCGCGAATGATCAGTTCGCCCATTTCGCCCGGCGCACATTGACCACCATCGGGACGTACCACACGCACATCAATGTGCAATAGCGGATAACCTACCGCTCCGGGTTTGGCGCGCACCTGATCATCAGGCAGCCAGAAGGTATTCGGCCCCGCTTCGGTCAGGCCATAGCCCGTTTTGAAGTCCACACCCTTTTCCCAGAACTTCTCGAAAATCGGCATAGGGCACGGAGCGCCGCCGCTGATCACTAATTTTAACCGCGAAAAATCTGCCGTTGCCCAACGGGGGTGTCCCTGCAACGATACAAACATAGTAGGCACGCCGAACAAGAGTGTCACGCCGCCCTCGGCTACCAGATCGAAGACCTGCTCCGCATCAAAGCTCCTGCAAAGGATGCTCTTGCCGCCTGCGTGAATCAAGGGCAGCGTGAACACGTTCAAGCCCCCGGTATGAAATAGCGGCGAATTCAGGATCGCTACATCATCCTGATCGAGTCCCCAACTCAGGAGCGTGTTGATCGCGTTCCAGGTCATGTTGCCGTGCGTCAGGATCGCGCCTTTGGGGAGTCCGGTAGTGCCGCCCGTGTAGCAGATCACCCAGGGTGAATCAGGTGTTAAATCGAGGTGAGGCGGTGGCGTTGTGGGGAACTGCTCACGATTTGAAAATGGTACGTCATTCAGATCATTGCCCAACGCGACGAAATGACGCACGCTCTTGATCTGTGGGCGAAGCTGATCAACCTGAGTCGTGAAATCATCCGAGTAGATCAACAGGCAGGGCGCGGCATCGTTTAGCAGGCCGCTCAATTCGTGAACGGTCAGACGCCAATTCAGATTTTGCAGCACCGCGCCGATCTTGCCGCAAGCCATCCAAATATCGAGATATTCCAGGCTGTTGGTGGCATAAACGGCAACGCGATCTCCGGCCTCAACGCCTGACGAGATTAAAAAATGCGCCGTCTGGTTCGCGCTGGCGTTCCATTCGCGGTAAGTGATCTCACGTCTACTGATCGTATCATGCAGTGCGATCCGCTCTGGTGAAAGCTGCGCGCGTTTTTCGAGAATGTCCGGGACGAAGGCCGATAGTTGCGTCAACACAAATCATTTATCCGGCTAACTGATCGGCGCGCGTTAGAAAGTCGCCAAGTACCTGCCGGAAACGCTCCGGCGACTGCTCGTGAATCGGATGACCGATGTCTTCAAAAATTTCAACGTGCCCATCGGCGACTTTGGCGGCTAATCGCTGTGCTACCGGGATCGGGTTGAGGGTGTCTTTGGTACCAAGCATGATCAGCAGCGGACACTTGATCTTATCGGCGTCGTTGTGGCTGATGTCGCCACCGCCCTCGATGGTTTGCAAAAAGCCGTCTACCCAGTCGTGTACCATTTGTTCCCAATAGTGACCCTGCCGCGCCTGCATATCGGCGGTAATCCAATCGGGCGGCAAATGCGCTTTGATGCGCGGGATCATGTCTGATCCGTAGAAACCCACTGCACCCCAGGCCGCCACTGAACGACAGGGGCGCAGTTCACTGACTACGAGTGCCACTTCGCCACCATCGCTGAAGCCCAAGACATGCGGACAATCCAGTTTCAAGGCGTCGATCAGCGCGGCCATGTCTGCTGCATCGCGTTTGTAGAAGTCTTTGGGGTAAGTGCGCGGTTTTGGGAACGATTGACTGTAGCCGCGCAAATCGGGCGCAATGACGCGATATTTCTGGGCAAGCCAATCCAGTTCTGCGCCCGTATCGGAGCGGCCACTGCCCATAAAGCCGTGCAAAAAGAGCAGCGGCACGCCTGAACCCATATCTTCATAAAAAAAGGTGGCATCATTCAAAGTGATAAAAGGCATAAAGTTTTCCCTTTAATGATAATGATCAGCGTTTTTCAACAATGCGTAGTTGTGCGCTGCGGCTGCGCGGATTGGCGGCGACTTCGGCTTCATCGGCGCTGATTGGTTTGCGCGTGATCAGGTTGAGGCGGGCGACATGGCCGCACGTACACACGGGTTGTTTGGGCGGGCAAATACAATCCGTCGCCTCGTGTTTGAAATACTGCTTGACGATCCGATCTTCAAGACTATGAAAGCTGATCACGGCTAACCGTCCGCCCGGCGCAAGCAGCTTGATGGCAGCCGGAAGCACACGTTCAAGCCCGCCCAATTCATCGTTCACGGCGATTCGCAAGGCCTGAAAGCTGCGCGTGGCGGGGTGAATCTTCTGGCGATGTGAGGCCGGGATCGCGCCTGCGATTACTTCCGCCAACTGTTTCGTGGTGCTGATCGGGCGGGCGGCCAAAATTGCGCGGGCAATGCGGCGGCTGTCGTGTTCTTCGCCGTACTGGTAAATCATATCGGCTAAGGCGGATTCGGTCAGTGTGTTGACCAGATCGGCGGCGGTTGGCTCATCCGAGTCGGGATTCATCCGCATATCAAGCGGCCCATCGGTACGGAAAGCAAAACCGCGCTCAGCCTGATCAACCTGCATGGATGAAATGCCCAGGTCAAGCAGAATGCCGTTGACCTGCGTGAAACCGTGTGGTGCGGCCAATGCGCCCATCTGATCATAATTGGCATGAACAAGCGTCACACGATCACCGAAGCGGGCGAGTCGTTCGCTGGCAATCGTCAACGCACTCAGATCACGATCAAAGCCAAGCAGTCGCGCTGTCCGAGTTGCGGCCAGGATCGCGGTACTGTGCCCGCCGGCTCCAATCGTCCCATCAATGAACAGGCCATCGGGATGTACGCTGAGGTTCAACCCGTCAATCACGGGTTGCAGTAAGACGGAGACATGCGGCGGCGTGGATAAAATCGTCACTGGCTTACTTTCTGCCATAATCTGCCGGGTTTTCGCCCCAATCGCGCGTTTCCCATTTGAGAATTTTGTTGGGGTATTTGTTAGCATCCAGCCAGGCTTCGGCGCGCGCAATACGACGGAATAATTCGGCGTTGGCGGCACTTTGCAAATGCTGCGTGCGGCACTGTTTGGCGGCGATCCAACCGAGCGCAATCTTGGAGTCGGAATAGATGGGCAGATCAAGCGCACGCTGCTGGCATAGTTCCAAGACATGAACAATCGCCAGAAATTCGCCAATGTTGTTCGTGCCATCCGGGAAGGGGCCTTCGCTGAATAATTCTTCGCCCGTTTCGACATTCACGCCGCGATACTCCACCGGGCCGGGCACGCCTTCGCAGGCTGCATCTACCGCATAACTGGGCAGGATCGGCGGTGGCGCATCGAATAAGCGTTCCTTGACGGGTGCAGCCGCCGGGCGCTGACCGCGATAATCGGCGTACTGGCCGCGATAGGCGCGTTCGGCTTCGTCTCGGCTCTCGAACGATTTATACTCGCCACCCGCAAAGCCCTGCACCTGCGCGGCGCACTCGTCCCAGGTAGCGAAGATTCCGGTCTGGCGGCCTTTCCAGACGACGTAGTATTTTTGCGATTTTTGCTTTTTCGGCATGTACATCCAATTCGACAAACTAGCTATATAATCTACCGCTGTGATCTCGAATTTTCTATGCCTGAGTGTTATTTCTGCGTTTGAAAGCAGGAACTGAATGTTTAATCTGAACGAACAATCGCAGCGCCGTTATAATCCGCTGACTCGTGAATGGGTACTCGTTTCGCCACACCGCGCCAAACGTCCCTGGCAGGGTCAGGTTGAACCCACACCTGTTGACCGCAAACCAGAGTATGACCCGACCTGCTATCTGTGTCCCGGCAACGCGCGCGCCAACGGTGAACATAACCCGGCCTATGAACACACCTTTGTATTCGATAACGATTTCCCGGCGCTGTTGAGTGATCAGCCGAGCGGTACGTATAAGCCTCACCCACTGATCTATGCCGAATCCGAACGTGGAATTTGTCGTGTGTTGTGCTTCAGCCCGCGCCACGATCTGACCCTGGCACAGATGGATCAAAAGTCGATCCGGTTGGTGGTCGATGCCTGGGTCGAGCAATATGCTGAACTGGATGCCAAGCCGTTTATCAGCTATGTGCAGATTTTCGAGAATCGGGGCGCGATGATGGGTGCCAGCAATCCGCACCCACACGGCCAAATCTGGGCAAGCGAACATTTGCCACAGGAGATTATCCTCGAAAGTGCCTCACAGCGCGATTATTTCCGCGAACATGGCGTATCGCTGCTTTCCGATTATTTGAAAGCGGAGCAAGGGCTTGGCGAACGCATGGTATACGAAAATGAATCATTCGCGGTGTTGGTGCCATTCTGGGCAGTGTGGCCGTTTGAGACGATGCTCGTCAGCAAAAAGCACGTTGGCGCGTTGATCGATCTGAACGGCACGGCGCGTGATGCGTTGGCCGATGCGCTGCGAAATATCACGGCGCGTTACGACAACCTGTTTCACGTTTCGTTTCCGTATTCAATGGGCTTTCACCAGCGCCCGACCGATGGCGGCGATCACGCGCACTGGCACTTGCACGCACATTTTTACCCGCCGCTGCTGCGTTCTTCGACAGTGCGAAAGTTCATGGTGGGCTATGAAATGCTTGGCACGCCACAGCGCGATATAACACCTGAACAAGCGGCCAGCCGCCTGCGCGAACAGACTGATGTGCATTATCTGGGCTTTCCGACATAATCCAAAAGACACGGGTCTTCTCAGCGGCAAGGTGGGCGCGTTCGCGGCGAATGGCGCTGTTCTGGCGGTTGATCGAAGTGATGCCTGCACCACCAAATTTGATCCTCGATCTGGGCGGGATGGGAAGTTTCTGGCTTGAATATGGCTTGAACGATCATCCGAGTATCCACATTCTGACGGTTAACCTGGAGCCGCACCCGCCGCTCCATGACCGTATTCAGTCAATCGTCGCTGATGCACGCGATCTGAGTCGTTGGGCAGATCGATCTGTTGATGTCATCTTCTCCAATTCGCTGGTCGAACATCTGGGCAGTTGGCGCGATCAGCAGCAGTTCGCGGGCGAAGTGTGCCGGGTAGCACGTACCTATTTCGTCCAGACGCCCAACCGAAATTTTCCGTTGGAGCCTCATTTTATGCTGCCCGGCTTTCAGTCTTTGCCGCTGGTCTGGCAAATACGATTGGTGCAGCGTTTCGCGTTGGGGCATATGCCGCGTTTAATGGACGCGGGCGCGGCAGAACGGGCAATTCGGCAAATTCGGCTGCTCGATGCGCGCGAAATGAAAATGTTGTTTCCCGGCGCGTATCTGTGGCGGGAGCATGTGGCTGGCCTCAGCAAGTCGTTGGTTGCCATCAGTGCCGGGGATATGGGTCGCGGGGCTTATTAGGTGGTGGCTTCGATTGCGACTTCTACTTCCCGGAGCAGTGCCGTATCCATCCTTCCGGGCGCGCAGTTAAGCGCCTATCTCACCAATCTGATGATCCTGATCGGTGCGATGTTGATCGCCGTACAGTTTCGGGTGCAGTTACCCTATGGCAAAGCGTTCGATGGTGGCACCCTCAGCAACATCTCGATTCAGCTTCAATTTTTGCGACAAAAAGCCTATGGCCTGGAATTTTATCGGGCGCAGCGCCTCGAATTTTATGTTGTACTGGCTGTCGTGCTGCTCATTGTCCAGGCCGTGATGCAGATGGTCAGGCCGCGTGTCAGCACCCGAATGGCGCGTGGCGGGCGGCAGTTCGCGGCGCTGTTGCTAGCCGTGTCGATTTCAGCGGCAGTGTTTTTCGTCGGCTGGCCTGATCTGTCCAAATTGCAGATCGGCTATTTTGCGGCGGCAGCTTTTGTGCTTAGTTTTGGCGTCGTGTTCTGGTCAGCGCATCTGAACGCAGTCCGTGAACGAAGCGTGATCGCCAACTTGCGCCGCCTGTGGGAAAACCGGGTGCTGCTGCGTATCTGGATACAGTACAACGTTCGATCACGTTATAGTCAAACGATGCTCGGCATTTTGTGGATTATTTTGCTGCCGTTGTCCACCTCATTCGTACTGGCGCTGGCCTTTTCGGGAATCCTCGGCTCGGTGATTGGCAATGTGCCGTTTGTGGTGTTCATGCTCTCGGCCATTGTGCCCTGGGGGTTATTTAATTATGGCGTGATCACCGGAACGCGCTCCGTTTTGAGCATGATGGGACTGATCAATCAGGTCTATTTCCCTCGTGAAATTTTAGTGGTGCTGACATTAGGCGAAGGATTGGTTGATCTGGGCTTCACCTTTGTGGCGATGCTGATGGTCAATGCACTGAACGGCTATTGGCCGAACGGCCTGTTTGTGCTGCTGCCCGCGCTGCTTCTGATCGAAGTGTGCATGACTGCCGGGATCATGTTTTTCGTGAGCGCGCTCAGTGTATTGATTCGGGATATTCCGCCGCTCGTTTCGGTGGCAATTCAACTCTTATTTTTCCTGACGCCGATTGTCTACCCGCTGGAGTCAGTACCGCTCAAATATCGAGTGTTGTTTTCGCTGAATCCGATGGCACCGCTCATCACGGCTTACCGCGATGTGTTCACCGGGCGCGCGCCTGATCTCTCTACCCTGTTTTATCCGACAGTGCTGGCGATTGCGCTGCTGTACACGGGCTATGTCTTTTTCAAGGCCAATGAACATCGGTTTGCAGATTATATATGACCGACATGATAAACCCGGCTGAGTCGCCCGTGATCGTCGCTGAGAATGTTTCCAAGCGGTATATCCAGAACGAGCAGCGGCCAAGTCTACGGCACGAAGCCGGGCAAATGCTGCGACGATTGATCGGGCGCAGCACCGAAACGTCCGCCGCTAGCAACATTGATCAACAGTTCTGGGCACTGCAAGGCGTAAACCTTTCGATTTATGCGGGGGAGTCAGTGGCCGTGATCGGGCGCAACGGAGCGGGTAAAAGCACTTTGTTTCGCATTCTGAGCGGGATCACCACGCCAACGACGGGGCATGTGGCCGTGTGTGGCCGATTTGCTACCTTGATCGCATTGGGAGCAGGCTTTAACCCGGAGCGCACCGGGCGTGAAAACATCTACCTGAACGCAGCCATTCAGGGTTTTTCGCCGCGACAGATCGCCCCCTTTTTAGATGAAATCATCGCGTTTTCAGAGCTTGGCCGCTTCATCGATCTACCGGTCAAGCGGTATTCAAGCGGCATGACGGCGCGGTTAGGCTTCAGTGTGGCGGTTCATATCCTGCCGGACATTATGTTCATCGACGAAGTGCTGTCGGTGGGTGATGCCGCCTTTCAGGAAAAATGTATGAAGCGCATCGCAGCCATGAAAGCGCAAGGCCGAACGCTGGTTTTTGTATCGCATTCGGCGGATACCGTTCGCAATCTATGTGAACGGGCGATCTGGCTGCACAAAGGGCGGTTGATGCTGGACGGCCCGGTTGATATGGTGCTGGAACACTATCGGGCGCTGCTTTCCGAGAGTAGCACGGAAAGCGCGCAGATTGAAAAAGTGCCGGGCTAGTCGCTACTTTTCCTTTTTGCGGCGGGCGTTCGCCTTGAGTACGGCGCGTAGTTCGTCGGTTAACTGTGGCCGCAGTTCCATGATGGCTTCGTAGCGCAGATATTTCTGGGTTCGCACGTCAAAAGGCAAATCGCCTGCGGCTAATTGTTCTTCATTGACGATCAAAACAGTGGGCGTGCCGACGCCCCAGGCATAGCCCACTTCGAGATAGACGTTCGGGTTTGTGCCATCGAGCAGCGCGATCATCAGATCGGCGGCGCGGATGCGCTGTTTGATCGTGTCGATAATATCACCTGTATAGGATGACAGATCGAGCCGAACGCACAGATGATCGGTATCTTTGACGGCGGGCTGAATGGCGTAATAGAAAATATCCATATATTTCTTGGCAAAGGGCATTGCCACAAAGATCGATGGCTCATCGAGTGTTGCCACTGTTTGCGAATCAGGTGACGGTGTAGGCGCTGACCTGACCGGCGGCGCGACTCCGGCGGAACGGCCTGGCGCAGCACCGGGCACAGGCGGTGGTGGCATCGGCCTTGATGATTTTTCAACGGTGCTGTTCTGAAATTCGGCAAGTGTTTGACTCAGAACATCAGCGCGCTTTTCCTGCACCTCAACAATGCTAATCTTTTGGAGGGAGTGCGGATACTTGTTGTCTTCAACGGCAGCCCGAAAGCCTAACAGCATGGCGCGGAAGGCTTCGGCCTCATCAAAGCCCCAACCCGCACCGTGAACGGTCAGTGCCAGATGCTTCACTGGCGGCTGAACGTCCACCAGCGCATAGAGCGTTTGCCGCGCCATATCGTGCATCGAATCGTAGGTAAATTGTTTGCGCGGCGGCGTGCCCACCAGCAAGATCAAGGGAGAGGGGGTTGCGCCATCCGATACAGCCAGGATGGCCTGACCGGGGCGCGGCGGTTTATTCAGCAGCACGCTATCCGGCGGCAGCAGCTTGACGACATTCTGTGTCAGGAATGACCAGGACTGTGCGTATTTGAGCGCCAATACATCGGCCTTGAACTTGATTATGTCGCCTTTAACCACTTCAATTTGGAAAGGCAAATCAGCATGTTGATTGATCATTCGGAGTCCCAGGTGCGGGTATAGTTCACGCGGAGTTTATCTTGAATCGCCTGTTCCAGATCGATCCCGCTCAAGCTGGCAAGTTGCAACAGGTAAAGCGCCACATCCGCCAGTTCGCCCGAAAGCGCCTCGGCATCAGCGGTTTCGCGCCACTGAAAATGCTCCAACACTTCGGCAGCCTCCAGCGATAACGAGATCGCCAGATTGCGGGGTGTTTGTGGGCGCAATGAGTCAGGTTCGTACCAACCTTTGGCACGTACAAAAGCGTGCATGGCTTCAGTCAGTTCGGCAAGGTTCATAAGCCTGTATTCTATCAATTCCGAACTGAATTGAATATAGCCTGTTTGTCTATCCGGGGCACTTACTCAAATTGACTGCGCCTGGGGTTTGAGTCCCAGGCGCAAAGGGTTGGGGTGATGGCTCTCCAGGCAGGTTCTGACTACTTACTGGCAGTGGCCGCCATAGTCGCGGCCATCGTTGCAGCGGGCGTCGCCATTGCCGGGTTGCCCGGAACGACGATCTTGCCCGCGCTGATGTCGGCAACCGCTTTATCGGCGGCGGCCTTCACATCTGCCGGGAGCGTCACTTTTGCGTTGTAGACGATCTTTTCGCCGCCATCCTTGAGCGAAATCGTGTAGGCAACGCCGCCCTTTGTGCCGCCCAAACGCTTAGTAATGATGTCCTTGAGCATCGGTGCCCAGTCGTAGGCTTGCGACGCTACAACCGCATCCGGCCAACCCGCCGCCTGATCGGTCTGTGTACCGAACCAGAAGCCTTTAGCCTTTTGAATTTCGGTGATCGCGCCCGGCACTTGCTGCGCCGAACCCGTTAGCACGTCCGCGCCCTGGCTGATCAGCGTCTTGGCCGACTCCGCCGCTTTTGCCGTATCGCCGAAACTACCTGTGTAGATGATTTTGACGTTTTCGGCTTTGATCTTACCGGAGGCCAGCGCGCCCGCTTTGAAACCATCAATGTACAACTTGGCGTCGCCTGCCTCAACCGGCCCGACGATCCCGATAATGCCCGACTTGCTGAGCAGCGCCGCCATGACGCCATTCACATAACCGCCCTCTTCGGCGCGAGCTTCATAGGCGAACACGTTCTTGAGTCCGGCAGACGTGCCAACATCGGTGGCGGTGCCCCATGCGAACGACACATCCGGGAAATCTTTGGCAACCTCAAACAAGGGGCCGCCATACTGCGTACCGTGCGCGATCACCAGATCGTACCCCTGCCCGGCATAGTCACGCAGCGCGGCGGCGGCATCTGGCACCTGGAACAGGTTTTCAGAAATGGTGACTTCCAGCTTATCCTTGCCGCCCAATTCGGTTTGTACCTTTGTCGCGGCGTCGAAGATGCTCTCTGTCCAGGCGATGTCATTCTTGGCACTGGGCGCAACAATGGCGATCTTGAACTGTTTGGTGAGCGCGGGCATGGTGGCAGCCATCGTTGCGGCAGCCTGCGCCTGGGTGCTGCGTGGCAGTCCGGCGGAAACGATCACCGCCACGAGCAGGAAACTAAGCGCGAAAAACCGGGTTTTCATAGATTTGATTCTCCTCTACTGCACAAGCGGTCAAACACCGCCAGAATACATAACCTAATTCTCATCACGCCGATACGGTATGCCCAACGCTGAGGGTGTTTGCGTTCGATACAACGACACGGCCAGCACCAGCGCGATGATTGTGACGATACTCGGTAACATGCTCACCAAACTGGGTGAGATCGGTACACCGAGCGTTTGTACCCAAAGCTGCATGGTGGTCACGATGCTGAACAATAACGTCCCACCCAAAATTCCAAGCGGCGACCACCCGCCAAAATAGACCAGCGCCACCGCGATAAAGCCGATGCCGTTGGTCATGTTTTGCTGAAAAATATTCGTCTGTGCGATAGACAATGACGCACCCGCGACTCCCGCCATCGCGCCGCCGAACGTCACCGCCAGATAGCGAATCCGCGCCACATTGATCCCCATTGCGTCGGCGGCCTGTGGATTCTGACCTACAGCGCGAATGTTCAGACCGAACGTTGTCTTATTCAGCACGAACCACGAGATCGGCACGAGCAGCAGTGCGCCATAGACCAGCAAATTTTGGTTGAAGATGATCGTCCCGATAATCGGAACATCACTCAAAATCGGGATTGGCACTTTACCAAAGCCATTATCAACAGGGCGCGGCGTCTTGATCAGCGTGTTAAACAACAACGTTGACAAACCCAACCCGAACATATACAGCCCAATACCACTAATGCCCTGTTCTGCTTTGAGTGTGACGCTCACGAAGGCCATGATTAGTCCCATCGCCGCGCCGACGAGTGCCGCAATCAGCACCGCCATTAAGGGTGATTGACCGCTGTACACGCTGTAAAAGGCAGTGAATGCGCCCATCAGCATCACCCCATCCACGCCCAGGTTATACACGCCTGATCGCTGCCCAACCGACTCGCCAAGCGCCGCATAAAGATAGGATGCGGCGGCGGATACCCCTTGCGCGGCGATCAGTACCAATGATGAGTCGGCCATCAGGTCACGACCTCTGGCGCGGTGGGTACAGCTTCGGCACGCGGTGCAGCAGTAGGGGCACTAGCGCGGCGCGAACGGCGTACCCATTCGCCGCTGCCGACCACGAACAACACGATCAACCCTTCCAACACAGTCACCATTGCCGAACTGACGCCCACAGA
Organism: Aggregatilineales bacterium; assembly: GCA_038239365.1. Taxonomy (GTDB): domain Bacteria; phylum Chloroflexota; class Anaerolineae; order Aggregatilineales; family UBA2796; genus JBBRMW01. The sequence continues at coordinate 22,435 of JBBSEU010000028.1, forward strand.
TTGCAATTTGCTGCCACTGACTAACAACCCCCCAAACAGCAGCGCCGCCGGGATTGCGCCGATTGGGTGCAGCGAACCGAACAGTGCCACCACGATCCCCGAAAAGCCATAGCCTGTCGAAAAATCCTGCATGGCGCGATGGGTGACACCCAACACCTCTACTGCCCCGGCCAGTCCTGCCAGCGATCCGCTGAGTACCATCGCCAGCAGCGTTACGCGCCGAACCGAAATTCCGGCGTAAGTGGACGCGCGCGGGTTTTGCCCAACCGCCCGAATCCGATAACCCGCTACCGTTCGCCACAAAAAGAAAAATGCCGCAAACGCCGCTAAGACAGCCAGGATCGCGCCGATATGAAAGGCGGTACGCGGTATAAGCGGTGCCAGCCACAGTGCTTCCGGGATGCGCGCCGTCTGGATAATGTTGGCTGTTTCTGTGCCTGCTGCTGTGTCTTTGAGAGGGCCAGTCAGCAATACGATCAGCAAATAGACCGAAATCTGATTCATCATAATCGTGCTGAGAATTTCATTGACGCCGAACCACGCCTTGAGGATTCCCGGAATGCCCGCCCACGCGCCGCCCGCGATGAAGCCCGCTGCCAGACTCAGCACAACAACCAGCGGCGCGGAAAGGTTTTGCAGGCCGAGCGCCGCTCCCGCCGTCGCTAATCCGCCGACGATCACCTGACCCTCAACGCCAATGTTCAGCACGTTTGCGCGGAAGGCGATGCACACGCCAATCGCTACCAGAAGCAGCGGCGTTGCTTTGCCAATCGTTTGCGTCTGACTATAGGTATTGCCGACTGCGCCATTGATCAGTTTGCCATAAACGATCAACGGGTCTGAGCCGATAGCGATTAGAAACAGCGCCCCAACTCCCAATGCCGCTAAGACAGCCAGGACCGGCACAAGGATCGGGAAAAGAATGTCTCTGCGTTTGGTCAACGTTTGCATCAGCATCTCAAAATCACCAATAATACGCGGCTTGCCCATCGAGAGCATGGTCTATTTGCCCAAACCCGCGCTGGCACAATATTAAATGGCTTAATGGCTGAGATGCAAATTGCGATCAGGAAAATTCGATACTATTCTTTACCACACTTAATCATCAGAAGGTGTATCGAAGACCGCACGGATTAAAACGCCTCGTTTTTGGCAAGCCATTCATCCCGCAGAATGCCCATCGTCAGGTGATCGTAGCGGCGGCCATCGCGTTCAACTGCGCTGCGTGCCCCACCCTCATGCACAAAGCCCACTTTTTCGTAAGAGCGAATGGCGCGCGTATTATAGCCCAGCACGCTTAACCCGACTCGATATAAATTCAGCTCACGGAAGGCAAAGGCCAGCGCCAACTGCATCGCTTCTGTGCCATAACCCTGACCCCAGTAGGCTGATTCGCCAATGCCGATTGAGACGGTTGCTGCCCGATTCGACCACTTAATGCTATGCAGCACCACAAATCCGATCAGGGTGTTTTCGGCGATTGTACGAATCATGAAATCATAACCGCTATGATTGCTACCAGGCGATCCCTCGAACTGTTTGGCAAAGTGCTGGATAGGCAGTGGTCGCGCCGGATCGTCATCGACCAGACGGTGATATTCAATGTTGGCTGACCAACGCGCAAAGGCTTCGGCATCGTCGGCGGTTTGCGCGGTGAGCCGAATCAGTTTGCCCGTGAATAGATCATCAAATTGTGGTGGTTGCACTATTCATTTATCCTTGTCCGGCCATGTCAACGAAAACACATAATCATCGCGGAGTTCGCCGCCCGATTCTCGATAGCCATTGCGGACGATGGCCTCAAGCGCATAGTCTGAGCGTTCCGCCACGTTTTTGCTTTTGGTGTTGAGCGTGTCGCAGCGAATGACCATGCGACGCGCACCTAACACATCGCGCGCAAAAATTGTCAAGCCCTTGACCGCTTCAACCATGTAGCCCTGGCCGCTGCATGAGGTACGCTGCCAATAGCCGATCTCGAAAGCCGGGATGTCCCACTCGATGTGATGCAGTGAGATGGAGCCGATGTACATTTCATCCGGTTTGCGAAGGATGGCATACGCCAGGCTTTCGCGCGTCACCCAGCGGCCAACCGCACCGCGCACATAGGTTTCCATGCCTTCAACACCGTCATCATTAAGCGACCAGGGCATCCAGGGGCGCAGTTCGGCGCGGCTCTCCTGAACGCCTTCGTACAGCATCGCGCCATCGCCAAAACGCAGGCAGCGGATGAGCAGGCGTTCAGTCTCAAACTGATCGGGGAAGTCTCTCAGGATTGGATTCGTTGTCATAAATCAGCCTTGACTGGCGACCCATTGGATCGTTTTGCTGGTCAGGTTATCGAGTGCCTGAACGCCCATTTCGATATGCTCAATTTTTGTGTCTTCATCGTTGGTGTGCGAAAGGCCGCGCAAACTCTGGGTGAAGATCATGATCGTCGGGACGCCTGCTTCGGAGACGGCAGTCGCGTCGTGCAAGGGGCCGCTGGGCAGCCGATGATTCGTGCCGGAAACTTCATGCACGGCCTGCGCGCACAACTCGATCAGTTCCGGGTGAAAGGGGACGGGATCAGCGTGCCAGATGTGCGTCCATGAAACACCCACTTTTTCCTCAGCGGCAATCCGTTCGGCGGCTTCCTGTGCCTCCTCCAACATTTTCGCCAGTGCCGTACCATCCAAATGGCGCTGATCGAGCGTAATATCGCTCTGACCAGCAACAGCGGTATAGATGCCCGGCACGTTGACGACATTACCAGTGGTGCCGACGCCGCCATGCCGTTTGGCGATCTCACGCACTTCCAGACCGAATCGTGCCGACGCCAGAAACGCATCACGACGCAGGTTCATCGGCGTTGCGCCTGCGTGAGCCGCCTGCCCGGTGAAGCGCAGCAGCTTACGGTTCAAACCCTGGGTGCCGATCACGACGCCCAACGGCAGATTCATGCTCTCCAAAACGGGGCCTTGTTCGATGTGCATCTCGATATAGGCTTTACCGTTGGCGAACTGCTTATGAGCTTCGAGCATGTGATCAATTTCGACGCCGTTAGCCTTCAAGACATCAGGCAGTGGGTTGCGCTCCCAATCTTTGAGATTGCGAATTTCATCAAGGTTCAGATTGCCCGCCGCCGCACGTGAACCCATCAAACTGTAGCCAAAACGCGCGCCTTCTTCATCTGCCCAATCGACGAGTCGAATGGTAATGGGTGGCGTGCCTTCGGAGGCAATGCGGCGCAAGACTTCGAGCGCGCCTAACACGCCCAAACAACCATCCAGCCAACCGCCGTTTGGCACCGAGTCGATGTGACTGCCGATCCAGACTTCTTTTTCGGACTGACCGCGCAGCGTGACCCAGCGATTGCCCGCTTCGTCGATGGTGTGTTCGACGGGCAGCTCGGCCAGTTTGCCCGCCATCCAATCGCGCGCCTTTGCCCAGGTGGGACTCCAGCATAGACGCTGTGCGCCTTTATCGTCGGCGGTCAGGGCACGCAGTTCCTTGAGTTCGGCAACCGTGCGTTGGGGTTGAAGGGAGTTCGCCATAGTAGCCTTTTCTTTGCTCAAATAAATCGTGAGGTAGTACATTAATGGTACTGCATGGGGCGCGGATCGGCCATATGCCGCCTTTTACTTTATAATCTACGAATTAAGCAAACGAAAAGGATGCCGCTCCATGACCCTGGCACAAACACTAGATTTTTTGCGCGAACTTGCCCAGCACAACGAAAAAGCCTGGTTTGATGCTCACCGTGAGCAGTATAAACAGGCACGTGCCGCTTTTGAAGGTTTGGTCGCAGACCTGATACACCATTTTGAGCCAGTGGACGACTTGGGCAATGTGACACCACAAGAATGTATGTTTCGGATCAATCGAGATGTGCGTTTTTCGAAGAATAAATCGCCCTACAACTCGCACATGAGCGCGGCACTGGCACGCGGCGGGCGCAAAAGCGAAGGTCGATCCTACTACCTCCAGATTGCGCCGGGCGCTTCATTTATCGCAGGTGGCGTTTATGATCCCGACAAAGCTGCACTGGATAATATTCGTAAGCATCTGGTGATGGATGCACGCCCATTTCGCAAAATCATCAATGCGCCAAATTTCGTGCGCTATTTTGGGGCGATACAAGGCGATACCCTGAAAACTGCACCGTCAGGTTACGACAAACAGCACCCGGAAGTCGATTTGCTGCGGCATAAGCAATTTTTAGCTGTACACACACTAAGCAATGCAGACGTGACAGCGAAAGAATTTGTATCGCATGTGATTGATGTTTGTGCCGCGCTGAAACCATTCATTATCTATCTGGATGAGTCGGCCAGCGCCCCACCAGCCAATGTAAATGTCAAGGCGAACCCGGCAAACCAGGCTGAGTTTTAACACCTTTCAAGTGCGGATGAAGTGCAGCAAGACGCTGTTGCTGATCAATCGTGCGCGCTTTTTCAGGCGAATCCGATCTGATGAAATGTCCAGCATAGCGAATGGTTCAAGGCTTTTCAGCGCATCGCCATAAACAGAGTCAAGCGGGATGCCGAAGCGTGCTAAAAATTCGGCGCGGCTGACGCCTGTTTCCAGCAGTCGTAAGCGAGTCATCATAAATTCGTCCATCGCTCGATCCTGATCAATCGCTTCGCATAACGCGACGGTGTTAGTCAGTGGGAAAGATTGTGGGATTTGAGCGGCGGTGGCACGTTCGATATAGGCTTGCGGCGCGCGGACGATCTCGTAACGAATGCCATTCGTGTAACCATGTGCGCCCGCGCCGACGCCCAGATAGGGATCGCCGCGCCAGTATTGGAGATTGTGGCGGCAAGCATGGCCGGAACTCGCCCAGGCGCTGATCTCATACTGTGCCAGCCCCGCCGCGCTGAGCAGATCATCGGCGGCTTCGTACATATCGGCGGCCAGGTCATCATCGGGGGCGGGCAGTTTGCCATGCTCAACCCATTTCGTGAAGGCGGTGCCCGTTTCCAGTTGCAAGGCATAAAGCGATAGGTGATCGGGCGCAAAGCTGAGTGCCTTCGCTACGGTTGCGCGCCAACTATCGAGTGTTTGGGTAGGCACGCCATAGATCAGATCGAGACTGATATTGGTATAACCTGCCACACGCGCCGCACTTACGGCCTGCCCTACCGCTTCAACGTCGTGTTGGCGGGCGAACAGGGCAAGTTCGCCGGGTTGTGCCGATTGCATACCGATGCTCAGCCGATTGATGCCCAGATCATGTAATGCCCGGAGATAATTGAGCGTTACCGATTCGGGGTTCGCTTCGAGGGTGATTTCAGCATCAGGCGTGACCGTGAACGACTCGCGGCAGGCACGCAAGATGACCGCTATTTGTTCGGCACTGAGCAGACTCGGTGTGCCACCGCCAAAATAAATGGTGTGCAGCGGGAGTGTGGTGCGTTCGCCCAGAGTACGTAATTCAGTACAAAGCGCCGCTACGTAGGCAGGGATCAGCCGCTCGAGGTTGGTGTAGACGTTGAAGGCACAGTAGGTGCAGCGCGTCCCGCAAAATGGGATGTGCAAATATAATGAAAGGGGTTGATCATTCAAATGTGCGAATCCGTTATTCTATTGCGGCGTGGGGGGTGATTGCTTTAACCTTTTGCATCTACTATAATAACGCTAATATCCAATGTCCGGTCTCTTTATCAATTTGGCAATCATATGACGGACCCAGCTGATCCAACCCAGAAATTTTCCAGTGAGGTGGTGCCCAAATCGCCAGTCTCCGACGGAACGTTGCAAGTCAATTCCGTCTTGCAAAACCGCTTCAAAATTACGGGCGTGCTTGGTGTGGGCGGCATGGGTTCCGTCTATCTGGCGCGCGATTTGCGTTTCACGAATGTCGTTCGCAACGTGGCGGTCAAGGAAATGCTGAATATGCAATCCGATCCCGCGCTCAAGGAACTGACGCTCAAGAACTTCAACCGTGAAGCCGACGTACTGGCCTCGCTCAAGCATCCTGCCGTCCCCCAGATTTATGATGTGTTCGCCAGCAAGGACAAAGCCTATCTGGTGATGGAATACATCGACGGCAAAGACCTGGAAGCCATTGTCTCGCAAGCACCGGGCTTTCTGGATGTGGAGAAAGTGCGAAAGTGGGCGATTGAGTTGTGCGATGTGCTGCACTACCTGCACACACACGAACCAGACCCGATTATTTTCCGCGATGTGAAGCCGTCGAACGTGATGATCGACGCAACGGAACGGGTACGCCTGATCGACTTCGGGATTGCCAAACCGTTCCAACTGGCCGCCAAAGAAAAAGGCACGATGATCGGCACGGATGGCTACGCGCCGCCGGAACAGTACAAGGGCAATGCCTCACCGGTTGGCGATATTTATGCGCTGGGCGCGACGCTGCACCATCTGCTGACACGCCGCGATCCACGACTTGAAGCGCCGTTCAGCTTCTCTGAACGCCCGATCCGCTCCACGAACAATAAAGTGTCGGCGGAGTTTGAGGCGATCATTATGAAGGCGCTCAATTACGAGTCGGGTAATCGCTTTCAATCTGTCGCGGAGATGAAGACGGCGCTCGAAGGATTGAATCGACCAAGTGGCCCGATCATTGTGGGTATTCCGGGCACAGTACAGCCAGCGGATGCGTTCGCCGATGCCAGCACAAAAGTTGTTCCGGTGTGGCGCGCAAAAGTCGAAGACGAGATTCGATCATCGCCTATCGTTTACAAGAACACCGTGTATATCGGCACCTACGATAACAACCTGTATATGTTCAATGCCAGTGACGGCAAACCGAAGCATAAATATGCCACGTTGGATGGTATTCCCGGCACGCAGGCTATTGCGCCCGATGAAAACCTGATCATCTTCGGTTCGGAAGATCACTTCGTATACGCGATGGACTTGCGGACGAACAAAATCTCGTGGCAGTACGAAACGGCCAAACCGGTGCGATCCTCAATTATGACCGCGCACGGTCATGCTTTCTTAGGCAGCGATGACGGGCTGCTCTATGCGCTCCGCCTGACGAGTGGCCGCCCCGCCTGGAACTATAATGCCAGTGCCCCCGTCCGTTCGCGCCCCGCCGTGACAGATGAGCGGATCGTTTTTGGTACGGAAATGGGTGATTTGATCGGGCTTGACCTGGGTGGCAGCATCAAATTTCGGTTCAAGGCCAAACGCGCGATCACTTCGTCACCGTTCATCTATGATGGTGTCGCCTACGTCGGTTCGCAGGATAACCATATTTACGCGGTAGACATCAAAATGGGGTACTCTATCTGGCGCTTCCGCACGGGCAA
>JBBSEU010000029.1:0-29541 GCA_038239365.1 Aggregatilineales bacterium
ACAACCACTGTTGCAGCCGTTGCAGGCACAGCGACGTTCAACAACCTGAGCATCGACAAAATTGGAACAGGCTATACGTTGGCTGCTTCGTCGGGTGTTCTGACGGGCGCAACCAGCACGGCCTTCAACATCACGGCGGCAGGTCCCACCCAGTTGGCGTTCGGCGTTCAACCGAGCAATACAGTGGCGGGTGTCTCGATTACGCCAGCAGTCACGGTACGTTTGCTGGATGCGTTCGGCAACCTGACCGGCAGCACGGCTAACGTAACCATCGCTATCGGTACAAACCCGGGTGGCGGCACACTGAGCGGTACAACGACGGTAGCCGCCGTCGCAGGTACAGCGACGTTCAACAATTTGAGCATCGACAAAATTGGAACAGGCTATACGTTGGCTGCTTCGTCGGGCGTTCTGACGGGCGCGACCAGCAACGCCTTCAACATCACCCCGGCGGCGGCGGCGAAACTGTCATTCAGCATTCAGCCGACGAATACCGTTGCGGGTGCGATTATCACGCCAGCGGTCAAGGTCAATATCCTGGATGCGTTTGGCAACCAGACGACCAGCACGGCGAATGTGAGCATCACTATCGGCACGAATCCGAGCGGCGGCACACTCTCCGGCACAACGCCAGTCGCGGCAGTTAATGGTGTGGCGACGTTCAACAACCTGAGCATCGATAAGGTTGGTACAGGCTACACGTTAGTCGCATCCTCTGGTGTTCTGACGGGCGCGACCAGCAATGCGTTTAACATCACCCCGGCACTGCCCACACAATTGGCGTTCGGCGTTCAACCGAGCAACACGGTGGCGGGCGTGTCGATTGCTCCGGCAATCACCGTTCGAATCCTTGATCAGTTCGGCAACCTGACCAGCAGCACAGCCAACGTGACAATAGCGGTTGGCACGAATCCAGGCGGTGGCACGCTCTCTGGCACAACAACGGTTGCAGCCGTAGCGGGTGTGGCAACGTTCAATAACCTGAGCATCGACAAAATTGGTGTGGGCTATACGTTGGCTGCTTCATCGGGCGTCCTGACGGGTGCAACGAGCAGCACGTTTAATATCACCCCGGCGGCGGCGGCGAAACTTGCCTTTGGTGTCCAGCCAAGCAATACCGTCGCAGTAACATCGATCACACCAGCGGTTACCGTTCGTGTCCTTGATCAGTTCAATAACCTGACTGGCAGTGCGGCCAGTGTAACGGTTGCCATCGGTACCAATCCGGGTGGTGGAACGCTCTCAGGCACGGTCACAGTTAATGCTGTTGCAGGTGTGGCAACATTCAGCAATCTGAGCATCGACAAAGTGGGTACAGGTTACACACTCACAGCGGCGTCAGGTGTTCTGACGGGCGCAACCAGCGCGGCCTTCAACATCACCGTTGGCGCACCGGCGAAACTGGCCTTTGGCGTTCAGCCGAGCAATACGGTAGCGGGTGTTTCGATTGCCCCGGCGGTCACGGTGAAAATCCTGGACGCGGGCGGCAACCAGACGGCCAGCACGGCCAATGTCACGCTTGCGATTGGCACGAATCCGGGCGGCGGCACGCTCTCCGGCACTACGACAGTCGCAGCCGTAGCGGGTATAGCAACATTCAACAACCTGAGCATCGACAAAGTGGGTACGGGATACACGCTAGTCGCATCATCGGGTGTTCTGACAGGTGCAACCAGCAGCGGCTTCAACATCACCGTTGGCGCTCCGGCGAAACTGGCCTTTAGCGTCCAGCCGAGCAATACAGTGGCGGGCGTTTCGATTGCTCCGGCAGTCGCGGTGAATATCCTTGACCAGTTCGGCAATCAGACGACCAGTACCGCCAATGTAACCGTTGCAATTGGTACGAATCCAGGCGGTGGCACACTGAGCGGCACTACGACGGTTGCAGCCGTATCGGGTATAGCAACGTTCAGCAACCTGAGCATCGACAAAATCGGTACCGGCTACACGCTGGCCGCAGCATCGGGTGTTCTGACGGGCGCAACCAGCAATGGCTTCAATATCACCCCGGCGGCACCCGCAAAACTGGCGTTCAGCGTCCAGCCGACAAATACGGTTGCGGGCGTTTCGATTGCCCCGGCAGTCAAAGTGCAAATCCTTGACCAGTTCAATAACCTGACTGGCAGCACCGCTAATGTGACAGTAGCAATTGGAACGAATCCAGGCGGCGGCACGCTCAGCGGCACCACGACGGTTGCAGCGGTTGCAGGCACGGCGACGTTCGGTAACTTGAGCATCGACAAAATTGGTACCGGTTACACATTGACCGCATCTTCCGGTGTTCTGACAGGCGCAACCAGCAACGCCTTCAACATCAGTCCGGCGGCGGATAACAAACTCGTGATCACCGTTCAGCCGACGAACAGCGTTGCGGGCGTGGCAATTGCCCCGGCGGTCAAGGTCAATATTCTGGATGCGTTCGGCAACCAGACAATCAGCAGCGCGAATGTGACGGTTGCCATCGGTACGAATCCGGGTGGCGGCACACTGAGCGGCACAACAACAGTTGCGGCGGTCAATGGTGTGGCAACGTTTAGCAACCTGAGCATCAATAAAGTAGGTACAGGCTACACACTGGTGGCATCCTCCGGGGTGTTGATCGGCGCAACCAGTACGGCCTTCAACATCACCCCGGCAGCCCCGGCAAAGGTCATCTTCGGTACGCAGCCGAGCAACACCGTAGCAGGCGTAGCCATTGCGCCCGCCGTCACGGTTCGCATCGTGGATGCCTTCGACAATCAGACGACCAGCACCGCCAATGTGACGGTTGCCATCGGTACGAATCCGGGCGGCGGCACACTCAGCGGAACAACAACGGTTGCTGCTGTGAATGGTGTGGCGACGTTCGTTGACCTGAGTATCAACAAGATCGGTACTGGGTACACGCTGGCCGCCACTTCCACAGGTCTGACGGGCGCAACCAGCAATGGCTTCAATATCACCCCGGCAGCCGCGACGAAGGTTGTGTTCGCGGTTCAGCCCACCACAACACAGGCAGGTGTGTCCATTACGCCTGCCGTCAAGGTGAACATCCTTGACCAGTTTGATAACCTGACGACCAGCACGGCCAATGTAACCGTTGCCATCGGTACAAATCCAGGTGGTGGCACACTGAGCGGTACGACGACGGTTGCAGCGATCAACGGTGTGGCAACGTTCAGCAACCTGAGCATCAACAAAGTGGGTACAGGCTACACACTTACAGCGGCTTCCGGTGCGCTGACGGGCGCGATCAGCAGTGCCTTCAACATCATTCCCGCCCCGGTAGCGAAGTTCGTGTTCGTGCAGCAGCCAACCAATATCGTGGCGGGCACACCGTTCAGCCCTGCTGTGACTGTTCAGGCGGTTGACCAGTTCGGCAACCTGACGACCAGCACGGCCAATGTGACACTGGTGATCGGTACGAATCCAGGCAGTGGCACAACACTGGGTACGGCGACAGTGGCCGCAGTCAACGGTCTGGCGACGTTCAATAACCTGAGCATCAACAAGGTTGGTACAGGTTATACACTGGTCTCAACTTCGACAGGTCTGATGACTGACACCAGCAGCGCCTTCAATGTGACGCCCGGTGCGGCGGCAACCCTGACGGTGAGCGGTTATCCGTCGCCAACTAACATCAGTACGGCGAATAACTTCACTGTGACGGCCAATGACGCCTTCGGTAACGTGGCGACAGGCTACACCGGTACGATCAACTTCACAAGCAGCGATGCGGCGGCGATCCTGCCTGTCAACTACGCATTCGTCGCAGGTGATGCGGGCGCACACACATTCAGCGCCACCTTCAAGAACGCGGGTACGCAAACCTTGACGGCAAAAGATGTGAGCGTCGCCTCAATCACCGGGACACAGACGATCATCGTCAACAAGGCTGCAACCAGCACCGCACTCGTTACGTCTAAAACGCCAATCCGTGCTGGAACACCAGTGACGGTCACAGCGACGGTCACTACTGCTACTGTGGGCATCGGCGCACCGACGGGCAGCGTTACCTTCTTCGACGGCCCGAACAACCTGGGCACGCTGACACTCAATGCCAGTGGGCAGGCCGCGTTGACAACCAGTTCACTATCAGGGGGCGGCGCGCACAGTATCACGGCGCTGTATACGGGCGCGGCCAACTTTGCCATCAGTACGTCACCTGCGCTGCTCCAGACGGTTTATGCGCCATCAAAAGTCGTGTTCATCCAGCAGCCGAATAACTCGACGCCCGGTGTGGTCATCAGCCCGGCTGTGACCGTACAGGTGCAGGAAGCGGACGGCAACCCGGTCACGCTCAATGACTCGATTATCACCATGTCGTTGTACAGTGGCAGCGGTATCCTGGCTGGCACGCTAACTCAGACGACAGACGCGAACGGTGTGGCGACGTTTAATAACCTGAGCATCAATTTGCCCGGTTACAAGGCGCTAAAGGCAGCGTCGGCGGGTCTGACACCTGCAATCAGCCGTACCTTCCGTAACGGCGTGCTGAGCCAGCCCGATACTGTCGGTATGTACGCCAATGGTGTGTTCTATCTGCGTAACAGCAACACGGGCGGCTATGCAGACTTTACAGTGCCGTTTGGTTGGAACAGCCCAAGCCTGTACCCGGTTACGGGCGACTGGAACAATGATGATGTGGATACGATTGGTATCTACAACTCGGATAATGGCGTGTTCGCCTTGCGCGATAGCAATACACCGGGTAACCCGGACTATGCGTTCGTGCTGGGTAACAGAGGCGATACACCAGTGGCAGGCCGTTGGGATAGCAGCATGACGGGCGACGGGGTGGGTGTGTTCCGTCCGTCGAACGGCTTGCTGTACCTCAAGCGTACCCTGACTTCGGGTTTTGCGGACTACACAATGGTGCTGGGCAATCCTGGTGACGTTGGTATCGCAGGTGACTGGGATGGCGATGGCCTGGACAGCATCGGCGTGTTCCGCCCGGCGAACGGTGTGTTCTACCTGAGCAATGCCATGTCTGGGACGACAGGTACGCCTGCTATCGTTTTCAGTAACTACAACTTTGCCTTCGGTCTACCAACTGAGCTACCGTTCACGGGCGACTGGACGGCCACAGGTACGTCCCGTGTCGGCATGATGCAGAGCGGCGTTGTGTCGCTGCGCTTCAGCTTTACACCCGGCCTGCCCGACGTGAGCTTCGGCTTCGGCTATACGGGCGCACGTCCGGTAGCAGGGCGCTGGATGACGGTTGGTCTGGCTTCCGCCGCAAACCTGAACCCGACGCGCAGTAAATCGCCGATGCCACTGCCAGGCAGCATCCTGGTCACCGGGCCGGAAGCGGCGACAGCAGTGCCACCGACACGCACACCAGCACCGACGCCAAACGGTTCTGACGGACGGTTCGACTAGTCCGGTCTGTCTAGAAGTTCAACGGGCGGGATACAACCCCGCCCGTTTTCATGTATAATGAAAGGCAATTGCGCTAACCTTCGGAAAAACAGGCATAATTCGGGATATCTATCATGAAAATCAAGCCCATTCTTATCAGCCTTGTGATCGTTACGCTGCTTACAGTCGCCCCCGCAACGCCATCACGTGCGGCCAGTGTCGTGAGCGGCTTTATCTATGCAACCTGCGGCGGTATATCCGGGAGTTTGCAGATCAGACTCAACCGCGATAATACGGGCAGCGGCGCGGAAGCGTATCAGATCAGCGTGACCGACGGAAACGGGAAGAGTCTGATCAGCATTTATGGAAGTGGGGCGCTTGGCAGCAGCTTCACCATCGGCAATACAGGCTATTCGTTCCCACCTGATGCGAATCCGATCTCGTTCACGGTGATCAGTTCAACCGGAAATGGGCTGCCTTCGCAAGAAGTAACGAGCGTAAGCGGAAACTGTCCGGGGCTGCCCTATAACGCGCTGGTGATCGCACCAAACGGCGTGGCGCTGCCTATCGGCTTTGTGCTGCGAACGATTACCTGCACGACGTTCGTCTACGATAAACCCGCTGGCAAGCCGACAAAGGGCGGGGAACACGTCGATCAGGGTCAGACATGGTTCGTTAACAAGAAGCCGCTCAAAGCTGCCGATGGCACACTCTGGACGGAAATCTTTGTAGGCGCTCCGGTGCTGGTCTATATGCCGACAAAGTGCGTCAGCAAAACCTGATAAGGGGCAAAAGTAGCGCCTGGGAAATTATTCCCAGGCGCAAATAACGAAGTCACTCAACCCCTTGAACTACATACGTCGAGAGGTAAGGGTGATGCTAGATTAGACTTCCAAGGCAAAAGCTGCTGAGATCGACTTGCTGGGATTACCCAGATTATCGCCGTCGGTGGTTTTGCCGCTGATACTCAGGAACACGGTAAACGAACACTTCGAGTTATCGCCCAACATCTCACCAAAGGTATTGGTTGGGCTGATACCAGGAGCGGCGGGCGGTTCCCCCACATTGTCGCTGGCAGAAGCTAGCAGATAGCCCGATGCGCCGTGTAACCCGCGTTGCCACGAAATGCTGTGCGAAAGCTGGAACATCTCCGTCGGGTGGTAGGCGCGATAGCTGATACTGAACGTAGAGTCGGCGTCACCCTCAAGGAAAAGACATTCCTCATTGAACGGACTGCTATCGAGCCGCAGCTCAACAATTTCAATTTGCAAGTCTTGATTATCCCACCAGAACATGTGCGTCAACGCCGCGAAATGAACTTCGGCAGTGGGCCCCAAGTCCTGAAAACGACGGCGGAAAGTGAACCCGGCAGCGACTTCGGTCAGGCCGGGTTGACCCGTTGGCGCAGTGCCCGTTGGGTGCAGCAGTTGGCCCGTTGCGTCGAAAACCTCCAGCGTAAGCAGATGGCGTTTTTCAGGATGATCCGGGTCCACATATAGGGCTGTATTGAGGAAGCCATGATACTGATCGGCATTCCAGTCAATGTGGTTTCCAAACTCGTCATTGTCGAACGGGATCAGGAATAGATTATCCTGACCGCCCTGACTGAATGGTCCCAACACGACGGGCACAACATCAATACTGGTACCTGTCCAGACCGTTTTGTTCCACGAAAGCCCCGCTGAAAGGTAGTGGCGCGCTCCAACTGGATTACCGCTGCCATCGGCTTCGGTGATACTGATCCGATAGTATTTGGCGTGTATCGGCGTGGTTTGCATATCTTCGCTGAACATATAGTTCAGTTTGAGCGTCCCGCCCCAGTTGCGGTTAAGATTCTGGCCTGTGGCGTCGGCAGGTGTGGCCGCCGGGAACACCGTACCGTCGTTGTAACCAGGTGCAGCCACCCGATCCCACGCGGTAGCATCCGGCGTCTTCAAGTGCCAGCTTTCGGTGTCGCCAATCACGTCCAGATAAGCGAACGCGCCAGTGCCGGGTTCGCCATTATCGCGGCAGCCGAAGGCAAACGGGCTGTACGAAACGAGGGAAGCATCGTCGCTCTGGTTAAACCAGATATTGGCCGCCACGCCGTTATAGATCGTGAACGTGCTGCCGCCAATCGTTTGCTTGACGATGTACGCAAATTCATCATGGCAGCGCACCGGGTGAACCCGTGCCGAGTCGAACCAGCAGATCGTGAAGCGGCCATCGGGATTGATGAAACCTTCGGCCACCTTCTTGGGCGTGCCGCACGAGCGATGGCAGAACAAATAGGGACGCGCATTGATGTAGTCGATGGCCGCCGTTTTGTAAAGCGAACGGATGGCGCTCAGGTCACGATGCGCGTTGATTGCCTTTTCATCGAGCGCGCCTTCCTTGAAGAACTGCTTCTCGACAAACGGCGGGGGATCAGGCGGATTCGGGATCGGCACCACCGGGGGGATATGCCGAAGCAGGTCTTCCAGTTCACGAATCAGGTCTGGCAAACGCGGATCATTGATAATCCAGGGTTCGCAGCAGCAGGTACGGCGATAGACTTCTACGACGCCGTTGCAGACCACCTGACAGCGGGTAGGCCAGTTGATCAGTTCTGGCAGCGACTTGGTCAGTGTCGTTTGGGGAGAAATACGGGCGCTCAGTGACAGTTTTCGGGCGGTATTGACGTGAACCGTCTCGAAGGCAGGCGCAGTGGCGGCCACTGCCAGTTCCGAAAACCACCAGGGACGGCGGCGGCACAGGCTGACCGTGCCCGTCACGCATTCCAGAAAGAAAAACCATTGCTGCCAGATGCGGGCAGGAATGTTGAGAGTGCCTTCACGGATAATCTGCTCAAATTGACGGGGACGGTAGCGGAGGAGGGTGTTAGGATCGATTGCTTCCTGATTTTCGCCGCCTGGCCCCACCAGGATCAGGCGCGCCCCCTTCAATGCCTCATCGGGCATATCAAAATATCCCTGAGCATCAACTTCAGCGACATGCAGCACCTGCGATTTGAGGTCTACTGCTGTCACAAGGATCGTTGGACGTTCATCTCCGGGCTTGTGTCCGGCAAGCTGGAGTCGATACTGTCCCTGCCCATCTCGTTTGGCTGCGGCGGATTGATTCTCAACCATTGGAACCCTTCCTTATCTGAACTAATCATTCGGATGTGAAACCGGTCCGGCTGGGTCTGATGACCTGTGAACATTGTAAAGAGGATCACTGGAAAAAAGCGGCATAATCTTGTATCTAACTTAATAATCTTTATACATATTTGGTTTAACAATGGTTTGTATTCGGTGAGCATGTGAACATCTGAACTATCATTTAAATAACGTACAGTTAGCAGCGGGCAAGCGACGGTTTGCGAGGCACGAACCTGCTGTAGACTGAATGGTTTTGAGAAATTGGAGGGGATGTTCCCCGGCAAATAGATACCGGGGCTGTACTGCCGGGGTTATTTCTTGAGCAGTTGCGTCCCGTTCGGGCTGCTGGTCAACGCGGTAAGCTGTGACTCGAGTTCAGCGCGGCGTGTTTCCGACGCCATTTTGGCCTCATCCAACATTTCGTCAAAACGCACGCGGGCTTCTTCCCGCATAGCGTTTCCCGATGCGGGCGCGTTCAAAACCGAAAACGCCGCGCCTATGACCCCACCACACAAAGCACCAATCAAAAAAAATGCAAAACGCCGCATCTTTGAACCTCCCAACCCCATTCAAACCAACGTGATTATACTCTGTTGCACATTTCGTGCCGAGAAGGTTTGACCACACTAAACGAGGATCATGGCGAATAAAACTTCTAGCAGACGGGTAACGGCCTGGTCTGCGCTTGCGTTTCGTGACTATCGGCTCATTGCTGTCGGGCAATTCGTTTCACTCATTGGCAGTTCGATGCAAAATGCCGCCGTCAATTGGCACATCTGGGATTTGACACACGATAATTTTGCGTTGGGATTAGTCGGATTGTGTCGCGTCATCCCGATCATTGTGCTGGCTTTGTTTGGCGGCGTCATCGCCGATGCGTTGGATCGCCGCCGCTTGTTTGCAATTGCCCAAGCCCTGATGCTAATTTTTAGCGGCGTGCTGGCATTGGCGACACTGACGGGCTTTGACCGCGAACACATTTGGATAATTTATCTATCAACGGCGCTCATTGCCGGAACCTCCGTGATCAGCAATCCGGCACTCAATGCGCTGCTACCCAAACTTGTGCCAGCGGATCGACTTGCCAGCGCGATCAGCTTCAACACGATCACTTTTCAGGTTGGTTTTGTGTTGGGGCCGGTGCTGGCCGGACAAGTGATCGCGCGTTTTGGATCGGGCAATGGGCCGGGGATCGCCTATGCGTTCAACGCGGCCTCGTTCCTGGCAGCCATTATTGCCATCACGCTGATCCATGTTTCGGGCAAAGTGGAAGGTCAGCAAAAAGCTAATGCGGATGCACTGCGCGAAGGGCTGCGCTTTGTGCGAAGTACGCCGCTCATCTGGTCAACAATGCTGCTGGACTTTTTCGCCACGTTCTTTTCATCGGCAATGGCGCTGCTGCCTGTCTATGCCGACCAAGTGCTGCATGTTGGTGCAGATGGCTACGGTATCTTGTATGCTGCGCCTGCGGTTGGCGCGGCGCTAGGTGGGATCGTCATGGGGCAAATCGGCAATGTGCGAAGGCCGGGAATCGTTATCCTCATTTCGGTCATGCTGTACGGCGTCGCCACGATTGCCTTTGGGTTGTCGGCAACGTACATTGTGGCGCTGCTCAGTTTGGCGGCGGTGGGTTGCTCTGATGCGATCAGTACCGTTTTGCGTAACCTGCTGCGTCAACTGCTCACCCCGGATCGGCTGCGTGGGCGATCACTCTCGATCAACATGATCTTTTTTATGGGTGGGCCGCAGCTTGGGGAATTCGAGGCGGGGGCGCTAGCCGCGATCACCAGCGCCCGGTTTTCGGTCATTTCGGGCGGCATTGGCGCGATGATCGCAGTGGGTATTATCGCGTTGGTTGTGCCACGTCTGCGCCAATTCGAGTGGAATCCAGCGGATATTGAGCCAGTCCGCTGATGTTTAGCCCTCATCCCCTAAGGGAAATTAAGCCCCTCGCGCTGAGGGAGAGGGGTTGGGGTAAGGGCTTTAGCAGTCCGGCTACTTCAATGTCCACACATAGGTATTGGTGTATCGACAATTTTCATCGGTAGTATTGTCGGTTTCGTGTTTTTGTATGTAGTAGCCCAAACCGCCGCTCTTTAACGTGGTGTCCGTAGCGGTAAAGGCAAACTGTCCATTGAAGTAGACATTCAATTTGCCATTGATCGAAATCAGCGTTACGCGATTCGTGTCACCAGTAGCCGTCTTTATAAGATTACTTTTACCCGTCACAACGGCCTTTGTGCCCCATTTGGCTGCCTTCCGCACATAAAGGCTGTAGGTGGTATCACGCAGGAAGAACAAGGCCGCCCAGTTATCGCTGGGGCTGGCTCCATTATAGTATATGCCGCACGCACTCGTCTCAAAAGTGGTATCCCAGGTCACATCTGTCGAAAGAGCGAAGTTCTGGTAGATACGCGACGTGAGAATTGCACTGTTGAAAGCGTTGCCCTGCGTTTCGGTGAGAACACGCCGCTTATCCGTAAAGGACAGGGTTGCATTGCCTTCGGTCACTTCGCCAATCTGCACCAATGTACTCAGGATCGTATCCGGATCAGCTGCGGTAAGCCCGGTTACTGGATCGGGTCCCGACGAACCGCCCAAATCCCACACCCACATATTCTGGAAATGACAGGTCAGGCCCGCCGTTGAACCGGTGGATGCAAGCGGCGCGAATGTGCCTTTATCAAACTTGTTCAGCGTGAATGAGCCTGCCAGCTTACTGTTCACATACAGGCGGAAAGCATTCCCCTGACCGATCAACAGCAGGTGGTTTACGGCACTTGGACTCGTTTGAATGGCACTCGATGTCTTATCAAAGTTGAGCGTGTCCGTATCGTTCATAAAAGTGAGGATGCGATAATGTCCATTGAAGCCAATGGTGGAAATATAGAATTTCTGGGTGGCCTGCTCCCCACTGTAGCGGAAGATCATGCCACATTGATCGCCCGTGTGGAGACTGTCCCAGGTGACATCTGCCGCGAATACGAAATCGGCAATGTCACCCGTGCTGATTGAACGCCAACGGTAAAAACTTGGCTGATCAGGTTTCAAATCAACGGTTGCGCCTTCTGACTGTTGATAAGCCAGACTCCCGGTCACAGACGCCAGGATGCCATCGTCCTGCAAGCCGCTCATAATAGCTTCGGGTGCAGGTGAGGCTGGGGGCGGTGTCGCAGTGGCCGACGCTGGTGCCCGTAACGTCTGTGTGGCACTGGCAGCGATCAGGGCGCGCGCCGTTGCGGTGAGAGCAGTACGTGTTCCATTGGCCGCGATGCTCAAATTGGCACCAGCCGTATTTGTGACCGCAGCAATGCCTGTTGCCGTTCCGTGAGCAATGGCCGTCAGACTGGCGGCAGCCGTTTGCGTGCTGGCAGCGATGCCTGTTGCCGTTTGATTGACGTGTGCGGTTGCAGCGGCATTCTCGACAGCGGTTTGCGTCAATGCCTGGTTCGCTGAGAACGTGCCAAAAGCATTGATCGTCGCCATTTTGATAGCAAAGGCCGTTTCTGTCGGGTTCGGCGTCAAAGTAGACGTGATGGTAGGCGTGAATGTGATTGATGGCGTAAAGGTGGGCGTTGAGGTGAAGGTGGGCGTTGGCGTGTTAGTGGCCGAAGGCAGCGGCGTAAAGGTGGGCGTATTCGTCGGTGTAAAAGTGTTGGATGGCGTGACCGTTGCCGAAAGCGCCACAATTGCAACCCGCGTGCCCGCCGCGTTCGCTACATTGGTCGCATCCTGATTGTTTTTACTGATCACGGCAAAAGCACTGCCTGCCGCAATAACGACGAACAACAGTACCGCTCCGATTGCGATCAGTGCCACTGGAACACCGCCTTTACGAGCGGCTGGTGCTGTCATTTGCGTTGAGGGTGAAGCGTTATCAAGCGACTCCGTTGGAGATCGGAGAGGTTGCGAAGCAGGCATGGCTCCAGTAGGTGTTCGCGGCGGCGTGGTGGGTGGCACCCCGCCAGTACCCATCAGTGGCAGCGGCGTTCCGGGCGGCAAAGTACGGCCATCCAGATCGGAAGACATAGGTGTAGCCGGACGCGATGCAGGTGGTGTAGGTGGCCTGACCGGAGCTGAGTTGAGCGGCCCCCCTACGAACGTGTTTAGCGGCTCTGTACCTTTTGGCGGCGTGGCGATGCGCCGGCCAATCGCTTCGGAAAACGCCCGCGAAACTTCGGAAGCGGATTGATAGCGATGATCGGGGTTCTTGGCGATGGTGCGAAGAATAACCGCTGTAACCGCATCGGGCAGGTTGGGCTTGAACTGTTGAGGGGGGGGCGGTGTTTCGTAAACGTGTTGAAACAGGAGTGCCGCAGAGGTATCCGCAATGAAGGGCAGTCGCCCGGTGACCATTTCGTACAGAACGACGCCCAACGAATAAATATCGGAGCGGCCATCCACCGGGCGACCTGTGCCCTGTTCAGGAGACATATAGGACGGCGTGCCCATCACCGTGCCTGTCGCCGTTAGATTCTGGCTTTCGACTGATTGCATCAGGCGTGCAATGCCAAAGTCAGTCAGGTAGCAATTTTCCTCGGCATCGAGCAAAACATTGTTCGGCTTGAAGTCGCGGTGAACGACGCCGCGTTTATGAGCGTAATCCAACGCCGAAGCGATCTGATCGAGAAAACGGGCGGTTTCTTCAAGGCTGAGCGGCGCTTTGTGAATGCGATCTTCCAGTGAGCCGTTTTCAATATAGCGCATCACTAGGTAGTGCAAACCCTCCGCTTCGCCATAGTCGATCACAGGCAGGATATGCGGGTGTTGCAGCGATGCGATCACTTCGGCTTCGCGGGTAAATCGTTCAACGAAGCCTGGAACACCAGCGATTTCAGGCGACATCACCTTCACAGCCACATAGCGTTTGACGGTTGACTGGAACGCCCGGTAAACGGTTGCCATGCCGCCTTTGCCAAGTGCCGTCTCTAACTTGTAGGGGCCGAGTGTTCTTCCAACAAAATTAGTCATCGGGCACCATGTTCAATCATCGAGAGTCGAAAGGTTATGGGATAGAATTGTACAGGCTCATAATTATATCGGTGATAGGTCTGATAGGCTAATTCACGCGGCATTTACCGTCTACAAACATAATACACACTGAACCTAGATACGATTGAGAAATGGGTACTCTTGGTTCGGCCTGGACAATCCAGTAAAATAGTGAAACTTTGAACAATTCATTGAGGCACATTGAGTACGAACCCGATTCTGATTGTTGAAGACGAAGCAGATTTGCTGACGCTCTTTAAACTGACGCTGCGGCAGCACGCATTTACTAACCCGATCCTCACGGCTAATGGGGGCAGGGCCGCTATCCAAGTGCTGCATGAACAAACACCGGCAGTCGTGCTGCTTGATCTGGCAATGCCACAGGTCAACGGCAATGATGTGCTGCTGTATATGCTCTCTGAGCCACGCCTAGACCAGACGCGCGTGGTGGTTGTGACAGCCGTTCCCATGCGGCTCTCCGATGAAGTGGCGATACGAGTTAATCAAACATTGATCAAGCCGGTGGGTTCGCGCGAACTGGAAACTGCTGTCGCCCAGGCATTGAACGATTTCGAGACAACCAGTAGCGAATCCCATTCGTCAGACGCACGCTAACGCTGCTGTTTTCTGGAAGCTAGTCCCCAAGCGGGTTTGCCCGCGCACGATTGAGACTCCGAACAAAAAAATCGGGTGTGTGATCGGAATCCAGGGTATAAAAGACCTGTCGTCCGACTTTGCGATGGCGCACCAGCCGCCATTCGCGCAGTGCGCGTAGTTGATGTGACACTGCCGACTGTTCCATATTCAGCATCACCGTCAGATCGTTCACGCACAGTTCGGTGTTCGCCAGCGCGGAAAGCAGTCTGACGCGCGTCGGATCGGCCATCGCTTTGAAAAAATCGGCCAGGTGATTGGCGCTCTCTGAGTCCAACAGATCGGCAACGGCGCGTTCGGCAGTGGCCGGGTCTGCAAAGAGAGTGGGGCGCACAACAACTTCTGTTTCAGACATAAATGATCTGCCCAGCTAGAAAAAAGGCTACACGCTCACGGATGATTCGCACTGATCACACAGTAGCAGAAATCGCGTATGGCTGTCAATAGGGTTGCAGGCGACTTAGCAGAAAAAAGCCAAGTGCCCCGGCGATGATCGAAGCCGTTAAAATGCCCAGTTTGGCAACAACCAGCAGATTGCTTTCGCCAAAGGCCAGGGACGCGATGAACAAAGACATGGTGAAGCCGATGCCCGCCAGGCAAGTCGCGCCGATCATATGTGTCCAGCGCGTGTCCTGGGGCAGCACAGTAACGCCGAGTCGCGTCAACAACCATGAGGTGCCAAGCAGGCCAACAGGTTTGCCAACCACTAAACCGATTACGATCCCTAACATAATGTTGGATGTTTGTCCGCCAAGATTGTTTAGCGACAGCGTCATGCCCGCATTTGCCAGGGCAAAAATGGGCATGATCACAAACGAGACCCAGGGATAAAGGGCGTGTTCAAGGCGCTGTAAAGGGGCTTGAACCTGCCTGCACGCATCTTCCAACTGAACCAGGACGCTTTGCTGCAACTCATCGGTCAGCATCCGCGTTGGTTCGAGTCGGCTGTCGGCAAAACCATCCAGCAGGTAGCGGGATTTTTCCAGGAAAGGCCGCGGATCGATTCGATTGCGCGCTGGGATCGTCAATGCGACGAGTACTCCGGCAATAGTCGCATGGACGCCCGATTGCAGAAAGAGCAGCCAGACGATCACCCCCATACCCAGATAGAAGATCAGATAGCGAATCCCGGATAAATTGGCAAGAAACATCATTGCCAGAATCAGGAAAGCCAAGCCTAACATGATCGCATTGATTTGATGGGAATAAAAAATTCCGATCACGAGGATCGCTATCAAATCATCGACAATGGCGACAGCCGTCAGGAATACGCGCAAGGCCGGGGGAATGCGTTTGCCGAGCAGTGCCAGCAGTCCCAACGTAAAGGCGATGTCGGTTGCCATCGGGATACCCCAGCCGGGCGCACCCGGCTTACCGTAATTGAGCAATCCGTAGAAAAGGGCAGGCACCAGACTACCGCCCATTGCGGCCATGATCGGTAACAAGGCTGCCCGAATATTGGAAAGTTCCCCAACCAGTACTTCGCGCTTGATTTCTAAGCCTACTGATAAAAAAAAGATCGCCATCAAGCCATCATTAATCCACTGTAACAGGCTGTGATTGAGTTCAAAGTTGCCCAGGCCGATGCTCAGATGGGTGTTTAGCAGTTGATGATAGTTCTCAGCAAGTGCGGTGTTGGCAAGCATAAGCGCGATAACGGTTGCACCCAGCAAAACGATGCCACTGGATGCGGAGTTTTGAATAAACTCCTGAATTGGACGCAGGATTTCAGACAGCGCGGCTTCAGACCAACGCATTGGCAGGGGATTATTGGCCTTCATCGTGCCTCCGCAGCAATGAACTGTTCAGTTTTTGTCGAGCGTTATGAGAGTATGGAGATTATAAAGGCATAGTGCGGGAATGAGCGTTAAATTCGTCTATAGCTCGTGTTGAGATCAACTCTGCTCTTAATGGATGAGGCCATATAGCGGATTTGCAATCGTTATTAAAAACACTCCGTAGCCCTACGTAGCAGAAAATATGGCTTTCTCGTAAACTTCTCTAAATATAACTTTCATTACCAAAGTGAGTTACCATGAATAAATATCTGATACGGGTGGAGACCGCCCGAAAACAACTTTACATTTTTGGGAGCAATCGGCTTCGGGAAAATATTGGAGCCTCGCACTTAATTGCAGTCGCTACCGAAAACTGGGTTGAGGATGCACTGAATTCAGCAAGAAGTGACGCCACAAATTTATCGGGTGAACTCGCTGGCGAAATCATCTATTCCGGTGGAGGCGGCAGTGTGTTGATATTTGACGATGAAACACACGCCAAAGAGTTTACCCGGCGCTTGTCTCGGCGGGCATTGGTGGAAGCGCCCGCCATGCAACTGCTCATCTCACGAACGCTATCATACGACGATCAGAAAACGCGCCTTGCTGATGTGATAAGTAAGGCGATTCGGTCAATGGATGGTGAATTTCGCAGTCGGATACAATCCACACCACATTATGGGCTGGGTGCGACGGTCATGTGCCGTTCAACCGGACTGCCTGCTAATCATATCACGGACTCAATTAATGGCGATCCAGGCTATCCGGCATCCCCAGAAATCGAAGCGAAGTGGGACGCTTTGGACGCCGCGAACCAACGCTTGACGGATTTTCCATTTACGGATGATATTCGAGAATTACTGCAAGACCGCTATCAATTGCCGTCAGATTTTGATCAATTAGGCGGAACGCGCGGGGAGATGAACTTCATCGCAGTGGTTCATGCCGATGGCGACGGCATGGGTAATCGTATACAGGCGTTGGCTGACAAGTACCCGGATGTGGCAGATAACGAAACCTATCTTGAAGTACTTCGTACTTTTTCGACTACGCTTAACAGAGCGGCCACGACTGCCTTGCAGTTGACCGTTTCGGATTTGATCAGTGCGCTGCCCGATTTGGAAAAGAATGGCCTGAGCTTAACCAAAATAGGCGATCAAGGAGATCAGGTCTATTTGCCGATTCGCCCGCTTGTTTTCGGTGGTGATGATGTCACCTTTGTGTGCGATGGCCGGATCGGTCTTTGGTTGGCCTTGCGCTACCTGGAACACTTCGAGACACAAGCTAATCCCTCTGACAACGAAAAACTGATAGCTAATAAGGGAGAGGATAAAGAAAAGGAGGACAGACTAACGGCTTGTGCAGGAGTCGCCATTGTCAAGACGCATTTCCCATTTGCGCGTGCCTATGAATTGGCTGAACAGCTTTGCAAATCGGCCAAAGACCTGAAACGCAAGAAAAACTTGACAGGGTCGTGCATCGACTGGCATTTTGCTTTCAGCGGACTTTCAGGTGATTTGGACGAAATCAGGCAGCGCGAATATCACACTGCTGCTGGTGATTTGATGCTTCGTCCGGTTGCACTGAAGGTTGAGCCAGATAAAGCCGGTGTGCCGCGCTGGGAATGGATCAAGATAGCGTTAGCTGATTTTCAGTTGTGTGAGCAGTGGATGGGGCGACACAACAAGATCAAGGCATTGCGCGATGCCTTGCGTGCTGGTCCGGGTGCCGTTCAGAAGTTCTGGCAGAGCGATCCAAAAAACAATGCGCTTCGTGAATTTGAAAGTTCAACAGCCAGTTTTACAAAAGATGGTTGGCTTTCAGACATCTCCCGGCGTGCCTATTTTGATGCCGTCGAGTTAGTTGACCTATTCCTTGCCAGTCCCAATTTTCTAACCGATGGAGCATTTACTCATGAGTGTTTCTGATTATAGACTGGCAATCACACTACTCAGCGATACAACATTTGGGCGTGGCGACGGCGTGGCCGGGCTGGTTGATGATGAGGTTGAACACGATGCGTCAACAGGGCTGCCGTTTTTGCGTGGGCGACAACTCAAGGGATTGTTAGTTGAAGAATGCGACAGTTTACTTTATTCGGCGCAGCAGATCGATAGCCGCCGATTTGATGAACTAATCAAGGTGACCGAAGACCTTTTTGGCCGCGCCGGGAGCGATTTGAGCGGGCAAGCCAACTTGAAAGTGGGCGACGCACGATTACCTTCGGCGGTTGAGGCGACAGTACGTAACGCACTCGACGCGAAAACGCTCACCGTGACGGATGTGCTTGAGTCGCTGACCGCTATTCGCTATCAAACTGCCGTGAATGACGCGGGCGTTCCCGAAGATAACTCATTGCGTTCGATGCGTGTCTTATTACGCAGTGTTGTGCTGGAAGCCAGATCAACTTTTGCCAGTACCCCAACCTCTGATCAACTGGCTCTGCTGGCCGCGTGCGCTGCCGCTACCCGGCGCGCAGGCACGGGACGCAATCGTGGGCGGGGACGTGTGCAGATTCGCCTCTTGATCAACGGGCAAGACGCCACTGAACCGCATTTAGCTCATTTTGCCACGCTGCTGGAGGTAAATCCATGACACATTTAATCCGACTACAAATCCACTTGCTTGAGCCTGCCCTGCTGACCGCACTGGACGGCGATCCGAACAGTGGCATTTCTTATCCTTATATTCCAGGGAGCGTGATCAAGGGAGCGTTGATCGCAGAGTATTGTCGAAAACATCCAGAATTTTCGCCCGCCGTGCCACATTATCGACGCTTGTTCTTCGACCCACAAACGCGCTATCTGAATGGCTATCTGGTGATTGAGGGCAAACGCTCTCTACCAGTTCCACTGAATTGGGAACGGTGCAAAGATAAAACAATTCCTGATCTTTTCGATAGTTTGAAAATTGAGCCGGTAAATAAAACCACCGAAGGCAAAAAAGATACAAATGCTCCGCCTGAGAAAAAAGCAGTTGGCGACTTATTTTTCGCGCTCACAGCCAATAATCAGGCGACGTTGGCCGAGCCAGAACGTCAGATCAATATTCATACCTTCCGGCAGAATCGCAAAGCTGGACGCCCCAAACAAGGCGATGGCGCGGTCTATCGCTATGATGCGTTGGCCGCCTTGCAAACTTTTAAGTCGCTGATCATTTGTGAACAGGAAGCTGATCTCGAAGAATTGCGGATGACCCTGGCGGCAATGCCGGAACTCATCATTGGCGGCGCGCGGAGCGCAGGGTATGGCCGCGCCGGATTGACGTTTGAAGTAATTCAAGAAAAAGAAGTGAACGCCTTATTCAGTATCAAAGACTCAAATGCCGGGGCCTTGCGTTTCACCTTCACCAGCGACACACTGTTGCGCGATGAAAATGGGCAATATTCTTCTGATGTGTCAGTCATTGCCAGCAAAATTGGCCGTGCGCTGAAGTTGCCCACGCCATCTGTCGCAAAGGCACTCATCCGCACGCGCGTTGTGGGTGGTTTTAATCGCAAATGGGGGATGCCGTTGCCGCAAGCCCTGGCGATCAGCGCGGGCAGTGTCATCGATCTTGAGTCGCCCGCGTTGTTGGGCGCGGACTTAACGCGCTTGCAGGAGATGGGCATTGGTGAACGACGGGAAGACGGCTTTGGCTGTTTAATGATCACCCCTACGGATTCTGCCATGCCTGCTCAATGGGTAAACGCCCACGTTGACCTGATGCCTGGCGATAAATCAGCACAGCACAATACCGAGTCACAAGCATTGATCGACTTGATGGAAACACGCCTGCTTCGCAGCAAACTGGAACGGGCAATACTGGCGGCGGGGCAGGTTTACGCCGAGTCGCTCTACCTGAAAGCGATTACAAAATCGCAGCTTTCGCGGCTGCGACTGGCAATCCTCGAATCACTGAGTCTGATGGCAAACTCACTTCCTGATGCAACGCCATCTGTGCAAACACCCATCGAAACGTTTCTTTCCAATGTCGATAGACGGCAAAAAAGCCGTAAGCAGTTTACTGCTGCCCGGATCGCTTCAATTCCCCGCGCCGAACTGATTAAGCCAAAGGAATCACCGCTGATCGCCATAAAAGCCGAAGAAAACCCCAGAATTTCGCTGTCTCAATGGGTCAGAGAGGCGCTCAAGACCATTGATGATGAGGCGGCATGGAAACGCTTGCTTGGACTGGAACCAATAATCTTTGCATTGAACCCGCAGAGTACTTTGAGTAGTGCTATCCGACAAGAATATACGATCCGGCTATTGGACATCACTCTGGCACGCGCTGCCGAACGAAAGGCGATTGACCATGACGACGAAAATCATTGACAGTCCCACCGAAGCAGATTACTTTGTTCACTCTCGTAAACTTATCGAGCGGATCGTCATCGAGGCCGATCTTGAACTCGTTACTCCGGCGCATTTTGGCAATGGCCGTGAGGGTGAAGCTGTCGATATGCTGCTGCTGGTTGATCCCCGCGATGGCCGAACCCCGCTGCTCACTGGGGCGACTCTGGCGGGTGCGCTGCGAAGCTACCTTAAAGACTGCCTTCCCGAACGGGAAAAGAAGCCATCTTTGGTACAACTGTTGTTCGGCGGCGAACGACGAACTGAAGACGGCGATCAAAGCTGTCTGATCATAGATGATGCGTTCGGAGTGCCCGGTACTTTCCAAATTGAAGTCCGCGAAGGCGTAAAGATCGATCCCGTAACGCGCACGGCGGCGGGTAAATTCCTGTTCAACCGTGAGCTATGGTCAGCCGGAACACAATTCAAACTCCGTTTTGAACTGTTGATTGACGAAGGCAATCAACATACTGGACTACTTCCAGCATTGGCAACGGCGCTGCAAGGGCTAACGAATGGCGAAATCACGCTGGGTGCGCGCAAGACACGCGGCCTGGGGCAGGTGCAAATTAACGAGTGGCGAATGCGCGATTACGCCTTGACTGAGCCTGGTCAACTTCTGGATTGGCTTCGTTTCGGCAATATGCCACTTGATGTCACTGACGAAAACGTGCAACATGGCAGCGATTTGGTCGCAGTAGTCGGAAACCCGTTTCCGTCTTCGCGCCAGACATTTACTATCGACGCCTTTTTTGAGATCGATACATCGCTGCTCATTCGCTCTGGTGGACGGGATGTTAATGAACCCGAAATGGTTTACCTGGGCAAAGAACGCCGTGATCAGAGACCCATCCTTTCTGGGACAAGCGTTGCAGGCGCGTTGCGGGCGCGTGCCGGACGCATTGTACGCACGCTGTCAGGTGAGAGTGAGATCAGACGGGATGCTAAGGGAAACTTCCTCGATCCACAGATCATCAAAGCGATATTCGGCACGATGGAAACCAAAACGGAACGCTGCGCCAGCCGCCTTCGCATTGAGGAACACCTGATAAAGGGGGCAGAGACCGATCTGATTCAAAATCGAGTGAGCATTGATCGCTTCACCGGCGGCGCTTTGGACGGCGCGTTATTCAACCAGCAGCCTGTTTTTGGAAAACCAGGCAGTTTGGTACATCTCAAAATGAGTCTCAGTAACCCAAAACCGCACGAAATTGGGTTACTGATGCTGCTCCTCAAAGATTTGTGGACAGGTGATTTAGCACTTGGTGGCGAAAGCAGCGTCGGGCGCGGACGGCTGCGCGGACAAAAAGCCGATGTGACGACGTATACAGATCGCTGGTCAATTGTTCAGGATGATCAAAAGCTGGATGTGAGCGGAGACAAAGCCAACCTGGAGTCCTGCGTTTCCGCATTGCTAGAGACGTTGAGAGGACAGAGCGAATCATGAATCAGCGAAACATTCAACTTTTTCCAGTTACGTGCCAGACCCAGGATATTGTATTGCCAGATGAAGTAAAAGAATTTGGCGATTGGTTGAGCAAAATGGCAGCAGAGGCCGAAGCCGCCTGGATGCTTGCTCACCTGGATGATGGGCTGCTATGGGGAAAAGTCGAAAATAAGCGGCTTATTGTGCCGTCATCCACTGCTCAGTTTACCTTACCCGTTTTGCAGCCGATCACGCTGCAACGGCTGTGGCTATTTGGCGAATCGGGTGAAGTTTATCTGTGGCGTGATGCCGATGAAGGCCAGTGGAAAAAACGAACGACGAAGGCGGTGAATAAAAACGCGACTGCCGACTTTGCGGAAATTATTGAGGAAAAATGGCTGCTTTACGGTACAGACCCCAAAGCAACCGTTGATGGATTTACTATTATAACCGATGGTTCACAGGGTTTCGGCCATGCTATTCCGCTGCCTGTAAAAGGCAAATTCAACGAGCAAAACCGCCCCTTGCGTCTAAAAGTTCGCCACCATCTGGTTGAAGATACTGAGACGGGATTTAACCGAACCGCCATGACAACCCTTGCCCATTTATTCGATGAAAAGGTGAAAGCAAAATGAACAACCCAGATCAGCGTCCGGCTCATGCGCCTTATAATTTCGTGCCACTGCCTGCCAATATTGCTCCCGCGAACGAGGGTGAAATTCCTGGGCATCACAC
Source organism: Aggregatilineales bacterium (assembly GCA_038239365.1). Taxonomy (GTDB): domain Bacteria; phylum Chloroflexota; class Anaerolineae; order Aggregatilineales; family UBA2796; genus JBBRMW01. Next base: position 22,382 of record JBBSEU010000029.1, read on the forward strand.
TTTTCAGGAAGGGACTCATACAGGCTATTTCGATATTCGGATAACCACTCGTTCGCCGCTGTATATTCGTGGGCCGCTCACCACTAATGAATTTCGTCAGGCCGAAACGGGCAACGAAGATCAGCAGCGGGCGATGAAGAACAAGCCTGATTTTTTCTATACAGATCAGCAGGAAATGGGCGATGCGGCCATTCCGGGCAGCAGTTTGCGCGGGATGCTGCGAAGCATCATCGAAATCATCACTTTTAGCAAGCTGCATAATATTTCTCGTAAAAATCTGTTTTTCCGAACGGTGGATAATTCATCTATTGGTATTGCCTACCGGACGCGCATGGTAGGCGATAACGAATTTGGCAACAAGGTTGAAGCGGGTTTTTTACGGCGGGACGCACAAGGCTACTACATTAAAATCTGTCAGGCTGTTCGTGTCTCCAGAAATTTGCTTAATATTGAATGGGGCGGAAACCCGAACTTTGTTGCGCCGTGGAAGTCTCCGTCTACTGCTGGTCATCACCAGTATCAACGGGTTTGGATTCGGCTGGGAGAAAAAAAGCATCTGGTAGGTGAAATTCGGAATACGCCAGCTACCGGAAACGGCTGGTCTGAAGCGATCTTGGTCATTACTGGCAATGCACCGCGCAAGAAAAAGGAGTTCGTCTTTCTACTGCCCAACGCCGATTCGGAAATCATCCGGGTGAGTGATGAGATGATTGATCGCTTTCAGGATGACGATCAGATCAGTCAGTGGCAACAAAAGGCATTTCCAAAAAAAGAGCCAATGACGGATGCACGGGAACGCGATGGCTATTTGTCGAAGCAGTCGAACGGCGAGGAAAATCCAATTTTCTTTTTGCGGGAAGAAGATGAGCATGGCAAGCGTATGCTAAGTTTTATCGGGCGCGCTCAGATATTTCGGTTGCCCTACAAACGCAATCCACATGATTTTGTCCCCGGTAAGCTCACTAATCCGCAGACCATCGATATGGCTGAGGCGATTTTTGGCTATATTCCCGATTTGAAAGACAAGAAGCGACAGCGTACCAGCAGTCGTGCCGGGCGCGTTTTCTTCGGTGATGCCCGACTGTATAACGATCAGGAAAATATCTGGCTTGGCAGCACGCCGGATCAGGTGATCGTGCCGCAAGTCTTTTCCACGCCGAAACCAACTGCCTTCCAAAATTATCTGGAACAACCCGCCGGTGTGATGAAAAATAAAATGCGCCATTACGAGGACACTCCCGGCGAAAACATGGGCGGATCGCGGCGGCTGTACGTGCGCGGCCACAAGCGGTATTGGTTACGGGGCAACGTCTCGGAAGCCTCCCTTGTCTACACCGGTGATCGGCAAAAGTTCAGGAAACAGCTTACCCAGATAAAGCCAATTCGGGCAGATGTCGATTTTTTCAGCCGCATCTATTTCGAGAACCTGACGCCCGTTGAGCTTGGCGCTTTGGTTTGGGCACTCGTATTACCCCATGAAACCGAATGCTGCCATTCGCTTGGCATGGGCAAGCCACTTGGAATGGGCGCTGTCAAGTTGAAGTTCAAGTTGATTCTGACGGATCGCTCGATGCGCTATTCAAAACTCTTTGATGATGAAGGTGAATGGCTGACCACCGAGCAACGGGAAACCCGTGACCAGTATCTTGGGTTGGCTGAGGAATTTGAGAAACACGTGGAAACTACGGTTGGCAAAAGAGCGTTTCACGAACGAATGGCGGCCTTGCTCAAAATGATGGAATGGCGCGAGACGCTAACGGACGCTCAACAGCAGGCCCGTTCCTATATGACACTGGAAGAATTTCGCAACAAGCCAGTTTTACCTGGCCCGTTGGATATTAAGGATTAGTGCTGATCATGTCCGCTGAATTGTTCGTCGCAACGCTGGGACAGGCACCGGGCGCAATCACGATGGCGCTGGATCGGCTGCAACTGCGTATCCCGACGCTGGATACGGTGGCATTGCTGCATACCAGTCCAACGCTTTCGGCAATCAGCGAACAATTTGAGCTGCTGCAACGCGAACTGGCACACGAACGGCCTGCCTATCGTGTCTTGCTTCGTGAAATTACGGATATGAGTGGGCAACCACTGATCGATATCGTCGATGAGCCTACTTCACGTGCCTATTTTCGCGGCGTTTGGTCAGTCCTTCGAGAGTTCAAACAGCAGGGCTATACGATCCATCTGCTGATTGCGGGCGGGCGCAAAGCGATGAGCATCTACGCAATGCTGGCCGCGACGTTTGCACTGCAAAGCGGAGACCGGGTTTGGACGATTCATTCACCCGACGCCGTGATTAAGGCACAGGCTTTCTGGCTGCGACAGGTGCCGATTGAGTTGCGGGATAATATCAAGCTCATCAGTTTGCCCATTTTCCCACTGCGCCTTGCACCAGTATCGGGTGATATGCGCTTTGAAGAAATTGAGCAATATATGGAACGTCGTCAACACCTGGGCGAAGACTTCCTGAATCAGCTTTCGCCGAAAGAACAATTGGTGGCCGCCGCCATCCGCCAGAACCCCTATGCAGAAAATAAACTGCTCGGTCAGCATTTGTTTATCGATGCGCGCACTGTAGAAACGCATCTGCAAAATATCTATCAGAAGATGCGATTTTACCTGGATCGTGGCGATCAGCTTCCGAAGCACCAGATGCGACAGGTCTTGATTGATTTGATCAGTGGGCGGCTATAGTTTTCAGAGGAGAAAATCATGGCACATCATATTTTTTTCAGTTATTCACGCAAAAATTCCGATCAGGCGGCGGTAGTCATTAATAAACTGCGTGCCAGCGGCTTCGTCGTTTGGCAGGATGTGAGCGATATTCACGCTACAGAAGATTGGACCCAGAAAATTGGCGCGGGGCTAGACGAAGCTGCCTTAGTAGTTGTCCTATGGTCAAAGGCGGCCAGCGAGTCAAAATGGGTCAAGCAAGAGATCGATAGCGGAATAGCACGCAGCAAACCGATCACGCTGCTGCTCTTAGACAGTACACCACTGCCAATAATGCTGAGTGCTACGCAGGGTATTACGGCGGGAAGCATCGATCAGGCGGTCAAGACATTGGTTGCTGATCTTGTAAGGCTTTATCCAACTTTGAAGCGGCGGCGAGTTGGCTTCGAGTTTGGCAAGGCGCTTGGTGACTTGAGTCCAACCCGTTCACTGCCGATGCTCGACGGCAAAACGCTAGTTTGGGTGCCGCTGATCGAGTCGGGCTATTGTAAAGCATCCATCGTTGGCACAGCAGATACCATCGTGAATTACCCATCTGTCATCCAGGTGTGTTTGCAATTTACCCAACAAACCACTTCTTCGTTTATGCCAAATGTCTATCAGCATTGGACGGAATCTGCTAAAGATGCAGAACGGGATACGACTCCAGCTTTTACGGCAGTGTGCATCACAAGCCCGATCAATTCAGAAGATAAATATGAACTCGATAATCGCAATAACGCGCAGTGGAGCGATGCGATTGACACGACTCGTGAGGCTATTCTTCCATTTGCAGAAGTACGCAAACCAACACTTCAGTTCTTCTCACTAGCTCCAGCAGCACTATTACTGCCGCTTGGTACTTACTTTTGGCGCTTTTATCACATCCAAATGTACAATCGCGTTGGCAATGGATACGAACGAGTCGTCGAGATTTGGCCGGATGGAACTTAATAACCAATGGTGCGCGTCATAAAGAAAACTGAGCGATGCTGACTTTGAAAGGGTCAGCGGCTGGGTCAAGCTGTCGAGACAAGGTAACCAGCAGATTGAACATGGCAGCCGTGTAGGCAAAACGCGCTTCGAGGTGCGGGATACGACGGTGAAACATTTTTTTGGCGTGACATACGACGGTCAGCAAGGAAAAGGTTGTTTCAACCACCATGCGCTCATTCCAGGTGCCTTTACGACAGAGCTTAAGGTTGTCGGGATTATCTTTTTTGGCCCGAAAACCCAAGTCAGCCAAGATAATGCCGTCTCCCCGAAAGGCTGACACCAATTCATGAAAGGTCGTATCGAAGCGATTCAATGTGTCATACCACCAGCCAATCACCTGCCCGCCGGCGTTCAAGACCCAACACAGTTTCATCCCAATCGACCAACGCCCCTTATCCCGTCCTTTTTTGCCAATTTGCTGTTTGGTGCGTCCAGCGCGGATGGGAAAGAGCAACTCAATCGGATAACTATCGACGACATTCAACACGCTCGGTGTTTCGAGCAGCCTGTCGCACAAATACTGATGCTTGAGCAAATTACGTCCGATGGTTGTTCGGTCTGGCAATCCCCCAAACAAGTCATCGTAATCTCGCTTCAACCACCGATAGAAGGCTCGAAAGTGCCCGCCTTTGAGCGCGAACAAGATGCCGATAGTGACCACCTCGCTTGGGTACAATTTGGCTTGCGACACCTTTCCTACTTGTCTTAACTGGTCATCGACGGCGCAGAATATTCGGATGATAATCTCTTCGGTAGTCATGATTTGGCTCAACTTTGGTGTGGTTACCGAAAGTTTGTCCCCTTTTCATGATTACCTCAACTTGCACCACTGGTTAATAGAGTAGGAGTTACGCAGTTGAAGTCATTTTGAGGAGAAAGGCTGCGTTTTCAAGGCCATCATTCTCTCCTCAACTGCGTAACGTCTATAGAGAATAGTCTTCATGCCCGATTTAGCCGCCATCCTACTCAAACTGAGGCCAACCCATCAGGACGAAATTCCGGCGTGGCTGGGATACGCGAGCATGGCTTGGTATTTGAAAACCCTCAAGGCGATTGAACCAGCACTTTCGTCGGCTATTCACGATGGTGACGGTCTGAAACCTTTCACGGTGAGCAATTTGACACCGGATCGGGGTACAGCATCACCGTACAGAGAACTACTGCGCCTGCGTCCGACTCAGACGTACTGGTTACGCATTACGACGTTCCACCCGGACCTGACGCAAATCACACTCAATGGTTTGATCCCACGCTGGCAAGAGGATGGTGTCGATATGCACGATCAGCCGATGCGTGTAGAACAGGTTATCATCGATCCGACGCTTGATCCCTGGGCAGGCACACAAACTTACAGCGATCTGCAAGCACAGCATCAAGCCGCGATGGGGCGTGGTGGCACTTCATATCGGCAGATCGCATTTCAGTTTTTATCGCCGACGGCCTTCAAAAAAGATGGCGGCGCGCAGCAAATCCCACTGCCCATCCCGGAACTGGTGTTCGACAGCCTGATCAATCGCTGGAATGAATTTTCAAATAGACCACTGCCCGCTGAATACAAAGACTTTATCCGAGAATGTATCGTCGTCAGCAAGTTTGGCATCGAGTCACAGCGTATCAGCCTGGATCGACTGAATCGCGGTGGTATTGGGGTGGTTGGCTTCACCGGTCACGTCACGTTTGCACTTCAGAGCAGCGATAACGATTGGCTAAACCTGACGCACATGTTAGCTGAATTCGCACTATACAGCGGTGTTGGTGCCCGGACAACCACCGGTTTTGGTCAGACGCGCGTCTATGCACTTTGACGCAGTTTGCGGCCTTTGAAGAAGCTGCTGAAAAAGGCGATCAGCTGCCGTTCAATGTCTTCAACAACGATCCCCAGCCCTGTTAAAAAGTCTCGAAATGCCCCGTAAATCTTCGAGACATACGAGTTTGCTGTTTGCTGGCTGACACTCATCGTTGCCGCAATACTCGCGTTACTTTTGCCGATGACAATCAGATGCAACGCCTGTTGCAAACGTGTGGATAGCGACTTAAAAAACAACCTTTGGTTATGATCATCAGGTGGGGTGCAAGCCGCCCGATTTCGAGTGAATGGGTAGGCAACGCGCAACCCCGTTCGGTAACGTGGCACCGGATGGTGACGCAATACCGTGCGCCGATCATCATCTGCCCATTCCCATAAATTGTCCTTACTGGTGAAACTGACCGCTGCTACATAAATACAACGGCTGATCAACAGGCTATTTGGCATATGGACGATCAAATGAATGCGGTTGCGCTCGGCCTTTTGCCGGGAAATCAGCAGCGCCAAATCTACCGCGCCGCGATGAGTGGTGATTACCCGCAATGGCGGTTGAATTTCAGCGATTACTCTTTTGGATTTCAGTAGGATGACTTCATCCGGGGAAATGCCTTTGGCGCACAGCGTGTCAAGAGCAAGGGGGTAATTCCAGTTCGATTTGTGCATCACAACGATCGCTACCGTCTGGCGGGGCATATAAATTACCCTCACGACTAGGTACTACGCGAACGATACGAGACACGAAGCGCAGCAAACAGATCAATTGTCAGGACGCGGACAATAAACAGGACATAGGGACTCGTGCCGTCGTCGATTCTGTATCCAGCGGGCGGATACGCTTTTCACCTCCAAACAGTCACATCAATTTATTGTGGAGAGAGGCTAGCCGCGCATGATTATGAATAGATCAAGAATATGTGAACAAATAGCTTCTCTCCCTTTAAGAATCAAAACGCAGCGATCCAGCCAAGTTCGGATCGCTGCGTTTTGATGTACCTCAAGGTGAACTCATAGACTATAGCATGGCGACAAGATCGACATGATCGCCATTCCCGACTTGTTTCAATCCCCTAAGCGGGGTATTAGACGGCGCGCCCCAAACATGGAGAGAGATGTCAGGCAACCTGATCATGTTTCAATCCCCTAAGCGGGGTATTAGACGGCGCGCCAAAGTTCAAGTGGACCAATGGGTCCGCTTGGAGGGTTTGTTTCAATCCCCTAAGCGGGGTATTAGACGGCGCGCCCTGGGTCTTGGCCATCAACCGCACATTATGTCTATGTTTCAATCCCCTAAGCGGGGTAGTAGACGGCGCGCCTTCGGCGAAGCGAACTATGGTCGCTTTGAAAGAGAGTTTCAATCCCCTAAGCGGGGTATTAGACGGCGCGCCAACAGACAAGGGAGACTTCAAAGCTGGCCAGAGCGGGTTTCAATCCCCTAAGCGGGGTATTAGACGGCGCGCCAACAATTGCTAACGACGGATCGTGGCTTGGAACCATGTTTCAATCCCCTAAGCGGGGTATTAGACGGCGCGCCCAGGGCGAAGGCGTGAAGGTCGAATACGGCTCCGAAGTTTCAATCCCCTAAGCGGGGTATTAGACGGCGCGCCCAGGGCGAAGGCGTGAAGGTCGAATACGGCTCCGAAGT